>DASXNY010000065.1:0-36425 GCA_036494715.1 Thermoleophilaceae bacterium
GCCAGTGCGGCAAATGCGGTCAGTAGCAGCGCGAAACGGCGTACCCGGCGATTCACCTGACGACAGTAACCCGAGTTGGTTGCCGGGGCCACCGGCGCGCGGATAACTTTCCTACATGGCTGCAGCGTTCCGCTGGTCTCAGCGTCTCTTCTCGGTCGTCGCGATGGTGCTGTTCGCCGCGCTGATGGTGGTCTTCGTCGTGGTCACCGTGCAGCACTTCGGGGAGAAGCAGTACGTAACCGACAACGTGGCCGGCCTGCCGCCCGTCTACCTGATCACCGCGTTCCTCGTGCCCTGCTGCGCGGCATTCGTGGGCGGCTTCTGGATGCTCTTCCTCGACAGCTTCAAGCAGCGCGGCGTGCCTGAGGAGTTCGAGCCGCAGCCACAGGGCTACTACCCGTACGCCTACCAGCAGCAGCAGCCGCTCACGGCCAAGCCGCTGACACCGCCGTCGCCGCTGCTCGTCGAGGCCGGCCCCACCCGGCGCGGGCGCATCGGCGCCTGGTTCCGCGCCCACCGGCCGCACTGGCCGCGGCGGGCCGATTGAGGTCCGTCAGGCAGCAGCTTCGCTGACCGAGCGCTTGCTCAGCCAGTCCTCGAACTGGGCGGCGGGCACCGGGCGGCTCACGTAATACCCCTGCACGATGTCGCAGCCCAGGCGGCGCAGCTCGTCCATCGCGTTCTCGCTCTCGACACCCTCGGCGACGACCCGCAGGCCGAGGTTGCGGCCGAGCGCGATCGTGGAGCGGACGATCGCCGCGTCGCCCTCCTCTTCGTCCATCGAGATAACGAACGAGCGATCGACCTTGAGCGTGGTCACCGGCAGCTGCTTGAGGTCGGCGAGCGTCGAGTAGCCCGTGCCGAAGTCGTCGATCGCGAGCCAGATGCCCATCGCGTCGAGGCGGGCGAGCACGTCACGGGCACGCTTGGGGTCCTCCACGAGCGTGCCCTCGCTGAACTCGAGCTCGAGCGAGGTGGTGGGCACGCCGCGCTCCTCGAGCATGCGCTTGATCTGGTGCGGGAGCTCGTGGTCGACCAGGTTGCGGGGCGAGAGGTTCACGCTCATGCCGATCTCGATGCCGTCGGCGCGCCAGGCGGCGCACTGGTCGATGGCCTGCTCGAGCACCGCGAGCGTGAGCGGGCGGATCAGGCCGGTGTGCTCGGCGAGCGGGATGAAGCTGTCGGGCGGGATCATGCCCTGCTCCGGGTGCTTCCAGCGCGCGAGCGCCTCGACGCCCACCACGCGGTTGTCGGAGAGGCGGATCTTGGGCTGGTAGTGGAGCTCGAGCTCGCCGTTGGCGATCCCGCCGCGCAGGTCCTGCACGAGGCGCAGGCGGCTGGCGGAGAACTCGTGGCGGGTCTCCGCGTACAGCTCGCAGCCGGACTGCGAGGTCTTGGCGTTGTACATCGCGACGTCGGCGTGCTGGAGCAGCGCCTCCGGGTCGAGCCCGTGGTCCGGGTAGACGGCGATGCCGGCGCTCGCCTCGACCTCGAGGCTGAGGTCGCGCACGGCGATCGGCAGGGCGAGCGCGTCGCGGATCTTGCGCGCCGCCGCTAGGGCGTCGGAGTCGCTGTCGATCTCGGGCAGCAGCACGGCAAACTCGTCGCCGCCGAGGCGGGCGACCGAGTCGCTCTGGCGCAATGAGTCCTTGAGCCGGTAGCCGAGCTCGTACAGCAGCAGGTCGCCCATGTGGTGGCCGAGTGCCTCGTTGATGTCCTTGAAGCGGTCGACGTCGAGCACCATCACCGCGGCGCGCGTGCCGGTGCGGGTGGCGCCGAGGATGGCCTGGTGCACGCGGTCGTGGAAGAGCAGGCGGTTGGGCAACTCGGTGAGCGGGTCGTGCAGCATCGCGAACTCGTTGTCCGCGAGCTGCTCTTCGAGCGTGCCGAAGGCGAGCAGCGCAGGGACCACCAGGACGAAGCACAGCGCGGCCAGAACCGCGAGCGCGGGCGTGTACGCGCCGCGCGCCCAGAGCACGGCGACGACCGCCGCCAGCAGCGCGACGGGGAGCACAACGGTCCTGAATGGACGCTTGATGCGCATAGCTATCAATCTCTGTGTCGGCAAATTCCGCTGCCAGTTGAGCGACGGCGTGTGCGGCCTGCGAACGCGGACGTTCTCAGCCTCGGTCAACTCGCGTGCTGCGCTGATTCCCGACACGGTTGTTCAATCACCCGAAAGGGTGACCGAGTTGCGGTATAGAGCGGAATTCCGGCCTAGGCGGGGGTGAGCTGACTGGGCTGCGCCTGCGCCGGAACCGTGCCGCGGCCGCGCGCCCTGCGCTTGCGGCCCGTCTTGCGCTCGTGCTCGATCTCGCGCAAGTAGGGGAAGAAATCGACCTGGATCGTGTGCCGCGTCGACTTGACGTAGCGCTTGCTGAGCTGCACGCGGCGCCGCCCGATCTCCTTCCACATCTCGTCGCGCTCGGGTAGCGCGGCCTCGCCGCTCAGGAGGTCCGCCACCCATTCGGACTGCGCCTCGGCCAGCGGCATCATCGCCCCGAGCGGCTGCAGCAGGGCGATGAAGAAGAGGCCGTCGAGGTCGGGCGGCACCACCATGCGATAGAGCGGCAGCTCGTTGTCCTTCGGCTCGAGCACCTCCGGCGGCAGGAACGGGAACGTGATCTCGTAACCGGTGCACCAGACGATGATGTCGATCGGCTCCTCGCTGCCGTCGACGAAGCGCACGCTGTGGCCGTCGAGCTGGTCGATGCCGGGCTTGGGCTTGACACGGCCGTGGCCAATCGCCGGCAGCAGCTCCGAGGAGATCGTGGGGTGGGCCTCGCCGAGCCGGTGATCGGGCTCGGGCAGCCCGTAGTCGGTCATCGAACCCTGCGCCTGCTTGAGCAGCCGCGTGAGCATGACGCGCGTGACCCAGAACGGCAGGCGGCTGTTGGCGGGGGTGACGAGCTCGTCGACCGGCACACCGCGCAGGTACTTGGGCACCACGTGCGCCCCGCGGCGGGTGGAGAGGAACACCTGGCGCGCCACGCGGGCGGTGTCGCAGGCGATGTCGACGGCCGAGTTGCCGAAGCCGACCACCAGCACGTTCTTGCCCTCGAAGCCCTCGCTCGTCCGGTAGTAGTGCGAATGCGTCGTCTCACCGCGGAAGTCGCCCGGGTACTTCGGCAGCTTGGGGTTCCAGTGGTGCCCGTTGGCGACGAGTACCGCGCGGTAGCGGTGCGTCTGGCCGCGGTCGGTCAGGACCTCCCAGCCACCGCCGTCGAGCGGGCGCACCTCGGTGACCTCGGTGCGGAAGCGGATGTGGTCGCGGAGGTCGAAGTGGTCGACGTAGTCGTCGAAGTAGTCGGCGATCTGGGTGTGATGCGGGTAGTCCGGGTAGTCCGCCGGCATCGCGTAGGCCTTGTATTCCATGACCTTCCGCGAGGTGTTGATGTAAAGCGAGCTGTAGGCCGACGAGAGCCCGCTGTCGTTGTCATAGCGCCAGAGACCGCCTACGTTCGAGCCCTTCTCGAAGCAGTCGAAAGCGATCCCGCGGGCCTTCAGTACCTGGCAGGAGGAGATGCCGGACGACCCGGCCCCGATGATGCAGACGTCCGACACCGCCGGGGGATTCAACAGATCCATGACGCTCGCGTCAACTTCGCACCTCTTCGTATGCTCACGTGTTCGCATGCACGTGCGCCTGCGGTTCAGCTTAGGGCTGGGACTCGCGCTGGTCGCCCTCTTCGGGGCGGCGGCGCCGACGTCAGCGCGCAGCGTTCCACGGGACTTCTACGGCACCGTGCTCGACGGCAGCGTGCTCAGCGCGCCACCCGACGTGCTCGCCGGGCAGTGGCCGCGCATGGCCGAGTCGGGCGTGGAGAGCACGCGCGTCGTGTTCTCGTGGGCGGACGCGCAGCCCACACAAGGCGGCTCGATCGACTTCAGCTCGATCGACCCGCTGGTGGCCGGGGCGAGCGCCCACGGGATCGACCTGTTGCCCGTGGTGATCTACGCGCCCACCTGGGCGCGCGAGAACAGCGCGCTGTTCAACTCGCCGCCCGCGAATCCGGCTGACTACGCGGCGTTCCTGACGGCGCTCGTCGCCCGCTACGGGCCGAGCGGCACGTTCTGGTCCGAGCATCCGGAGCTGCCAAAGCGGCCGCTCCGCACCTGGCAGATCTGGAACGAGCCGCAGCTGCGCTACCAGTGGAACGCGCCCGGCTATGCCAAGGGCTACGGCGCGCTGCTGCGCGCGTCCTACAAGGCGCTGAAGGCCGCCGACCCGGGCTCGACCGTCGTGCTGGCGGGCGCGACCAACCTGTCCTGGGAGGCCATCCAGGCGCTCTACGAGCAGGGCGGCATCCACGGCTTCTTCGACGTGGCCGCCGTGCACCCGTACACCGCCACGCCCGCGCACGTGGTGCGCATCGTCCAGCTCGTGCGCCAGGTGCTGCGCGCCCACCACGATGCCCGCGTCCCGATCTGGGTCACGGAGCTCGGCTTCCCGGCGTCGAAGGGGCATACGAAGTCGAAGAACACGCTGCAGACGACGCCGCGCGTGGCCGCCAAGCGGCTGACGAAGACCTATTCGCTGCTGGCGACGCAGCGGCGCAAGCCGGGGCTGCTCGTCGGGCGGGTCTACTGGTACACGTGGTCCTCGCCGTACAGCGGCGACATCTTCAGCTTCACCGGGCTCTACCGCTTCGGCGGCTCGACGTTCTCCGCTCAGCCGCAGCTCGCCGCGTACGTGCGCAGCGCGCGGGCGCGCGAGGGCTGCCGCAAGTCGGCTACTGGCGCCTGCGCTTAGGACGCGTCCGCCGTCCGCCGACGGCGCCCGATCGGAAAGCCTTGTCGGTCGATGCGCAAAGGCTTTCAAAGTGCGGCGAGACCACTGCCATGCTGCGGGCCCACACAGCCAGAGGAGCCACCATGGAGCCAGTCAGCAACGGTCTGGGAGCTTCGATTCTCGGGCCGCGGAATGGCGCGGTCGAGGCGGAAAACCCCGACCTTCTCATCTCGCCGCAAACCGACTCGGGCACTATCCCGAACCTGAAGTTTCCCTACGCGCAGGCGCACAACCGCGTGCTCTCTGGTGGCTGGGCGCGCGAGGTGACGACGCGCGAGTTGCCGGTTGCGAAGGACCTCGCCGGTGTGAACATGCGTCTCAAGCCGGGTGGCATCCGAGAGCTGCACTGGCACAAGGAGGCCGAATGGGCGTACATGATCGCCGGGACCGCACAGCTGACCGCGGTGGACGCCGAGGGGCGCAACTTCGTCGATGACGTCGGCGTGGGGGACCTCTGGTACTTCCCCGCGGGCATCCCTCATTCGATCCAGGCGTTCGAGGAGGGCTGCGAGTTCCTGCTCGTCTTCGATGACGGCAACTTCTCCGAGAATGAGACGTTCCTGATCACCGATTGGTTCGCGCACACGCCGCGCGAGGTCCTCGCGAAGAACTTCGGTGTGCCCGAGTCGGCGTTCGACAACCTGCCTAGCGACCTGGATCACAGCCGCTACATGTTTGCCGGCAAGGTGCCGCCGCGTCACGACCAGGACACGGTCCCGGCGCCGGCCGGAGTGGTGCCGCAGTCGTTCACCCACCGGATGCTCGAGCAGGAGCCGATCGAGGCGCCCGGGGGGCGGGCGCGGATTACAGACTCGCGCAACTTCCCCGTCTCGAAGACCATCGCCGCTGCGCTCGTCGAGGTCGAGCCCGGCTGCATGCGCGAGCTGCACTGGCATCCCAACGCCGACGAGTGGCAGTACTACCTCTCCGGCGAAGGCCGGATGACGGTGTTCGCCGCGAGCGGCAAGGCCCGCACCTTCGACTACCAGGCGGGCGACGTCGGCTATGTCCCGTTCGCGATGGGCCACTACGTGGAGAACACCGGCAGCGAGACGCTCACCTTCCTCGAGATGTTCAAGAGCGACCGTTTCGCCGACGTGTCACTGCAGCAGTGGATGGCGCTCACCCCGCCCGAGCTCGTGCGCGCTCACCTCAACCTCGACGAGGAGACGATTGCGCGACTGCCCAAGCGCAAGCCGGTCGTCGTCGCGTCGAAGCCGGGGAAGGTGGAACTCGGGAGCCTGCCTGACTGGCCGGCCATGACGATCGGAGTCCTCACGACCTTGGGGGATGTTCCCTACGCGATCCCCGTCACCTCTCCCATCCGCGCGGGCGACCGCCGGATCCTGCTCGCCCTGAACCGCAACGATGCGTCACTTGCCCGGCTTCGTGAGCAGCCGCAGGTGGCACTGGCAATACTCGCGGAAGGGGACGAGGCGTTCACGGCCCGTGGTCGCGCCAGCGTCGTCGAGGTACCCATGTCAGAGGCAAACGAGTTCGCCGCCGTGATGATCGACGTCGAGCACCTTGATGACCATCGCCTGCGGGCGGAGCTAGTGGACGCCGGCGTCAGCGTCCGGTGGACCGACCCGAGCGCGGAGCAGAACCTGCAGACGCGCGTCGACGAGCTGGGTGAACTTGCCCGGAGCATGGTCGCTGCGCCCGGCCCGCCGGAATGAACGCACGCTAGAGGCTCCTGAACGTCACGGTCACGCTGCGGGTAAGCCTCTCGTTCACGGTCGAGTCGCCGTTGTCCGAGCTCTGGTGGCCCGAGTCGGAGGCGTGCAGCACCACGGTCCGGCGGCGGCCGAGCGTGCGCGCGCTCGGCATCGGGACCAACAGCTCGTCGTGCTTCACGAACGGCGCGTACCAGTTGGTCACCGTGCCCGTGGTGCAGGCGCCCTCGAGCACCGGCAGCTGGAAGGTGGCGTCGAAGTCGAGCGTGTGGCGGGTCTGGCCGAAGAGGTTGCCCTTCACGGTCTTCGTGACGTTGGCGCACGGGTTGCCCACGGGCGGGCCGCAGTCCGTGCCCACCTGGGTCGCGTTGTCGACGTAGGCGTAGCTCGCCGTGAGGGGGCGCGCCGGCAGGTCGGTGATCAGGAAGGCGGGCGCGGCGCGCGGGTGGAGGCGGTCGCCGGCGTCGATCTCGAGCACCCAGCGGCCGCCGGAGCCCTTGGGCGGGTCGAGCGCCGGGACGACCTTCCAGGCCTTGGTCCAGGCGAACGTGACCGTGGTCGAGCCGCTGCCCTGGAAGCCGCAGTCCTGGGTGGCGCTGCGCGTCCAGCTGTCCACGAACGAGCCGCTGACCGTGACCGACCGCGTGTAGTGGAGGTGGGCGACCCTCGGCGGCGCGGCAGTCGCGCTCGCGCAGCAAGTGGCGCCGGCGATGGCGGTGACCAGCAACGCGCGGTTGGCTCCTTTCACTGCAGGACCTGTTCTACCGCCGGGCGTGTGGCGCTGGCAAGTGTTCAGCCGGAGGCGAGCACGGCGCCGAGCGCGGCGTCGGTCTCCTCGGCGGTGCGGCGCCAGCTGAACTTGGCGGCGTGGGCGAGCGACGCCGCCGCCAGCTTCTGCCTGAGTGGGTCGTCGGCCAGGACCTGCTCGAGCGCCTCGGCGAGCGCGACCTCGTCCTCGGGGTCGACGAGCAGAGCGGCGCCGCCGGTGGTCTCGGGCAGGGCGGCGCGGTTCGACGCCACCACCGGGGTCCCGCACGCCATCGCCTCGAGGCATGGCAGGCCGAAGCCCTCGTAGAGCGACGGCATCGCCAGCGCGAGCGCGCCGGCGTAGAGCCCGGGCATGTGCTCGTCCTTGACGTAGCCGAGCTCACGCAGCGCGCCGGGCTCCTCGGCGTGCATGTAGCCGCGGCCGCTGCCGGCGTGCACGAGCTCGACGCCCGCCTGCTCGAGGCGGCGCCCCGCGGTGGCGAGCGCGTTCACGTTCTTGCGCGCGATGCGCGTGCCCACCACCAGCACGTATGGGCGCTCCAGGTGGTGGACGGCCTGCACCGAGCGCGTGTGGGCTTCGGGGTTGAAGCGCTCGTCGACCCCGTTCGGCACGACGGTGACCTGGTCCGGCTTGGCGCCGAGCACCTCGATCAGCTCGCTCTTCGAGAACTCGGAGACGGTGAGCAGGTGGCGGGCGCGCTTGGCGAGCCGCGGCAGCAGCGCCTTCTGGTACTCGACGTAGGCCGCGCCGTACCACTCGGGGTGGCGCAGGGCGGCGACGTCGTGGATCACGACCACGTTGCGGCGGCTAGCGAGCGGGGCGAGGTTGGCGGGCGAGTAGATGAGCTTGGCGTCGCGCGCCAGCACGGGCAGCGCGGCCTGCTCCCACGCGTGCCCGGCGCGGTGCGCGAGCCCGTGGGGCGGCTTGACCACGTGGTAGCGCTCGGGGTTGAGCTCCGGCAGTCGCTTGGCCATCTCGCGGGCCAGGCGCTCGACGCCGCCGATCTCGAGCCGGACCGCCGCGCGTGCGTTGATCGCCACCGTGGGCGGGCTCATCCCGTGTCCTGTTTCCGGGCCACGCGCAGGGCACGCAGCTGCGCCCGCTCGCGGGTGGTTCCGTGGCGGGTGAGCGTCTTCAGCGCGATGCGGTCGGCGAACGTGGTGGCTTGGAGCAGGTCGTCGAGGCGGGCGCGCGCGCGGCCGCGGCGCTCCGCGACCACGGCGCGGCGCTGCTTGGCCAGCAGCTCGGTTGGCTCGCCCCCGAACTCGGGTAGCGAGCTGTGCGCCTGATGGTGGATCACGCGCGCCTCGGGGTGGAACCAGGTCTCGATCCCGGCGTCGGCTGCGCGCAGGCCGAGCTCGAGGTCCTCGCCGTAGAGGAAGATGCGCTCGTCGAAGGGTCCGAGCTGCTTGAGCGTGCTGGTCCGGCCGACGACGCAGCAGCCCACGGCCCAGCCCACACGGCGCGGGCCGTCCGCGGTCCAGGGGCAGGCCGCGCGGCGCAGCGGCCCGGGCATTGCGGCGGGCGGCATGAGCGCGATCGCCGCCGCGGCGGCAGAGCCGGGCTCGGCCTGGGCTGCGTCCTGGCGCGAGCCGTCCGGCAGCAGCACGACGGGGGCGAGCAGGCGGTCCGGCTTGCCGGCGGCGAGCTGCTCCGCGAGCCGGGCGAGCGAGTCGTCCACGAGCTCGACGTCGGGGTTGACGAGGACCGTGACCTCTTCCTCGGCAGCGGCCACGCCGGCGTTGGAGGCGCGCCCGAAGCCGACGTTCTCGCCCAGCTCGATCACGGTGGCGCCGAGACGGCGGGCGGTGGCGGCGCTGTCGTCGGACGAACCGGAATCAACGGCGATTACGCGCGCTTGCGGCAGATGGGCGGTTGCTGACTTGATGAGCCGTTCGAGGTGGTGCGCTGAGTTGTGGGTGACTGTTACGAGCGCGGTGGCGGGGGGCGGGTGGCGGGGGGCGGGTGGCGGGGAGAGCTTCTCGAGGAGTTGGCCGTAGTCCCGCTGGCGGTCTTGTAGGTCGAACAGCTTTTCTGCTCTGGGTCTTGCTGCTGTTCCGAGCTCTGTGGCGTTCTCGATGACGTCGGTGATTGCTCTTGCTGCTGCGTGGGCGTTGCCTGGCTCGTAGAGGACGGCGCAGGCTGGGTCGGCTATCTCGGCGGGACCGCAGCTCGCTGGGACGGCGACTGGGCGGCCGGCGGCGAGGGCTTCGGCCACGACCATGCCGAAGGGCTCGCGGTCGGCGCAGTGGAGGAGGCAGGTGGCGCCCGCGAGCGCGTCGGCGGAGTCGACCGGTCCGGCTAGCTCGACGCGGCCTGCCAGGTCGGGCTGCTCGGCGCGGCGGCGGAGTGTGGCGAGCAGCTGCTCGCCCTCGGCGCCGAGCGGCGCGCCGGCGATACGCAGGCGCAGCTCGGGCAGCTCGCGGCTTGCGAGCGCCACGGCTTCGAGCGCCAGCTCGGGCCGCTTCCAGGCGGTGATCGCACCGAGCAAGAGCACCTCGGGTGGAGCGGACGGCGGCGGGCTCGGCTGGAAGCGCTCGAGGTCCACGCCCGGGTAGCTGACGGTGCCCTCGCCACCGAGCTCGCGCAGGATGCACTCGGATGCGGTCGACACCGCATCGGCACGGCGGGCGGCCGCGCGGACCGCGCGCGCGATCGCTGTTCCGGGCAGCAGGTCGTTGTGCTGGAACAGGAGCGGCGGGCGCTCGCGCCCGAGCGCCGCGGCGGCCAGCAGCGGCCGGATGCCCCAGGCCACCACGATGTCTGGGCGCAGGTCGCGAACGAGTCCTCGCAGCTCACGCGCGAGCGCCGCGATCCGCAGCGGCGCGCCGACGCGGTCGCGCAGCCCGGCGCGCAACTCGAGCCGCCGCTCCGGCAGCTCGATCACGTGCAGCCCGGCGGCGCGTGCGCGCTCGGCGAGCGGGCCGTCGGGGCAGGCGAGCGACGGCGTGTCGGCCAGGCCGCCGGCCATGTCGAGGAGGAACCGCTCGGCCCCGCCCAGCAGGCCGGAGTAGCTCACGAAAAGCGCGGGCAAGGCGGCGCGAGTCTAGATGATGAGGCACCCATCATCTAGCCGCCATCCCCGGACGCTGCGACCATCTTCGGTCGATGGACGACCGCCTCTCGTTCCCGCGGCCGGAGCTGCGCCGCCGCACCGCGCGCGGGGCGATCGTGAACGGCGTGTTCCTCGCGGGCGGCGAGGCACTGGCGGTGCTCCAGGGCCTGATCGTCACGATCCTGCTCGGGCCGAAGGACATCGGCCTCTACGGCATCGTCACCGTCACCGCGATGACGATCGTCGCGCTCAAGCGCGTCGGCATCGACGAGGCCTACGTGCAGCAGTCGGAGGCCGGGCAAGAGGAGGAGTTCCAGCGCGCGTTCACGCTCGAGCTGCTGCTGTCGCTGGGGTTCTCCCTCGCGATCATGGTGGCGGCGCCGATCGTGATGGTGGTCTACGGCGAGGACCGGCTGCTGGCGCTGACGTTCGCCGTCTCGTACCTGCCGATCGCGTTCGCGCTGCAGTCACCGAGCTGGATCTTCTTCCGGCGTATGGACTTCCTGCGCACGCGGATCCTGCAATTCATCATCCCGGTGGTCACGTTCGCGGTCACGGTGCCACTGGCGGCGACCGGCGTAGGGGTGTGGAGCCTCGTGATCGGCCCGGCGGTGGGCAACACCGCGGGCGCGCTGGCCGCGATCGCGGTCTCCCCATACCCGTTGCGGCTGCGCTTCGACGCCGGAGCGCGGCGGCGCTACTTCAGCTTCTCCTGGCCGATCTTCGTCACCGCCGCCGTGATGCTCCTGATCCAGCAGGGACAGGTGCTGGCGTTCGACCTGAAGGGCGGGCTCGAGGCCGCGGGCTTCATCACGCTCGCGTTCACGCTCACCCGCTACGCCGACCGCGCCGACCAGATCGTCACCACCACGATCTACCCGGCGATCTGCATCGTGCGCGACCAGCTGCACACGCTGCGGGAGCTGTTCGTCAAGTCGAACCGCGTGACGATGATGTGGGCCTTCCCGTTCGGCGCCGGCTTCGTGCTGTTCTCGCCCGACCTCGTGCACTTCGTGCTCGGGCACAAGTGGGACCCGGCGATCGTCCTGCTGCAGGGGCTCGGCGCGGCGGCCGGGTTGCAGCAGCTCGGCTACAACTGGTTCTCCTTCTACCGCGCGAGGGGGCGCTCGTCGCCGCAGGCGGTGGAGTCGACCGTCCTGCTCTTCGGCTTCTTCGGCTTCGCCGTGCCCGGGCTGATCGTCTGGGGGTCGAGCGGGTTCGTGTGGGGGCGGCTGCTCGGTGTGGCGATGGTGCTCGTGGTGCGGCGCGCGTACGTGAAGGCGCTGCTGCCGGGCGTGGAACTCGCCGTGCTCGGGCTGCGCGGGATCGTGCCAGTGGTGGTCGGAGCGCTGCCCGCTGTCGCACTGCGGCTCGCGCTCTGGGGCGGCCACCGCAGCCTCGGCCAGGCGATCGCCGAGCTAGTGCTGTTCCTCGCCGCCACCGCGGCGGCCACCTGGGGCTTCGAGCGCGGCCTGCTCGCCGAGCTGCGCGACTACCTGCGCAGGGGCTCGTTCGAGCCGACGCCGGACGTGCCGGGCAACGAGCCGTTGCCGGTGGCGTCGGTCTGAGCCGGCGCGACGTGCTCCGGCCGCACCTTGGCGTGCGCGCCGCCAGACAGCCGGCAGCGGAGCAGGGTGCGCAGCACGCGGAAGCCGTCGCGTGAGGTGAGCTTCTTGCCCTCCTCGGTCGAGCGCGCGCGGTAGCGGATCGGCACCTCGTAGATGCGCTCGCCGTGCTGGAGCAGCCGCGCGGTGATCTCGGGCTCGATGTCGAAGCCGCGCGCCGTGAGCGGCAGGCTGCGGAACAGCTCGGTCCTGATCGCCTTGTGGCAGGTCATGATGTCGCGCAGGTAGACGTTGAAGAGCACGTTGGCGGCCAGCGTCACCCCCTTGTTGCCGAGCACGTAGAGGAACGAGTGGCTCGTGTAGCCGTCGAAGGCGCGGACGCCGAAGACGGCGTTGGAGCGCTGGTCGAGGAGCGGCGGCAGCAGCACCGCGATGTCGTCCGGGCTGTACTCGAGGTCGGCATCGAAGATCGTTGCGAGCTCGCCGTGCGCCTCGGCGAGCGCGGTGCGCACGGCAGCGCCCTTGCCGAGGTTGCGGTCGTGCTTGAGCAGGCGCGCGTTGTCCTCCCAGTCGCGCTGCTCGAGCAGCTCGCGCGAGCCGTCGGTCGAGCCGTCGTCCACCACGATCAGCTCGACCTGCGTCGGGAGGTCAGCGGCGAGCAGCGACTGGATCGCGCGCTCGACTGTGGCGCGCTCGTTGAACACCGGCATCAGGACCGAGAGCACGCGTCCTCCTCAGACGAGGCGTCGCAATACGAGGCCCGCGGCCACGAGCGCGGCACCCAGCGCCGCCACGGGCAGGACGGGGAAGCCGGTGCGGGGCAGGCTGTCGCCGGCGGCGTGGGCGATCGGATCGTTCGCGCTGCCCGGCACCGGGGTGGACGACGGCGTGGTGGACGCGGCAGGGGTCTGCGTCGGCGCCGGCTGGGTGTTGCCCTGCGAGCCCGAGGACTTCTTCTTGGGCTGCGTCGGCACGTTCGAGAACGGGTCCTGGTACTGGTTGTCGCCGGCGCTGTCGGCCAGGGCCACGCCCGGGAGGGCGAGCACGGCGATGACCAGCGCGATCGCTGCTGAGCGCTTGGCGAGCACGACTGATTCGTACCAGATCAGGCCCGCTCGCCCGCCGCCGGGACGGGCTGAGGGGTGAGCGGGGCGGGCTCCGCGAGCGCCTCGCCGCGCGCCTGGCCGCGGCGGTTCGGCACCAGCCGCTTGAGGCGCAGGATCGGCCGCTCGAGCCCGTAGTAGCTGATCGCGGCGATCGTCACGGTGATCGCCAGTACCGCCACCTCCCAGCCGATGTAGGGGTGGATCAGCTTCGAGCCGTCGAAGTGCCAGCGGGCGAGCTGGTCGAACACCGTCTGGTGCCAGAGGTAGATGCCGTACGAGACCAGGCCGAGCCAGAGCAGCACCTTGTTGCCGAGCACGTAGCGGCGGATGAAGCCGCGCGACTGGTCGCCGAACACGGCCGGGAGGGTCAGGCCGAACGCGACCGCCGTGTAGAGCAGGTGCTGCTCGATGAACTGCGTGTGCGTGAACTGCTGCGAGATGAAGCCACTGAGCCCGATCCGCGTGCTCACCACCCAGAACGCGACGAACGCGAACAGCCAGGCGAGCGACGGGAAGCGGTCGAGCGGGCGCAGCGCGCGCGGCAGCTCGTCGCGCTCCTCCCACCACACGCTCAACACCGCGATCGTCATGCCGACCGCGAACTGGTCGAGGTACATCGGCAGGATCTCGAGCGCGGAGGTGTAGTGCACGGGCCGCTGGCCCTGCGCGTTCAGCACGATCAGCTTGCCCGCGAAGCTGCCGGCGAAGAGGAAGGCGAGCCCGCCGAGCTCGAGCCAGAGCCGCGTCCTCGGTGTGGAGCCGCGGAACGTCCGCAGCGCGAAGGCCCACACCGGGATGAACGCGTAGAAGGTGATCTCGACGCACAGCGTCCACGCCTGGTTGAGCCCGCCCGCGAGCGTGTGCGTCTGGTAGATCTGGCCGAAGAGGTAGAAGGTCGGGATGCCGCTGGGGGTGAAGACGCCGCTCGACCCGAGCCAGATCACGCTCACCGTGAGCGCGAGCCAGTACGCGGGGACGATGCGCAGGACGCGGCGCCAGGCGTAGGCGACCGTGCGCGGCTGCTTCTCGTCGTTCAGATGGGCGCGCGCGAACGGCCGGTAGAGCAGGAAGCCAGAGATCAGGAAGAAGATCGTCACGCCGACGTCGAGGCGCGCGAGGTAGGGGCGGAGCGCCGAGTTGCCGCCCACCACCGCGCCGGTCCAGAACGCCGCGTGCGTCGTCACCACCGCCAGGGCGGCGATGGCGCGAAGCGAGTCGAACAACGGGAAGCGGCCGGCGCGGACGTTCATGCCTCGGCCTCAAGGGTCCCAGATGCGCTTGGGATCTGGGCGGCGAGGCGCTCGAGCAGCGCCACCACGGCCACCGCCGCGAGCACGACGAGCGACACCTCCGCCGCCATGCGCAGGCGCGTGATGCCGTAGCCGATCGCCGCGGAGATCGTGACGAGGATCGGGGCCGTGAGCAGGATGTAGAGCGACCAGCGATTGCGGCGCAGCAAAACCGCGCCATAGAGCGCGAGCGGCAGCAGCGCGTAGTAGACGCCGAGGCCGATCTGCTCGGTGCGCAGGTCGCGCTGCTCGAGCGTCTCGTAATTCGCGCCCTGGTTGGGTCGGTAGAAGTCCCACACCCGCAGCACGCGCACGGCCGCCACGATCGGCACCCGCCCGGCGTGGTCGCGGGCGAAGTCGATCCCCTGGCGTCGCCAGATCGCCGCCTTGTGTGCCTCCGTGCCGTGCGCGAGCTTGAGGCAATCGATCCGCCAGAGGCCGATCTGGTCGCCGTAGTAGGTCTGCCGGCAGTTGGCGCCGCCGATCAGCGTGCCGCTGTTGGTGGAGATCCACACCGGCTGGTTGAACGCGATCCAGGTGCGGATCAGCCAGGGGGCGAGTACGAGGAAGAAGGCGACCACGCCCACCGCGATCCGGCGGCCGCGAAGGGCGCGCCCGCCGCGCCAGGCCAGCGGGATCACCAGGAGGAGCAGCAGCAGCGACGCCTCGGCGCGCGTCAGCGCGCACAGCGCGCACAAGCCGCCGAGCGCGGCCGCGCGCCAGAGCGACGGCTTGTCCAGCAGCCGGTAGGCGGCGATCAGCGTGAGCGCGATCAGGAGGCCGTAGAGCGACTCGCTGAGCAGCGTGCCGTCGGTGACGATCAGGATCGGGTAGAGCGCCGCCACCGCCGCGCCCACGAGGCCCACGCGCTCGCCCGCCACACGCCGGCCCAGCACGCCGATCGCGAACACCGTGCCCGTGCCCATCAGCGCCGACGCCAGCCGGTGCGCCGTGTAGCTCGTCTCGCCGATCCACGAGACGCCGGCGAGGATCAGCGGGTAGAGCGGCGGGTGCTCGGCGGTCGGCTCGACGATGCCCTGGAGCGCGTACGGCTGCGCGGCCACGAAGCCATGCCCCTGCGCCAGCAGGTTGGCGAGCAGGTGGAAGGTGAGCGCGTCGCCCTGCACGGTGATGTGGCGGGCGACGAGCAGGATGTAGGCCACGCGCGCGACGCAGCCGATCGCGGTGATGACGCCCAGCAGCAGCCAGAATGGCCGCACCCGCTGCAGCGCGGTCAAGGGCGCCTCGTGGTGAGCGGGCTGAGCTTGTGGAGCCGCGCGAGCGCCTGCTCGAACTCGGCGGTGTTGGTGCCCTGCGTGGTCACCGCTCGCAGCGACCAGGCCGTGCGGTTGTCGGGCTCGCGCCGCGCCACCGAGGCGAACACGCGGTTGGCCTCCGCCGTCTGCCCGAGCCGCAGCAGGAGGCCGTAGCTCGCCAGGTCGGGGTCGGTGCTCGGGTTGAGGCGCCCCGCGTGGTCGGCGTCGTGGATGCCGCGCTCGAGTTCGGCGCGGTCGGCCTTGGCACCCAGCAGCGCCTCGGTCGCGGCGTGCGTGGCGTGGAAGTCGGAGTACCAGAGTCCCATCAGCACGATCGCGGCCACCGCGACGGTGGCGAGTGTGGCGCGCGCGATCACGTCCGCCCGCCTCCCGCGGTCACCGGCTCGGGCGGCGCGGCGCCGTGGCCGCTCGTGACGAGCGCGGCCTCGCGGCGCGGCTCACCGCCGTCCGCGCAGGCGATCAGCGCGCCGGCGAGCAACAGCGCGATCAGCGCCACCGCGGGCATCTCCCAGTCCCAGTCGAGCCCGGCGTGCACGGCCCAGGCCGACAGCGCGGCGATCCAGCCGGCGGACAGCTCCGGCCGGCGGCGGTGCGCGCGCACCGCACTCGCGCCCACGCCGTAGAGGAGCGCCGCCAGCAGCGCCACGCCCACGATCCCGAGCTCGGCGGCCGTCTCGAAGTAGAGCGAGTGCGCGTCCTTGGCGGGGTCGGGGATCTTGCGCTCGCGCGCCCAGTCAACCTGGAAGCTCGCCGAGCCGTGGCCCTTCAGCGGGTGGTGGAAGAAGGTGCGGAAGGCCACGTCCCAGTAGGCCGTGCGGTTGGTCTCCACCGAGCTGAGCCGCCTGGCGTTGGCGCCGAACGCGGGCGTGCCGGCGCCGTGCTTCTCGTGCAGCGCGCCGGCCAGTCCCGCCGCGGCGAGCACGCACACCACGAGCGCGACGTACAGCGGCGCGCGCCGCGGGAGCCGCAGCGGCGCCGGCGGCGCCGCCTGCACGAACCGCCGCTGCGCGAGCGCCGCCGCCGCGCACAGCACCAGCAGCACGACCAGCATCGCGGCGCCCTCGGCCTCGCGCGCCCCGAGCCCGCCCCGCAGAGCGTGCACGCCGGGCAGCAGCGCCGCGACGATGATCGCCGGCACGGCGGCCCCGAGGGCGACGAACACCGCGCGCAGCTGCGCTCGCGTGGACATCACGAGCACGAGCATCACGAGCCCGAGCGCCAGCGCGACGAGCGCCCCGCGCGAGAAGCTGATGTACACGGCCACGCCGAACGGGACGCACGCCGCGGCGCCGCCCGCGCGCATCGCCTCCGGCCGCCCCGGGTCGCCCTCGATCCGAGTGCTCAGCACAAAGCCGAGCGTGGCCAGCAGCCCCATCGCGTTCCAGTAGGTGAGCGGCTGCTCGAGCCGCCCGCCCGCGCTGCCCGAGTGGGCCAGGTGGACGATGCCCGGCAGCACGCGGTTCGACAGCCCGTACAGGATCACGATCAGGGCGCCGCCCGCGAGCGCCGGCTCGACGGCGCGCGCCAAGGCACGTGGCCGCAGCAGCGCCGCGGCCGCGACCAGCACCGCCACGTACACGAGCAGCCGCTGGAAGTCCTCGAACGCGGGGCCGCGCAGCGGCGCCCAGGCGATCGACAGGCCGGTCCACGCGGCCAGCCCGGCGAGCCCCGCCAGAGCGGCGATCCCGGGCCCGCTGGAGGGCAGCGGCCGCCGCACGGTGGCCGCCACGACCAGCACGAGCGCCCACGCCACGATGCCCGCGACGAGCCGTGGCCCCTGGAAATAGCCGCCCGAGAAAAAGGCGATCACGGTCGGGCCCCCGAGGAGAGCCGCGACAGCGACCCCTTGGACCTTGGGAGTCACCGTCGGGAGGCTAACGCGCGGACCAGTGGTTAAGCTGGCGCCGATGGAGGGAACTCGGACTCGCCCTTCGAGGGTCGCGTTGGTGCACGACTTCCTGCTCGACGTGCGAGGGGCGGAGCGCGTGTTTCTCGCCATGTGCGACACCTGGCCGGACGCCGACGTGTACACCGCGATCTACGACCCGAAGGGCACGGAGGGACGCTTCGCGGAACGCACGGTGCACACCTCGTTCCTGCAGCGGCTGCGCCCCAACTCGACCACCTTCCGCCCGCTGCTGCCGCTCTACCCGGCCGCGATCGAGTCGCTCGACCTGTCCGGCTACGAGCTCGTGGTGTCGAGTTCGAGCGCGTGGGCACACGCCGTGATCTGCGACGAGGGCACGACCCACGTCTGCTACTGCCACAACCCGTTCCGCTACGCCTGGAACGCGCGCGACCGGACGCTCGACGCATGCCGCACGCCGGTCTCGCGCGCCATGCTGCGCGCGCTGTTCCGGCGCTGGCGCCAGTGGGACTGGATCGCCGCCCAGCGGGTCGACCGCTACCTCACGAACTCGCGCACGACACAGGCGCGCATCAAGACCTACTTCGGGCGCGAGTCGAAGGTGATCTACCCGCCCGTCGAGACCGCGCGCTTCGCCCCTGCCGAGGTGGGCGAGCACTACCTGATCCTGTCCGAGCTGATGCGGCACAAGCAGCTCGACGTCGCGGTCCGCGCCTTCAACCGGCTGGGCCGCCCGCTCGTCGTGGTGGGCGACGGTCCGGACTACCGCCGGCTGCGGCGCTTGGCGGGCCCGAGCATCACCTTCGCGGGACGCGTGAGCGACGGCGAGGCGGCGCGTCTGCTCGCCTCGAGCCGCGCACTCGTGATGACCGGCGTCGAGGAGTTCGGCATCGTTGCCGTCGAGGCGCAGGCCGCCGGGCGGCCCGTGATCTCGGTGCGCGGCGGCGGCACCCTCGAGACCGTCGCCGAGGGCGTGACCGGCTGCTTCTGGGAGGGCGGCCCCGACGCGCTCGCCGCGGCGGTGACCGGCTTCGACGACTCGGCGGTGGACCCGGCGGCGTGCGTCGAGAACGCTGCGCGCTTCGACGTCTCGGTCTTCCGCGAGGCGCTCACGCGCGAGGTCGAGCACGTGCTGGCGGACGCCGAGCGGCCGCCGGCACCGCACCAGGCCGAGCGGCGCGGGCCGCGGCGCGCTCGCCGCGGGCTCACCTTCAAGCCTTGATCTGATGTCCTAACCGCGCGGAACGAGCACGTCGTAGAAGCCATCGCGCTCGAGCAGCCTGTAAGCGCCCGCGAGGTAGCCGTCGAGGATCCGCGAGCCGCTCGAGCGCCCGCGCCGGTTGGGCTCGGGCTGGCTCGAGATCGGGTCGGTCCAGCGGATCACGACGCGCGGGTGCACCCGCCGCAGCACGGCCACGATCTGCGCCTGGGCGGCGGGGCTCGTCTGGAGGCCGAAGTCGCGGTTGAGTGGGTCGTTGCGCTCGGCGAGGGCGTAGAGCGTCGGGTCGTTCAGGCGCACGAGGTCGGAGCGCCGCGGCGCGACGTAGATGTAGCCGCCGGGCGGCACGAGCCGCTGCACCAGTGGCACCACGCGGTCGAGGGCGCGGGCGTTTGCCGGGCCCTCCTTCACGCCGTCCGCAACCGGCACGTGGATCGTCTCGAGGTGGGGCGGGAGGATGGCCGCGGACAGGCGGTTGGACGCGCCGTAGATCGTGAGCAGGAGCAGCACGACGAGCGGCACCCAGGCGAACTGGGGCCGCAGCCAGGCGGCGGCGCCCGCCAGCAGCACGGCCACCGCGCAGAGCAGCGGCGCGGTGTGCAGGTCGTCGGTGCGCGAGAGCAGGTAGAGCAGCGTGCAGAGCCCGAGCACGACCACCGCGGCGCTCGTCCACGAGAGCGCGCGCGTGCGCGCCCAGCGCCAGGCCGCCACGCCCCCGCCGAGCGCGAACCCGATCACGAGGAGCAGCGGCACGTAGAACACGAGCACGTCCTTGGCGCGCTTCGCGAGCTGCCACGGCGGCCACAGCGGCAGCGGGCCGCGGTAGTGAATGGGGAAGGGCAGGCGCCAGTAGCTGCCCTGCCTCGCGGAGTTGCCCACCAGCCCCTCGTAGAAGTCGTGCGGGCCGGCGGCGATCAGGAGCGGCAGGTAGACGGCGGCGAGCGGCAGCGCGAACGCCGCGCCGTACACGGCGAGCCTGCGGCCCCGACCTCCCGGCCGCGGCAGCAGCGCGGCGACGCAGGCGAGCAGCGCGTAGCCGCCGAAGTCGGGCCGCCACGCCGCTGCCACAGCGGTGAGCACGCCGCCCGTGACGAGCGCGCCGGCACCGGGCTCGGCCTCGCCGCTGACCGCCACCACGGCCCACAGCCCGAAGGCGAGCGCCTCGGCCTCGGGGTTGGCGCTCGTGGGCTGGGCGAGCGCGCACGCCGCGGCGAGCCACGCCAGCAGCGCGAGCCAGGTGCCGGCCACGCGCCGTGCGAGCACGAACACGGCGAGCGCGGCGGCCGCGTCGCTGGCGACGCGCAGGATGCGCCAGTCGAGCAGCGAGACGCCGAACAGCTTGAAGAGCCCGGCCATCAGGTACGGCTCGGCGGGGCCGTAGGGCCAGAGGAAGTCGCGGTGCGGCAGCTGTCCCTGCATCACGCGCCGCGCCGCCTGCAGCGCGATGCCCTCGTCGAACGGGTCGACCCGGCGGAGGATCGTGAAGCCCGAGATCAGGAGCCCTGCCGCGAGCAGGATCACATAGATGCGGCGGCCGGACACGAGCTCCGCAGCGCGAACTCTTCTGCGCAGCCCGGCACCGGCCAGGGGGGACTGCGCCTCAGCGGACACCGTCAGAATATGCCACAGCCGACGCCCGCATTTTCGTTCTGAGCCGACTCGCCCGCACGTTCCGCCGCGACCCGCGCATTCCGCTGCTGCTGGCCGGCCTGTCGTTGACGCTCGCCCTGGTCCAGCGCCCGGGCTGGGCCAGCTCGGACACGAAGATCGATCTGCACGTGAGCCCCGGGCGCTTCCTCTCCGAGGTCGCCTCGGCGTGGACGCCCAACGGCACGCTCGGGCAGGTGTGGTCCGGCCAGTACGACGGCTACCTGTGGCCGATGGGGCCGTTCTTCGCGCTCGGTCACGCGCTCGGGATCGCGCCCTGGCTCGTCGACCGGCTGTGGCTGGCGCTCGTGCTCGCTCTCGCGTCGTGGGGAACGGTGCGGCTGCTCGACGCTCTGCTGGATCGCCCGCGCGGCGCCGCCCACCTGGCCGCGGGGCTCATCGTGCTGCTCAACCCGTACGTGGTGGTGTTCACCAACCGCACCACGTTCTTCCTGCTCGGCTACGCGGCGCTGCCGTGGCTGCTGCTCGTCGTCCACCGCGGCCTGCGCAGCGCTCGCTCCTGGTGGTGGCCGGCCGCGGCGGCGCTGATCGTCACCTCGATGGGCGGCGGCGTGAACGCGACGGTGACGGCGTTCATGCTGCTCGGCCCGTTGCTGCTCCTGCTCTACGAGCCGCTCGTGCTCGGGCTGCCGTGGCGCGCGGTGCGCGACTTCTGTCTGCGCGCGATCCCGCTCATGCTGCTCGCGTCGCTGTGGTGGATCGTGCCGGTGCTCGTGGCGGCCAAATTCGGGCTCGACTTCCTGCCGTTCACCGAGCACCCCGGGTCGATCTGGGCGACCACGAGCCTCACCGAGAGCCTGCGGCTGATGGGCTACTGGCTGAGCTACCTCGGCGTCGGCTATGGCTCGCACCTCGAGTCCTACTTCAGCGACTCGGGGCTCCTGCTCTTTAACCCGGCGGTGGTGGCGGCGACGCTGCTCGTGCCGGCGCTCTCGCTGGCGGGCTTCGTCTGGACTCGGCGCTGGCGCTACGGGCCCTACCTGCTGGCGCTCGTGCTGCTGGGCCTGCTCGTGATGACCGTGGGCTGGCCCGAGGGCACGCCGCTCAGGCACGGTCTCAACTTCACCTACAACCACTCGAACTCGGTGCACTTCCTGCGCACCACCTACAAGGCCGGTCCGCTGGTGGCGCTCGGGCTGGCGTGCCTCGGCGGCGTTGCGGCGGCCGAGCTGTGGCGGCGGGCGCGGGGCACGGCCGTGCGCGTGGTCGTGGCCTGCGTGGGCGCGGCACTGCTCGCGCTGTCGGCCTGGCCGCTCGTCAGCGGCCGGGCAATCGACAAGCAGGTGTCCTGGAAGCGCATCCCGGCGGCGTGGACCCAGGCGGGGCACGACCTCAACCGCCAGCTGCCGCGCAACTCGCGCGCGGTCGTCCTGCCCGGCCAGGCGTTCGCCTTCTACAAGTGGGGCGGCACGGTGGACCCGATCCTGCCCGCGCTCACCAAGCGCCCGGTGTCGGTGAAGAACGTGCCGCCGTACGCCGACGAGCACGCGATCGACATCTTCTGGACGATCGACTCGCTGGTGCAGCAGCAGCGGCTCGTGCCAGGCGAGCTGCCGCCGCTGCTCGGCCTGATCGGCGCGCGCTCGGTGATCACCGGCAGCGACGACAACGCCGAGCTGTCGGGCGCGATGGCGCCGGCCGACGCCGCGCGCACGCTCGCCCCGCAGCTCGGGCCGCCGGCCCGCCGCTACGGGCCGCAGACCACGTTCAAGCCCTCCGTGGGCGAGCTCGGCGCGCCCGTGCGCCTGCCCGAGGTACGGCGCTACGACCTACCGGCGGCGCGCGGGATCGTGCGCGTGGAGCCGCTCACCGGCCAGACGGTGATCGACGGCTCGGCGGCGGGGGTGGCGGAGCTGGCCGCACTGGGCGCCCTACCGCGCCAGGCGTTCGAATACGCCGGCGACCTCGGCGCGGACGCGCTGGGCGCGGACGCCGCGCGCTCCGGCAACGTGGTGATCAGCGACTCCAATCGGCGCCAGGTGTTCGTAGCCTCGCGGCTGCGGCAGAACAGCGGCACCACGCTCTCCGCCACCGACCCGATCTCGAAGGACGCCGCGCAGCTCAACCCGTTCGCCGAGCGCGGCACGGATGGGCAGACCGTGGCGGTGTACCACGGCGCGAGCTACGTGCGCGCGCCCAGCTCGCCGGGCTTCGCGCAGTTCCCTGAGCACCGGCCGTACGCCGCCTTCGACGGCTCGCCCCGCACCTTCTGGGAGGCGGACCCCGCGCTGGCCCGCGACCAGTCCTGGCTCGAGGTGGGCTTCAGGCGGCCGCGCGACGTCGACCACATCGACCTGCTGCCGCACGCCGACCCGCGCCTGCGCGTCGCCCAGGTGATGGTGGGGGGCAAGCGCTTCGACGTGCACCCGGGCTGGAACCGGCTCGACCTCGGGCTGCGGGCTGTCAGGAATCTGCGCGTGACGATCACGAAGATCAGCCCGGCGCCGGGCGTGTCCGATTATGTCGGCGGCATCGACGAGGTCGAGGTGCCCGGCCTGCACGTCACGGAGGCGTTGCGCGTGCCGGTGCTGGCTGAGCGCGCGCTCGCCGGGCAGAAGCTCGGCGGGACCGGGCTCACCTACCTGTTCTCGCGCACCACGGGCGACGACCCGTTCGCGCGCGGCTCGGTCCCGGCTCCGGCGCTTACCAAGCGGCGCTTCGACACCGCCGAGTCCGAGCCCTATTACGTGCGCAATGCCGGCGACGGCGAGGCCGGGCTCGACCGCCTGTTCAGCCCGCCCGCCGCGCGCAGCTGGCGCGCCGACGGCTGGGTGACCGTGCGGCCGGCCACGCGCGACTTGGCGCTAGACCGGTTGGCGGGCTACCGCGGTGCGGCCGGCTTCGACTCGTCGAGCCGCTTCGAGGGGCAGCCGCGCTTTCGCGCCTCGAGCGCGTTCGACGGCACGACCGCGCGCGCCTGGGTCGCGGGCTGGAACCCGTTCCGGCGGGCGTGGCTCTCGTGGAGCACGCCGCGGCCGGTCACGCTCACCACGCTGCACATCGCGCCGCCGCCGCCAGGCGTGCGCGTGCCGGCCAGTGTGCGGCTGAGCTGGCCGAGCGGCTCGTCGCCGCGCCTCGCCGTAAGCCCGGCGGGCGACGTGACCCTGCGCGCCCCGGTGCGCGCCGAGAGGTTCCGGCTCGACATCCTGTCCACGCGCCTGCCGCACGGCGCGTCGGGCGCGCCGCTGGCCGTCGGCATCGGCGAGCTGAGCGGTCCCGGCGTGCCGCACGTGAGCGTGCCGCTGACGGGCAACGTCACCGCCACGTGCGGTGCGCTGCGGGCCACGGTGGGCGGCCAGACGCTCGCGCTGCGCCCGGTGGGCTCGGTGGCCGCGCTCGACCGGGGCACGCCGCTGCGCGCGCTGCCCTGCGGCCCGGCCGCCAGCCTGCCGGCCGGGCCGGCCGAGCTGCGCACGCTCCCGGGCGCGTTCGACCCGTACTTCCTGCGGCTCGCCTCGCCCGTGGCGCACGCCGCGCCGGCGCCTTCCGGCCGCGTGCTCGACTCGGGCAGCGAGGGCAACGGCAGCCACAAGCACGTGCGCGTGCGGCTCAGCGGCCCCTCGCTGGTCGTGCTCGGCGAGAGCTACAACCGCGGCTGGCGCGCCACCTGCAACGGCCACTCGCTGGGCACTCCGTTGGTGGTCGACGGCTACGCCAACGGCTGGGAGGCCGGGGCGAGCTGCCGCGACCTGAGCTTCACGTTCGGCCCCAACCGCTGGCTCGACGTCGGCTACTTCGTGTCGGCGGCGGCGTGCATGGCGATGCTCGCGCTGCTGCTGTTCACGCGGCCGCGCCGCGGCGCGCCCGAGGAGCGCGGGGAGCTCGAGCTCGACGACACGCCGCAGCGCTGGCGGCCTGCGCACGCCCTGGCGGCGGGGGTGGTGGCGGCGCTCGTGCTCGGCTTCGTGTTCGCGCTGCGCGTGGGAGGGATCGCGGGGCCGTGCATCGCCCTGCTCCTGTGGCGCGGCGTCCCCGCGCGGAAGCTGATCCTCTGGGCGGGCGGGCTGCTCGTGATCGCGGTGCCGCTGATCTACCTGATCTGGCCGGCGGCCAACCGCGGCGGCTACAACAACGACTACGCCGCCGACCACATCGGCGCGAACTGGGTGGCAGTCGCCGCCTACGTGCTGCTCTTGCTCGGGCTCGCCATGACGCTCAGTACGGCCACTCGTCGGAGCCGAGCCGCCGCGCGAGAGGCCGCAGCCGCGCCAGCAGCAGAACCTTGATCGCCAGGTTGCGCGCGAACCACGGCAGCTCGGCGAGCTGCCGGGCAGCGTTGCGCGCGCGTTCGGCGCCGCTCAGGGGCGTGCGCCGATACTCGGCGAGCGAACCCGTGCGGCCGATGTAGCGCCAGTCGTCCGCCGTGGCGAGCAGCCGCAGGATCGCGAGCGTGACCCCGACCGACGAGAACGAGTCGTGGATCAGCAGCGTGCCGCCGGGCAGCACGCGCTCGCCCCAGCGCTCGATGTCGGCGCGCGCCGGCGCGTAGCGGTGGGCGCCGTCCACGTACAGGAGCTCGACCGGGCCGTCCGTCGCACCGAAAGCCTGCTGCGAGGGCAGCCGCACGTGGCGCACGCGCCCCTCGACGCCGGCGCGGGCAAGGTTGTCGTTGAAGGCGCGGTGGTCGGCCTCGCCCTCGCTGTCGCTGCCCGCGATCTGCTGCGGACCGCGGTCGTTGCCCGCGTGCGGATCGATCGCCACCACCTCGACGCCCTCGGCCGCGGCGGAGGCGAGCACGATCGCCGAGCGCCCGCGGTAGCTCCCGATCTCCACGATCCGCCCCGGCGGCCGCAGCGCCCGCGCGCGCTCGAACAGGCGCCAGGCCTGATCGTCGGTCATCCAGCCCTCGACGCCCGAGACAGCGGCGAGCGCGTCGTCGAAGCTCGCCACCTGGTCAGCGGCCGGCGGCCCGGCTCGAGCCGGCGGCCGGCTCCGGCACGGACAGCCGCGGCACGCCGACCTTGCTGCGATAGCCGAGCAGCACGACGGTGACCGCGAGGGCGGCCTGCACGGCGAGCACCACCAGGGCGATGGTGACGAGCTGGATCGACACGCTGAGCAGCAGCACCACCTCCACGCACGAGGCGATGGCGAGCGCCCAGATGAAGTGCGAGCGGTGCAGCGCGAGCAGGTACTGCACCGACAGGTACGCGCACGCGAGCAGCGTCATTGCGAGGCCGAGCCAGGGCAGCGCCTGCCCGGCGTGGTGCAGGTTCTTGTAACCGAACACGGCCTTGAGGAGCGGCTGGCCGGCCACCGCGTAGAACAGCACCATCGGCACGCCCGCCAGCCCGACGAGCCACAGCGTGCGGCCGAGGATCGGCCGCGCGTCCCGCCCGAGCGCGGTGCGCCGCGACGCCTCCGGCAGCAGGTAGAAGCCGAGCCCCACGGCCACCCAGATCACCATCTTCGCGGCCACCGACGCCGCCGCGTAGGAGCCGGCCACCTGGCTGGGGGCGCGGTGCTTGACCACGATCAGGTCGACGTTCTGGAGGAACGCGATCAGCGCCAGCGCCATCACAGGCGCGCCGGCGCGGCCGAGCAGCTCGCGCAGCCCCGGCTCCGGCCGGGGCGTGTGGCCGATCGCCGCATGGCGCACCTCACGGCTGAGCGGCAGCGACAGAAACACCGCCATGCTCGCCAGCGAGAACGCGGTGGCAAGGAACGCGCCGGTCACGCCGAGGCCCACCGCGAACAGCACGATGCCCCACAACAGGCGCGTGGCCGCCTCGCCCATCACGCTGCCGCCGACCATCTTGTAGCGCTGGAAGCCCTGCAGAGCGCCGCGCTCCACCGACAGGATCAGCCACAGGCACGCCGCGGGCAGCGCGGCGGCGGCGGCCCACGGGTCGTTGCCGACGCCGATGATGCTGGCGATCACATGACGCAGCGGGATCGAGATCGCGATCGCCGCGACGAGCACGAGCAAGAGCCGCGCGACCCAGCCGCGCACCCCGGCGCCAGGCGCGCGCTCGCCGTCGGCCACCTCGGCGCTGACTTCCCGCGCGACCGTGGCCTGGAGCGCGTTGCCCGGCACCTGCAAGATGATGAAGG
Organism: Thermoleophilaceae bacterium; assembly: GCA_036494715.1. Lineage (GTDB taxonomy): Bacteria > Actinomycetota > Thermoleophilia > Solirubrobacterales > Thermoleophilaceae > JAICJR01. Next base: position 26,338 of record DASXNY010000065.1, read on the forward strand.
CGGCGATCAGCGCCGCCAGTGAGCCGTAGCCGCCCGCGTGCAGGAGCCGTCCGAACACGACGGTGAAGACGAGCGCGATCACGTTGCTGGCCATCACAGCGCTGCCGAGCCCCGCGGCTCGCCCGGTGTCGGAGCCGGCGAGCTCTCGGGCCCGCGCCTTCAGCCCGGACGGCCGCTCGGCCGCCGCGCTGCGCTCTTCGTCGAGCAGGTCGAGCGTCTGGCGCGCGGTGCGGTCCCAGGTGAAGTCGCGTGCGCGCTCGAGCGCCGCCGCGCCGAGCCGCTCGCGCAGCTCCGGGTCGTGCACCACGCGCTGGGTCTGACTGACGAGCTCGTCGCGGTCTCGCGCCAGCAGTCCGGTGACGCCGTCCTGGATCGACTCGGGCAGGCCGCCCACGGCGAGGGCCACGCTCGGGGTGCCGCAGGCGGCGGCCTCCATCACGGTCAGGCACCAGCCCTCGGCGGACGAGGCGGTGAGGTTGACCCAGGCGCTCTGGAGCAGGCGCAGCTTGGTCTCCTCGTCGACGTGGCCGAGCAGGCGCACGCGCTCGGACAGCCCGCGCTCGGCGATCTCGCGCTCGAGCGTCTCGCGGTGGTCGCCGTCGCCGGCGATGTCGAGCACCGCCTCCGGGATCGCGTCGATCACGTCGAGCAGGTACTCGATCTGCTTGTAGCGCTTGAGCCGGCCGAGGTAGAGCAGCGTCGGCTGCTCGGCCCGCTCGCCGGGGGCGAACTGCCCGACCTCGACGCCGATGTAGTTGACCTCGATCTGCTCCCTGGGGATGCCGTGCGCGACGATGTCGCGCGCGCTCGCCTTCGAGATCGTCATGAAGCGCGAACGCCGATACAGCCACTTGAGCGGCGCGGTTTCCAGCGCAAATGCCGCAATGCGACCCTTCCGGCCCATCTCCTGCTCGTAATGATCGCGGTGAACATGATGGACAAGGGTTACCCGGGGTCCATGCATCCACAGCGGGGTGAGAAAGGTGACCCCGTTGACGAGCTCGACGGTCACGTCCGGGTCCGGCACGAGGCCCCGCCACTGGCGCCAGATCGCCCGTGGGAAGACGGTGGAGCGGCCACCCACGCGGTAGATCTCGAGCCGCTCGTCGAGCCGCTCATGCGGCGCCCCGCCGGGGTAGCCGCAGGCGATCACGGACACGCGGTGGCCCCACGCCACCCAGCGCGACACCTGCCCGTACAGATGCGTGCCGGTGCCTCCCCCTTGGGGGTGGGTCCAGTCGCGGTCGGTCAGAACGAGGATGTGCAAGCCGGGACAGCGCGGAGCGGAGAGCGGTACAGCGAAAGGCGCAAGCGTACTTGGGGCTGCTCGGAGCCGCCAGCACCCCCGTTATCCTCAGGCGGGTGCAGGAACACGCTCTCGCCGAGCGCCTGATCACCTACGACACGTGCAATCTCGAGGGGATCCAGAGCGCGGCCGGCTTCATAAAAGGCTGGCTCGAGTCCCGCGATGTCGACGTTTTGGTCGGCAGCCACAACGGGCTGCCGGTGATCGCGGCGACCGTCGGCGCCCCCGCCGGCACCGATGCTCCGACCGTGGTCTTCCACGGCCACCTCGACGTCGTTCCCGGGCGACCGGAGCAGTTCGTGCCGCGCACCGAGGGCAACCGGCTGTTCGGCCGCGGCGCCTACGACATGAAAGGCGGCCTCGCCTCGATGATGGTCGCCGCGCGCGACCTCGCCGAGCAGAGCGACGTGCGCGTGCACCTCGTCTGCGTATCCGACGAGGAGTCGGACGAGGCCACCCAGAGGGGTTCCGACTACCTGGTCGAACAGGGCTACACGGGAGACTTCGCCATCACCGGAGAGCCGACCGACCTGCACATCGGCGTGCAGGCGAAGGGCGTGCTCGCCATGCGGATCGAGGTGTACGGCAAGTCCGCGCACGGCTCCACTCCCTGGCTCGGCGACAACGCCGTGCTAAAGGCGATCGACATCTTCCGCCAGATCGAGTCGCTGCCGTTCTCGCGCGAGTCCTCCGAGTTCTTCGACCGGCCCTCGATCAGCCTCGGCCGCATCATCGGCGGCGACGTGATCAACAAGGTGCCCGACCTGTGCGCGATGGACGTCGACGTGCGCTACCTGCCCGGCCAGGACCCGGAGCAGATCCTCGAGCGCATCCGGGCGATCCCCGACGTGAGCGTGGCAAAGGTCTTCACGCGCGACCCCGTGATCATCGAGCGCAGCAACCCGTACGTGCAGCTGCTCGCGGCGGCGGTGGCCGACGGGACCCCGACCGAGGCCATCTCCGTCGGCCGCGACGGCGCGTCCGACGCGATCAGTTTCATCGAGGCCGGTGTCCCCGCCGTCGAGTTCGGCCCCGAGGGCGCCGGCCACCACGGGCCCGAGGAGTGGGTGTCGATCCCGTCGCTGTCCCGCTACCGCACGGCGCTGGTCGAGTTCGTACAGTCGATCGGCCAGCAACGGCTCCCGGCCAAGCACCTGCGCATTGCCTGACGAGTATCAAAGAGGGGGAGGTCTGTGGAAGCGCATCCTTCTGGGTGCGTGCCTGATCGTGGTCGCCGCGGCCGGCGCGACCTCCGTCGCGGCCTTCCACGAGGTCAACCGGGTGGTCAGCGCCTTCCGCGAGTCGCCGCAGCTCCAGCTCGGCAACGACCTCGCGATCCCGGCGCCCGGCAAGCCGCAGACGATCATGTTGATCGGCTCCGACGTGCGCGAGAAGGGCGCCTCGGGCTACGGCGGCGGCCAGCGCTCGGACACGATCATCCTGATGCGCCTCGACCCGTCCAAGAAGGCCACCGCGCTGCTCTCGATCCCGCGTGACCTCAAGGTGAGCATCCCCGGTCACGGCGTGGCGAAGATCAACGAGGCCTACGAGGACGGCGGCGCCAAGCTCACGCTCGAGACCGTCAAGGAGATCACGGGCCTGCGCATCAACCACGTGATCAGCGTCAACTTCCTCGGCTTCGTCGACGCGGTCAACCGGCTCGGCTGCGTCTACATGGACATCGACCATCGCTACTACAACCCCGGTGGCTCGTTCGCGGCGATCAACCTGCAGCCCGGGTACCAGCGCATCTGCGGCCGCGACGCTCTCTCGTTCGTGCGCTTCCGCCACACGGACACCGACCTCGTGCGCGGCTCGCGCCAGCAGCAGTTCCTCGCGCAGATGAAGCAGCAGATCTCGCTGAGCACGCTGTTCGGCGAGCGCGACAAGCTGCTCAAGATCTTCGGCAAGTACACGCGCTCGGACATCCACTCCACCTCTGCGGTCCTGCGGCTGCTCAAGCTCGCGCTCAACTCGGCGCAGTACCCCGTCGAGCAGATCCCGTTCTCGCCGGTCGACCTCGGGCCGAGCTTCGTCACCACGACGCCGGCGGCGCTCCAGAAGATGGCGCGCCAGTTCATCGGCGTGGAGTCGCTCAAGTCGGTGGCCAAGAACAAGGCGAAGAAGAAGACGACGAAGCACAGCCACAAGCGCAAGCACGGCGTGAACCCGGCCAGCCTCGGCCTGCTCGACGCGAGCTCGACCGGGCGGAGCATCGCGCTGCAGACCGTCTCCGCCGGCGCCGCGCTGCCCGTCTACTACCCGCGCTTCGTCGAGAGCGGCAGCACGATCCTCGCCCCGCCGCGGGCCTACCCGTTCATCGCGAAGAGCCACAAGCACTTCCCCGCTTACCGGATCGTCGTCAAGGCACAGGGCCTCGGCCAGTACTACGGCATCCAGGGGCTGGCGTGGAAGGACCCGCCGATACTCAAGGGCGAGCACGAGACCAGGCACTACCACGGCGTCACCTACAACGTCTATTTCGAGGGCAAGGTCACGCGCACCGTCTCGTGGACGACCACGCACGGGGTCTACTGGGTGCAGAACACGCTCTCGGGCGAGCTCAGCGAGGATCAGATGATCACGATCGCCCGCACGGCGCGCTCTCTATAGGCTGCCCCGTCGTCTATGCCTGATCGAGAGCCGATAGGTGTAATTGGTGTTGGCTGGGTGGGCCTCGTCACGGCCGCCTGCTTCGCCGAGCTGGGCCACGAGGTCCACTGCCGCGACATCGTGCAAGCGAAGATCGACGCGCTCGAGCGCGGCGAGCTGCCGATCTTCGAGCCGGACCTGGCCGAGCTGGTGGAGCGCAACCGCGAGCGCCTCCACTTCACGACCGACATGGGCCAGGTGCTCGACGCCGCCGAGCTGCTGTTCTGCTGCGTCGACACGCCGCCCACCTACTCCGGCGACGCCGACCTCTCGCGCGTCGAGCGCGTGCTCGAGGAGATCGGCGGCGGCAAGCACGGGCTCGTGATGAAGAGCACCGTGCCGGTGGGGACCGGGCGCTCGATCAAGCGCCAGAGCGACGGCCTCGCCTACGTGTCCAACCCCGAGTTCCTCAAGGAGGGCTCGGCGGTGAACGACTTCATGAAGCCCGACCGCGTGGTGGTCGGCGCGGACGAGGGCTCCGAGGAGTTCGCCGACCGCGTCGCCGGCCTGTACGAGCCGCTGGGCGCGCCGATCGTCCGCACGGAGGTCGCCAGCGCCGAGATGATCAAGCTCGCTTCGAACGCCTTCCTCGCCACCAAGATCTCCTTCATCAACGAGATCGCCAACGTGTCCGAAGAACTCGGCGCCGACGTCAACGAGGTGGCGCGCGGGATGGGCTTCGACGACCGCATCGGCCCGAAGTTCCTGCAGGCGGGAATCGGCTTCGGCGGCTCGTGTTTCCCAAAAGATGTCTCCGCCCTCAAGCAGCTCGCCGGCAACAGCGGCTACCACTTCCAGCTCCTCACGGCCGTAATCGAGGTCAACGAGCTCCAGAAGCGGCGCACCGTGAGCAAGCTCAAGAAGCACCTGGGCTCGCTGGTGGGCAAGGAGATCGCGCTGCTCGGCGTGGCGTTCAAGCCCAACACCGACGACATCCGCGAGGCCACGAGCCTGGTACTCGCGGGGCGGCTGCAGGGCGAGGGCGCGAGCGTGCGCGCCTACGACCCGGTGGCCGGCGAGCGGGCGGCCGACGCACTTGGCGCTGGGGTGAAGCTCTGTAAGAGTCCCCAGGAAGCGCTCGACGGCGCCGACGGAGCAGTGCTCGTCACCGAGTGGCCGGAGTTCGGCGAGCTCGACTGGGTGAACGAAGTGAAGAACCTGATGAAGACCCCGCTTGTGGTTGACGGCCGGAACTTCCTCGACCGCGACGGGCTCCGGGCCGCCGGCTTCACCTACGAGGGCGTCGGCAGGTAGCGAGATGCAAGCCCTTGTACTCGCCGGCGGCGAGGGAACCCGACTACGCCCGCTCACCCAGACGGTGCCCAAGCCGGTGATGCCACTGGCAGGGCGGCCGTTCCTCACCTTCATGCTCGACTGGCTGCGCGGCCACGGCGTCGACGATGTGCTGCTCTCCTGCGGCTTCCTCGCACACGCGGTCGAAGATGTGCTCGGCGAGGAGCACGAGGGCATGCGCCTGCGCTACGTCCACGAGGACGAGCCGCTCGGCACCGCCGGCCCGGTGCGGCTCGCCGCCGACGAGGGCCTGCTCGACGACCGCCTCTTCGTACTCAACGGCGACGTGCTCACCGACATGGACCTCAGCGCCCAGGTCGCCTTCCACGAGGAGAAGGGCGCCACCGCTACGCTCGCGCTGATCGCCGTCGAGGACACATCCAGCTACGGCGTCGTGCCGACGGCCGAGGACGGGGCGGTGGCGGAGTTCCGCGAGAAGTCCCCCGGCCCCGCGCCGACGAACCGCATCAACGCGGGCGCCTACGTGATCGAGCGCGCCGTGCTCGACCAGATCCCGTCCGGCCGCGCGGTGTCGTTCGAGCGCGAGGTGTTTCCCGCGCTCGTGGGCCACGGGCTCTACGGCTTCATGTCGGACGGCTACTGGATCGACATCGGTACGCCCGAGCGCTACCTCGAATCCACCTACGACCTGCTCTCCGGCCGCGTGAAGAGCACGCTGCCGCCGCGCGACGAGACCGGTTCGCTGATCTACGAGCCCGCGCTCGTGGCGGGCGCGCAGATCGGCCCGCAGAGCGTGATCGGCCCGCATTGCAGCGTCGGCGCCGAGTCGACGGTGGAGCGCTCGGTGCTGCACGAGCGCGTATCGGTGGGCAGCGGCTGCACGATCCGCGAGGCCGTGCTCGGCGACGGCGTGCAGGTGGGCGACGGCGCGGAGATCCAGCCGGGCGCGATGCTCGGCAGCGGCGTGGTTGTGGCGGGCGGCGAGGTCGTGGAAGCCGACGCCCGCATCGAGGCGGAGGCCGGACAGGGATGAACGAGCTCACGCGCGAGGGGATCGCCGCCGTCGACCCGAAGGGCATGCTCGGCGACGTGCTCGAGCAGCCCGCGCACCTCACGGACGCGCTCTGGCGCGTCGAGTCCGCTGACATCAGGAGCTTCGAGGCCCCAGGTGGCTTGGCGATCTGCGGCATGGGCGGCTCGGCCATCGGCGCCGACCTCGCCGCCGCCGCCATCGGCGCCCGCGCCCGCCACCCGATCGCCACGATCCGCGGCTACGAGCTCCCGCCCTGGGTGGGCGAGGACACGGCGGTGCTCTGCTCGAGCTACTCGGGCAACACCGAGGAGACGCTCTCCTGCTACGAGGCCGCGGGCAAGGCCGGGGCGAAGCGCATCGCGCTCAGCACCGGCGGCAAGCTCGCGGACGCCGCGCGGGCCGACGGCGTGCCAGTGATCGGCGTGCCCTCAGGCATGCAGCCGCGCGCCGCGGTCGGCTACATGGCGGTCTGCTCGGTCGAGGTGGCGGCGCTGACCGGCGTCACGCCATCGCTGCGATCCGAGGTGGAGGCCGCTGCCGAGCTCCAGCGCGCGCTCGCGGCGGAGTGGGGACCCGACGCGCCGGACGACTCGCTCGCCAAGTCGCTCGCGCGCACGCTCAGGGGCTCGATCTCCGTCACCTACGGGGCGGGCCTCACGACCCCGGCCGCCCGGCGCTGGAAGACACAGATCAATGAGAACGCCAAGCTGCACGCCTTCTACGCCGAGCTGCCCGAGGCCGACCACAACGAGATCTGCGGTTGGGCGAGCGGCGAGCCGCTGTCGGTGGTCTTCCTCGACGACACCACGCTGCACCCGCGCCTGCGGCGCCGCATCGAGCTCACCGCCGAGATCGCGCGCGACGGGGCGAAGGCAGTCGAGGTGGTCGAGTCGCGCGGCGAGAGCGCGTTCGAGCGCGTGATGTCGCTCGTCTTCCTCGGCGACCTGATGTCGGTCTACCTGGCGGCGCTCGACGGCACCGACCCGATGCCGGTGGCCGTGCTCGAGCGCTTCAAGGTCGAGCTGGGTTAGCACTCGCCGGGCTCGACTTGCGCGTGAGCAGGCTGAAGCCGGCCACGCTCGCCAGCGCGGCCATCACGCAGCCGAGCGCGATGCCCGCGGTGCGCAGATCGGTGGCCTGAGACAGCAGGCCGACACCGATGATCGGCACGCACAGCCCGGTGTAGAGCACGACGTAGAAGGTGGCGTTGACCTCGCCGCGGCGATCCTCCGGAGTCTCGGGCGCGAGCGCGGCCACTCCGCCACCCATCGCGATGCCCTGGCCGGCGCCTGCGGCGAGCGCCGCCGCGATCAAGAGCCAGAGCGACTCGCCCGCCAGCGCGAGGATCGTGAGCAGCGCCGCGCAGACGGTCGCGAAGTCGCCGCTCACGAGCGCGGTGCGCTCCGACACGCGCACCACGAGCAGCTGCCCGGCCACCGAGGCGTAGAACAGGGAGCACATGATCGCCCCAGCCAGCACGTGGCTCGGGTAGCCGAGGAAGCGCGCGAGGAAGGACGGACCCACCGAGCCGAACAGCCCGGCGAAGGCGAAGGCCGAGAAACCGCCGAGCGCCGCGCGGGCGAACGTGCCGCGGACCTGCTTCGGCACGGCCAGGCGCTGCGGCCGGAAGCGCGGGTGCGGGCTCAGCTTGACCGTCTCGGGCGCAAAGAACACCGCGGGCACGGCGGGCAGGAGCAGCGCGAGGTGCGCCCAGTAGGGGAAGCGCAGCGGCACGACGCCGGTCTGCGCGAGCACGCCCGAGAGCAGGTTGCCGAAGCCGAGCCCGCCGAGCGTCACGCCGACGGCGATCGCCGCGGCCCGCTGGCGTTTCCCACCCGGTGCCAGGTCGATAAGCGTGGCCGTGGCCGTGCCCGCGAATGAGCCCGCCGACAACCCCGACAGCACCCGCCCTACGAGCAGCGGCGCCACACCCTGCGCCACCAGAAACACGCCGCTGCTGAGCAGCGCGCACGCCAGCCCGAAGCCCAAGACCCGCCGCCGCCCGATCTCATCGGACAGCCGCCCGGTCAGCACGAGCCCCGCAATGACCCCCACCGCATACGTCGCGAAGATCACGGTGACCATCAGCGAGCCGAACCCAAAGCGCTGCTCGTAGATGGGGAAGAGCGGCGTCGGCACCGTGGTCCCGACCATCACCACGAAGAACGCGTAGGCGATCCAGAAGAAGGCGGCTTTACGGGACATCGGCGCACGAAAACCTTGACACACCCGTGCTAAGGTTGCGGTCCGGCATGGACGGGCTCACGATCAACGAGGCTGCGGAGACCACCGGATGGTCACCGCGAATGTTGCGCTACCTCGAGAGCGTGGGGCTCATCCAACCTCCCCGCACCGGGTCCGGCTATCGCATGTTCGGGCCTGAGGAGCTCCAGCGGCTGAGGACGCTGCGCGAGCTTCTGAACCGCTTCGACTGCGGCCTCTCGGACATCGCCTTCGCCAAGCGAATGCGCGAGGACGAGGGGCTGAATCAGGCCGTCGACGCATGGTTCGAGGCTGCACCGCGGCGCCCCGAGGGCGTCGCCTCGGATGACTGGCTGCGCTGGGAACAGGAGAAGCACCAGCGCCTGCTCGGCATCGCCGCATGAGGAACCCCCCGACTTCTGACACGCCATTGGAGGCTGCATGACCACCACACCAACCACCGAGAAGACTTCCGACTTCAAGGTCGCCGACCTCTCGCTCGCCACGTTCGGGCGCAAGGAGATCGAGCTCGCCCAGCACGAGATGCCGGGCCTGATGGCCTCCCGCGAGGAGTACGGCGCGAGCCAGCCGCTCAAGGGCGCGCGCATCACCGGCTCGCTGCACATGACGATCCAGACCGCCGTGCTGATCGAGACGCTGGTCGCGCTCGGCGCGGAGATCCGCTGGTGCAGCTGCAACATCTTCTCGACGCAGGACCACGCGGCGGCCGCCGTGGTGGTCGGCCCGGACGGCACCGCGGACGACCCGCAGGGCGTGCCGGTATATGCCTGGAAGGGCGAGACGCTCGAGGAGTACTGGTGGTGCACCGAGCAGGTGCTGCGCTGGCCCGACGGCGACGGCCCGAACATGATCCTGGACGACGGCGGCGACGCCACCCTGCTGGTCCACAAGGGCGCGGAGTATGAGAAGGCGGGCGCGGTTCCGTCCCCCGACTCCACCGACAACCACGAGATGCAGGTGATCCTCGGCGTGCTGCAGCGCTCGCTCGACGAGGACAACCAGCGCTGGACCAACATCGCCTCCGGGATCAAGGGGGTGACCGAGGAGACGACTACCGGCGTCAACCGGCTCTACCAGATGCAGCGCGACGGCGAGTTGCTGTTCCCGGCGATCAACGTCAACAACTCGGTCACCAAGTCGAAGTTCGACAACATCTACGGCTGCCGCCACTCGCTCGTGGATGGCATCAACCGTGCCACCGACGTGATGATCGGCGGCAAGGTGGCGGTGATCTGCGGCTTCGGCGACGTGGGCAAGGGCTGCGCGCAGTCGCTCCGCGGCCAGGGCGCGCGCGTGATCATCACCGAGATCGACCCGATCTGCGCGCTGCAGGCGTCGATGGAGGGCTACCAGGTACTGACGCTCGAGGACGTCGTCGAGACGGCGGACATCTTCGTCACCACCACCGGCAACAAGGACATCATCACGGCCGAGCACATGGCCCGGATGAAGCACCAGGCGATCGTCGGCAACATCGGTCACTTCGACAACGAGATCGACATGGCCGGGCTGGAGCACACCAGCGGCATCGAGCGCATCAACGTCAAGCCGCAGGTGGACGAGTGGCGCTTCGCCGACGGCCACTCGGTGATCGTGCTGTCCGAGGGCCGGCTGCTCAAC
>DASXNY010000066.1:0-12799 GCA_036494715.1 Thermoleophilaceae bacterium
CAAGGCGCCGGGCAACGGCACGATCCGGCTGAGCTGGGTGCTGCCCTCCGACGCCGCCGGCGTGCGCGTGGTCCGGCTCGCCACCCAGGGCACCGCGGCGCGCAAGACGATCTACCAGGGCAGCGCCACCCACGTGACCGACCACGGCCTGAAGAACGGCGTCCGCTACCACTACCTCGTCACCGACTTCGATCAGGCGGGCAACACCAGCGCGGTCGGCGAGAGCGCGATCCCGACCGCCTCCACACTGCGGCCGCTCACCGGCACGGTCGTGCAGGCCCCGCCGCGGCTCACCTGGAAGCAGGTGAAGGGCGCCGACTACTACAACGTCCAGCTCTACAAAGGCAAGCGCAAGATCCTGAGCGCCTGGCCGCACGGCGCGCACCTGGCGCTTCCGCTCAAATGGCACTACCGCGGGAAGCACCGCCGGCTCGCCAAGGGCGTCTACCGCTGGTACGTCTGGCCGGGCTACGGCGAGCGCGCCGCGCATCGCTACGGCAACCGCATCGGCGGCAGCAGCTTCCGCTACAGGTCCCAGCCGAAGTAGACCTCCGCCCGGCTGATCTTGTCGCCGTCGAAGCTCAGCACCTCGGTGTTGCGAAAGCGCTTGCCGTCTGCCTTGGTGCACTCATAGGTCACGACCAGCTCGTCGCCGTGCTCGATCAGCCGCACGAAGTCGTATGACGCCAGCGTCCCCGCGCCCGGCCAGCAGCGCTGCCAGTAGCCGGCGAGGTCGAGGCTCGGGTCCGGCGGGCTGGAGAAGGCGAAGTCCTCGCTCAGGAGCTCCTCGACAGCCGGGCGGTCGGCGGACGCGAACGCCTCGTAGAGCGAGCGCGCCAGTTGGATGCGGTCGCGGGCCGCTGCTCCGTTGTTGCTGAGCTCGAGACGCCCGAACTCGCCGCGGAAGTAGGCCAGCGGCGTGCCGGCGCGCGCCGATGCCCGGTCCACCTCCGCCAGGAAGACGTAGTGCGTGCCGCCGGCCGTCGTCTCCGTCACCCGGCACTCGAGCGTGGCCAGCGCCTCGTCGAGCAGCGGCTCGCCCCACTCGCCGGGCGTCACCGACACGCCCTCGAACTTGTCCGCGCCCTTGCGCGCGAAGCGCACCGCGGCGTCTGCCTGGTTCTCGCCGAGCACATTGATCGCGAAGCGACCGGAGGAGGCGATCGCCTGCCCGGTCTCGGAGTCACGGTTCATGCAGATGAGCACCATCGGCGGCTCGAGCGACAGGGACGAGACGGCGCTCGCCGTCGTCCCGAACGGGCGGCCCTCGTGCAGCGCGGTCGCGACCGTCACGCCGCTCGCGAAGTGGCCGATCACGTCGCGGAACTCTTCCGGGGTGAGGCGGCGCAGCGACTCGCTCATTTCTGCAGCGTAGTTGCCCCGTTGCATGGCCGCCCCGACGGTGACGCGCGCTCCCCGTGGGGACGCGCGTCGGCCTTTTTCGCCAAGCTGCAGGCGTGGACTTCATCGATCCGCGGATAGACCGCTATGCGGCCGAGCACACCACTCCGCCCGACGAGCTGCTCGCCGGGGTCGCGGCGGCGACGCAGAAGCTGATGCCGATCCCGCGGATGATGAGCGGGCTCGTGGAGGCCAGGCTGCTCGAGGCGCTGATCGTGATCTCGGGCGCGACGCGCGTGCTCGAGGTCGGGACCTTCACCGGCTTCGGCGCGCTGGCGATGGCCGCCGCGTTGCCGGAGGACGGCGAGCTGGTCACGCTCGAGCGCAAGGAGGAGAACCTCGCGGTGGCGCGCGAATACATCGAGCGCAGTCCGCACGCGTCCAAGATCAAGCTCGTGGTCGGCGACGCCCGCGAGGAGCTCGAGAAGCTCGAGGGCCCGTTCGACATCGTCTTCATCGACGCCTGGAAGAAGGACTACGTCACCTACTACGAGCGCTCGCTGGCGATGCTCTCCGAGCGCGGCCTGATCGTCGCCGACAACGTGCTCTGGAGCGGCCGCGTGATCGACGACTCCTCCGAGGAGGGGGAGACGCTCGCCGTTCGCACCTTCAACGACCACATCCAGGCGGACCCCCGCGTGCACAACGTGATCCTCAGCGTGGGGGACGGACTACTGCTCGCCTGGCGGCGCCTCGGCTGAGTCGCGCTGCCGCTCGCGCAGAAGCCACGACAGCGGCACGGCGTACCAGAGCACGGCGAACATCAGGGCGATGCCGCCCGCCGACACCGCGGCCACCGCGGCGCTGAAGAGGAAGTCCGCGATCAGCAGGATCACGCACACGATCGCCACGGCGAGGCAGGCGAGCCCGGCGATGGCCATCCAGTTGGCGCTGGCCACGAGCGTGGCCTTCTCGCGGCGCCGGAACACGAGCCGGTGCGCCGACACCGGCGCGATGAAGAACACCGACGCCGCGCCCGCTAGCAGCAGGCTCGCGAAGTAGACGTCCCGCTGGAAGGTCGTGACCTCCGTGAAGCGCTGGGCGAACGGCAGCGCGAGCAGGAACGCGAACAGGATCTGCACGCCGGTCTGAGAGACGCGCAGCTCCTGGAGCAGCTCGTTCATGTTGTGGTCGAGGCGCTCCCACTCCGACTCCCCGGCGCGCCCCGGGTGGCTGCCTTCGTCCTCCATCCGGAGGACGTTACGGCAGACGGCCCGAGACGCGCGCGGATGCCGCGGCCGCGGCGATCAGCAGCGCGATGCCGCCGAGCGCGAACGCCGCGGTGATCTCGCGCTTCTGGTTCTTCGTGGCCAGCGTCGAGCCGAGCGCCTTGTAGATCGACGAGAGCTGGCTGTCGTCCTCCGCGGTGAACGCCCGCCCGCCCGATGCGCGCGCGATCTGGCGCAGCGTGTCGGGATCCGGTGGCACCGGGACGGGCGGGCCGAAGCCGCCCGGATTGGGGATCAGCGCGCTCTGGGTGCCGAGGCTGACCGTGTAGATCGGGATGTGCAGCTTGCCCGCCTGGCGCGCGACGCCCACCGGGTCGCGCCCGGTGGTGGTGCGCCCGTCCGACAGCAGGACGATCGACGAGGGCTGCGGCTTGCCGGCGGCGCTCGTGCTGAGGGCCTGGAGCGCGACCGCCAGCGCGTCGCCCGTGGCGGTGGCGCCACCGGGCGCCTCGCTGTCGATGACTTCGCGCGCGGCGCCGTGGTCCTCGCTCGGCGCCTGCACGGTGTCCGGGGAGTCCGAGTACGCAACCACGCCCACCTTCACCTGCTTGGGCACGCGGTTGAGGAAGCTGTTCGCGGCAGACTGCGCGGCCGACAGCCGGTCAGGCTGCACGTCGTTCGCCTCCATCGACAGCGAGTGGTCGGTCACGAGCATCACGGAGGCGCTGCCGGTGGGGACGGCGATCGTGTGCTCGGGGCGCGCGAGCGCGAAGACGAGCGCCGCCAGCGCGAACAGCGCCAGCGTCGCCGGCACGTGGCGCCGCCACGACGGGCCGGCCGCCGCCGCCGCAAGCTTGAGGTTGGACACGCCGGTGAAGCGCACGGCGTAGCGGCGAGCGCGCCTGCGCCGGACCGCCATCTGCACGAGCACGATCAGGGGCAGCGCGAGCAGCGCGAGCAGCCAGGTGGAGTTGCCGAAGCTCACTTGAGCTTCCGTCCCAGCTGGCGCAGCCAGTCGCCCTCGGTCGTCACCACAACGTGCTCGACGCGCAGGCGGCGCAGCTCACGCGCCACGCGGGCGCGGTCGGCGGCCTCGAGCTCCGCGAAGCGCTCGCGCACGCGCCGCCGCGACGTGTCCACCTGGATCAGCTCGCCCGACTCGGGGTCGACGAGCGCGAGCTGGCCGGCGTTGGGCAGCTCGCTTTCGCGCGGGTCGCGCACCTCCACGGCGAGCACCGAGTGGCGCGCGCTCAGTGCCCCGAGCGCACGCGTCCAGTCGTTCTGGTCGCGGAAGTCGGACACGATCACCACGAGTCCGGCCTGCTTGGCCACCTTCGCCAGGCGCACGAGCGCGGTGGACAGCGCCGCCGGGTCGGCCGCGCCGTCCGGAACGACGCCCTCGGCGAGCGCCCGGCCTAACGCCACGAGCCCCGGGCGCGCCGCGCGCGGCGGCATCAGCCGCGGACGGGCGGCCCCGCAGGTCATCAGCGCCACGCGCCCGGCGCGGCGGACCGCCAGGCGGCCGATCACCTGCGCCACGCCCTCCGCCACGTCGCTCTTCAGCCGCTCCGCCGTCCCGAAGGCCATCGAGGGAGACACATCCACGACGATCCAGGTGGTGAGCGTCCGCTCCGGCACGTGCACTCGCACGTGCGGCTCGCCCGTCCGCGCGGTGGCGGCGGCGTCGATCTGTCGCACGTCGTCGCCGACCTCGTACGGCCGTAGCTGCGCGATCTCCGTGCCGCTGCCGACGCCCGAGCCGAGCCGGTCGCCCGGCATCACGCCGCCCACGCGCCGTGCGACCACGAGGTCGAGCGCCTCGACGAGGCCCTGGGGCATCTGCCCAGGGCCCTGCCGGCCGCCCGGCTCGACTAGCTGCGGCTGCGTCAAGCCGCCACCGTCCGCTGCACGTGATCGGCCGGCGGCTCGGTGACCGCTGCCAGCACCTTGTCCACCAGCTCGTCCGCGCTCACGTTGTCGGCCAGCGCGTCGTAGGACAGGACGAGCCGGTGACGCAGCACGTCGGGGGCGAGGTCGCGGATGTCGCCCACGGACACGTGCCCGCGGCCGCGCAGCAGTGCGAGCGCGCGGCCCGCCTGTACGAGCCCGATCGGCCCGCGCGGGCTGGCGCCGTACTCGATGTAGCCGGCGAGCCTCTGCAGCCCGTAGCGCTCGGGCTCGCGGGTGGCGTCCGCGAGCGCGACCGAGTAGCCGATCACCTCGCGGTCCACGAGCACGCTTTGCGTCGCGCGCCGGAAGCGCTCGAGGTCCTCGAGCGTGAGGCACTCGCGCACCTCGGCCTGTGAGTCGAGCGAGCGGCCCACCACGGCCGCCTCCTCGCCGGTGCTCGGGTAGTCCACGAGCACCTTCATAAGGAAGCGGTCCACCTGCGCCTCGGGCAGCGGGTAGGTGCCCTCGGCCTCGATCGGGTTCTGCGTGGCCATCACGAGGAACGGGTGCGGCACCGGGAAGGTCTCGCCGCCGATCGTCACCTGCTGCTCCTGCATCACCTCGAGCAGCGCCGACTGCACCTTCGCGGGCGCGCGGTTGATCTCGTCGGCGAGCAGGAAGTTGCCGAACACGGGGCCGAGCTCGATGTCGAACTTGCCGCTGTCGGGCCGGTAGATGCGCGTGCCGACGAGGTCGGCCGGCACGAGGTCGGGCGTGAACTGGATGCGCCGGAACGAGCCGCCCAGCACCTGGGCCAGCGTCTTGACCGTGAGCGTCTTCGCGAGGCCGGGCACGCCCTCGAGGAGCACGTGGCCGCCGGCCATGAGCGCCACGAGCAGCCGCTCGAGCATCGCGTCCTGCCCCACGATCACGCGCTTGATCTCGTGGAGTGCCTCGTCGAGCGCGGCGCCCGCCTCGTCACGCGCCGCCGCGCGGTCTCTGGGGTTTTCCATGTCCATGTGTCGTGTCTCCTTGTCCGAAGTCAGATGAGCCGGCCGAACCAGCCGAGCGACATGCCGATGCCCGCGAGCAGCAGCAGCGCCGCGCCGCCCGCGAACCAGGTGCTGATCTCACGCTTCTCCTTGCGGTGTCCGAGCTGCGAGCCGAGCTTCTCGTAGACCTGCTTGAGGCCCTGAGCGGTCTGGGCCGTGAAGCTCGCACCGCCCGAGGCCCGCGCGATCTGCCGCAGGGACGCCGGGTCGGGCGGGACGTGCTGCGTCACGGTGCCGCCGGCGCGGCTTGGCACGGTGATCGTGCCGCCCGGCGTGCCGAGGGCCACGGTGTAGACGGGGATGTGCAGCTTGCGAGCGTCCTGCGCGGCCGCCACCGGGTCGCGCCCGCGTGTCGAGCTGCCGTCCGAGATCAGCACGATCGCGGCGGGCGGGCGCTTGCCGTTCACCTTCGCGGCGCGGTTGAGGATGCGCGTGGCCGTGTCAATCGCGTTCCCGGTGGCCGTGCCGCCGCTCGAGCTCATCCCGGTGATCGCCGTGTTGATCGCCTGGCGGTCCGTGGTGGGGCTCTGCAGCACGCTGGCGATGTCGTTGAACGCCATCACCCCGACGTTCACCCGCGCGGGCACCTGCTGCACGAAGCGGCGCGCAGCCTGCTTGGCGGCCTCGAGCCGGTTCGGCAGGACGTCCCTTGCCGTCATCGACCCGGACACGTCGGTGGCGAGCATGATCGAGGCGCGCTCCACCGGCACCGTCAGCGTGCGCTGCGGCTTGGCCGCCGCGGCCACCAGGAGGCCGATCGCGAGGAGGACCGCCAGGAAGGGGAGGTGCCGACGCCAGCCCGGCCGCCGCGGCGCCACCGAGGCCTGCACCGCGGGCGAGGCGAACGCCGCCGCCGCGTGGCGCCTGTTGCGCTGCTCGCCGACGTAGAAGACGGCGAGCACGGGCAGGCCGACGAGCGCCAGCAGGACCAGGGGGGCCGCGAAGCTCACGGCGTGCGCTGCGGCCGCTGGCCGAGCTGTACCTGCAGGTGGATGATCGCTCCCGCGCGCTGGACGGTCATCGTCACGGTGTCGCCCGGGTTGTGCTGCCCGATCTCGGTCGAGATGTCCGAGGGATCGAACACGCGGCGGCCGCCGATCTCTGTGATCAGGTCGCCCGGCTGCACCCCGGCCTTGTCGGCGGGCGCCCCGGGGATGACGCCGTTGACGAGCGCCCCGCCGGCGGCGTTCACCGACCCGGTCGAGGCAAGGCCGAGGTAGGCGTGCGGCACCGCCTGGCGCTTCTCGAGCCGCGGTATGACCTGGCGCACGGTGTTGGACGGGATCGCGAAGCCGATGCCGACGTTGCCATTGCCGCCCCCGCCCGTGGCGATCTGCGAGTTCACGCCGATCACATGCGCCGAGCTGTCGAGCAGCGGGCCGCCGGAGTTACCGGGGTTGATGGCGGCGTCGGTCTGGATCACGGAGTCGATCTCGAAGCCGTTGGGCGCCTCGATGTGGCGGCCTACCGCGGAGACGATCCCCTCGGTGGCCGTGCGGTCGAGCCCGAACGGGTTGCCGATCGCGGTGGCCGGATCGCCGATGCGCACGCTGCGCGAGTCGGCGAACTGCAGCGGCTTCACCCCACGCGGCACGGCGCCGGAGTCGATGCTGAGCAGAGCGAGGTCGTCCGATACGTCCGTGCCCATCACCTGGGCGTCGAGCGAGTCGCCGCGCGGGCCGAACCGCACGATCACGCGGCTCGAGCTGCCGACGACGTGCGCGTTCGTCACGAGCTTGCCGTCCGGCGAGATGAGGAAACCGGTGCCCGAGCCCTCATTCGTCTTCACCGACACGACGGCGGGGCTCGCCGCGGCGTACACCGCTCCGGGGCTGGAGCCAGACGAGGCGCCGCCGTTCGCGTTGCCCTTTGCCGGCACTGGGTTGTCCGCCACCGCGGGGAGCGGCGGCGGGGTGTCGCTGCCCTGGTGCAGGAAGAAACCGACGATGAACGCCGCGGCGACCGCGGCCAGGCCAAGCGCCACGGACGCGACGGTGAGCCGCGAGCGGCGCTTCTCCTTCACCCGGGTGGCGGCCGAGGCGGCGGCCGCGAGCTCGGCGCGGCGGACCGCCTCGCGGTGTCGCGTAGCTGCCTCGGCGGCGTCGTGCCGAGCGGTCTCCGCATCCGATCGCCAGTCGCCGGACCAGAGGTGCTTGGGAGATCTCACCAGTTCGAGTTAAGCGGCGGGCGCTCAGTTCGGGGTCAAGGAACAGTAAGAATCGAGTAAGAGGGGCATGAGCCCGAGGTTAGGTACCCGGCTCCTCCACCTCTCAGTTTCCTCTCGCCGTCTACCCGGTCGAGAGCACTGCGTCGTAGTCGTCCCACGTGTCGACGTCGGGAGGCACGCGACCCGGCATCCGCACCTCGCGGACGAGCTCCGGCCGTTGCTCGAGCAGCTTCCAGACGGCCTTGTCGCCGTGCAGCCCCGCCAGCCCGCCGAACACCGTGCGTCCGAACGCGAATGGGTGGCCGCGGCCGTCGTCGTAGCGGCACACCGCCACGGGCGCGTCCCCGCGCCCCTGCACGAGCGCGCACACGCTGGCAGCGGTGACGCCCGGCTGGTCGCCGAGCATCAGGACGAGCACGTCGCACGCCGGATCCACGAGCGGCAGCGACGCCGCGATCGAGGACGAGCAGCCCTCGCCGTAGGAGTCGTTGACCACGACCTCGGCTCCCCTCATGTCCACGCGCGCGAGCACCTCGTCCGAGCTGCCGCCCACCGCCACGATCAGCTGGTCGAGCGGTGAGGCGCAGGCAATGGCGAGCACGTGCTCGAGCAACGTGCCCTCGCCGTAGGGCAGCAGCTGCTTGGGGCGGCCGAGACGGCTCGAGCCGCCCGCGGCCAGCACGAGGCCGGTCACGAACGGATCAGCCAAGGGCGGCGGAGTAGCTCGCGGGGTCTTGCTCGAAGGTGTTGCGGCAGCCGTCGCAGCAGAAGTAGACGGCGCGGCCGTTGTGCTCCGCGCTCGGGGACGCGTCCGATGCAGCAACGCTCATGCCGCAGACCGGGTCCACGGCGCTGAGCGCCGGCGTCGGCGCGGGCACCTCGACGCGCTCGCGGCGGGTGGCCACGATCTCCGCGAGGATCGAGAGTGCGATCTCCTCGGCAGTGGCGGCGCCGATGTCGAGCCCCGCGGGGGTGCGCAGGCGCGTGAGCCGGTCCTCGGGGACGCCGCGCGAGCGCAGCTCCTCGATCACCGCCGCGCCGCGCCTGCGGCTCGCCACGAGCCCGACGTAGGGCACGCCGGACGAGAGCGCAGCCACTAGCGCGTCCTCCTCCTCGCGCCCGTGCGACGCCACCACCAGCGCGATGTCGTCGGACGTGTCGCCCGGAGCGCCCGGGCTCAGGTCGACCTCGTAGCCCACGCGCTCGCCGATCGATGCGAGCGCCAGGCCGATCGGCGTCTCGCCCACGACCGCGATGCGCGGCGCCGGCAGCTGCGGCTCCAGAAATATCTCGAGCGCGCCGCCCGACAGGCAGGGGTTGCGCACCACCAGTGCGCCCTCGGCGTCGGCGGTCTCCTCGCCCTCGGGGACGATGCGCAGCAGGAGCGCCTCGCCGGTTTCGAGCACGCGCAGCGCCTGAAGCCGGACGGACGTCTCCGCGCACGCGCCGCCGACGAAGCCCTCGATCGTGCCGTCGCCCAGCACGATGCCCGAGTCGCCGGGGTGGACGCTGGTGGGGCGCTGGGCGCGCACCACGGTGGCGACGACGAACGGAGTGCGCTCCGAAACGAGCTCGTCCACGCGCCGAGCGATCTCCGGCTGCATCACCACGAGACCAATTGTAGGCGCCACAGTACGATCGATAAGCGACGAATTCGTAGTTTCATGTCATCGGAGGGCCGCGCGCGGCGCGGCGGGAAACGAGGAGGTAGATGCATGAGCAACGTGCTCGCCCAAGTTCACAAATGGTCCGAGCGCGGCGACAACGTCGCGATCGCGACCGTGATCGACACCCGCAAGTCGGCACCGCTGCCGCCCGGGTCGAAGATGGCGATCAGTGACCAGGGCGATGTCGTCGGCGCCGTGTCCGGCGGCTGCGTCGAGGGCGCCGTGGTCGAGGTGGCCGAGGAGATCCTCGCCGGCGCCGAGCCGCGCCTCCTCCACTTCGGCATCGCCGACTCGGACGCCTGGGAGGTCGGCCTGCCCTGCGGTGGCGAGATCGACGTCTTCGTCGAGAGGTACGAACCTTGAGCATCCAATCGGAGTTCGCGCGCCTCGCTCGCGAGGGAGAGAGGGGTGCGCTTGTCACGGTCGTGGAGTCGCACGGCCGGCCGGAGGTGGGCACGCGCGTGCTGATCCACGCCGACGGCTCCGCGGAGGGCACGTTCGACGACTCCACGCTTGACGCCGCCGCCCGCCGCTACGCGGAGGAGCTGATGTGGGGCACCGAGCGCTCCGAGGTGCGCCAGGAGGACGGCGTCACGCTGTTCGTCGACGTGACCGCCCCCTCGCCGCGCCTGTTCATCTTCGGCGCCGTCGACTTCGCGCTCGCGCTCTGCCGCACCGCGCGCGTCACCGGCTGGCGGCCCTACGTGATCGACCCGCGCTCGCGCTTCGCCACCAAGGAGCGCTTCCCGGAGGCCGAGGATGTCGTGGCCGCATGGCCGGACGAGGCAGTCGCGCAGCTCGGCGGCATCGACCGCGCCACCTACATAGCGATCCTCCATCACGACCCGAAGCTCGACGACGCGGCGCTCGCCGTCGCGTTCGACTCGGAGACGCCGTACATCGGAGCGATGGGCAGCCGCCGCGCGCAGGCCAAGCGGCGCGAGCGCCTTGAGGCGGCGGGCATCCCGCTCGACCAGCTCGAGCGTGTGTCGGCTCCGATCGGCCTCGACATCGGCGCGCTCGGTTCCGAGGAGACGGCGCTGTCGATCATGGCCGAGGTCGTCGCGGTCCGAAATGGCCACGGCGGCGGCCGGCTGATGGACTCGAAGGGCGAGCGCATCCACGAGGCCGTCTAGGACTGCTAAGAATCCCGGGGTGAGCCCCGAGCAGCCCACAGTCGCCGTCCTCGGCACGGGAGTCATGGGTGGGCCGATGGCGCGGAACATCGCCAAGGCCGGGCTGACCACGCGCGTCTGGAACCGCACGCGCGAGAAGGCGGAGGCGCTGGCGGACGACGGGGCCGCCGTGGCGGACACGCCCGCCGAGGCCGTCGACGGGGCGGACATCGTGGTGACAATGCTCGCCGACGGTCCGACGGTCGAGCAGGTGATGACCGAGGGCGGCGCGCTGGCGGCGATGCGCGACGACGCGGTCTGGATGCAGGCGAGCACGGTGGGGATCGAGGCGGTCGAGCGGCTCGCGCGTCTCGCGGAAGAGCGCGGCGTGGCGTTCCTCGACGCGCCGGTGCTCGGCACGCGCGTACCGGCGGAGAAGGGCGAGCTGACGGTGCTCGCCTCCGGCCCCGACATCGCGATCGACAAATGCGAGCCCGTGTTCGAGGCGATCGGCGTCAAGACGTTGCGGCTCGGCGAGGCGGGCAACGCCATGCGGCTCAAGCTCGTGATCAACAAGTGGCTCCTGTCGCTGCTCGGCAACCTCGCCGAGACGATCGCGTTCGCCCAGCGGATCGGGGTTGACCCGAAGAACTTCCTCGAGGCGATCGACGGCAGCACCGTCGGCTCGCCCTACGCGCAGATGAAGGGGCCGCTGATGGTCGACCGGGACTTCAGCGACGTGTCCTTCGGCCTCTCGCTGGCCCACAAGGACCTCGACCTCGTGATCGAGGCCGCCGAGGCGCACGACGCGGACACTCCGCTCACGCGCGCCACCGAGGCGAGCTTCGCCAAGGCGATCGAGCAGGGTCACGGCGACGAGGACATGGCGGCCGTCTACCACGCCCACGCCGACTGACGATGCCGGTCGACGCCAGCGTCAAGGGCAAGTCCTACCCGCCCGTCGACTACGAGGTGGGGCGCGAGAAGATCCGCGAGTACTCGAACGCGATCGGCGCGCACGCTCCCGAGAACCACGAGCGCGACGCCGCGCGCGCCAAGGGCTACCGCGACGTCGTCGCGCCGCCGATGTTCGCCGTCGTCTACTCGGCGATGTCCGTGGCTGCGGGAGTGCTCGACCCCGAGGTGGGCATCAACTTCGCGCGCATGCTGCACGGCAGCCAGGAGTTCGTCTGGGGCGAGCCGGTCTGCTCCGGCGACACCATCACCACCACCACGACGCTGGCCGACCTCTACGAGCGCGGCGGCATGGAGTTCTACGTGTTCGAGTCGGTGTCGATGAACCAGGACGGCCAGGAGACCGTGCTCGGCACCTGGACCAACATCGTGAGGCCGGGCTGAGGCAATGGACGTCGGCGATCAGATTCCCGAGCTCAAGGTCACGCCCGACCGCTACCTGCCGCACCGCTACGCGGGCGCCTCCGGCGATTTCAACCCGATCCACATCGACCCGGAGTTCGCCAAGTCGGTGGGCCTGCCGGGCAACATCCTGCACGGGCTCTACGGCATGGCGCTCGTCGCGCGCGCCAACGTGATGGCCGCCGGCGGCGACCTGCGCTCGCTCAAGCGCCTGTCTGTGCAGTTCCGCGGGATGGCCTTTCCCGAGCAGGAGATCACGATCAGCGGCACCGTCAAGGAAGTGCGCGACGACGGCCGCGTGATCGTCGACACCGTCGCCGAGCAGGGCGGCAAGAAGATCATCAAGAACTCGGAAGCCGAGCTCGAGCCTCGCTAGCTCGTCGCGGCGGCCTCGGCGTGGGCCGTGCCCTCTGCCAACTCGTGCGGGCGGATCAGCGCGAGCAGCAGCGCGGCTAGCGTTAGGGAATATGGAGCTCACACAGCGACAGGCGGAAGTGCTGAGGAAGCTCGTGGAGACCCACGTGTCCCATGGCCAGCCCGTGGGCTCGAAGTGGCTGGCCGAGCAGGCCAACCTGCCGTGGCGCCCGTCGACGATCCGCGCGGAGCTCGCCAAGCTCGAGGAGCTCGGTCTGCTCCAGCACCCCCACACCTCGGCCGGCCGCGTGCCGACGGACTTCGGCTACCGCTTCTACGTCGACGAGCTGCTGGAGGAGGGCCGGCTACCGGTGCCGCGCAAGGACTTCCGGATCACGGTCATGCGCCGCGAGGTGGAGGAGACGCTGCGCGCCACCACCGAGCAGCTCTCGCAGGTCACAAACCTGCTGGCGATCGTGTCGGCGCCGCCGCTCGGCACCACCACGATCCGGCACATCGAGGTCCTGCTGCTGCAGCCGCAGGTGGCGATGGTGGTGGTGATCACCTCGACGGGCGGCGTCACAAAGCGCGTGATCTCCTACGACCA
>DASXNY010000067.1:0-29993 GCA_036494715.1 Thermoleophilaceae bacterium
TTCACGCCCTCGCGTTCGACGGTGGCGAGCCGCTCTCCGGGGTCGAAGCGCGCGTCCTGGAGCAGCGCCGTCGCGCCGCGCACCCACGGCGCGATGAACACGTTGCGCGCGGACTTCGACCAGCCGCTCGCCGCGGTGCACCAGCAGAGGTCGCCCGGCCGCGCGCCGAACCAGTGCTCGGCCTGCACGTGCTGGCCGGCGAGGTAGCGCTGCCCGTGGCGGATCGGCTTGGGCTCGCCCGAGGTGCCCGAGGTGAAGGTGATCAGCGCGGGGTCGGTGGGGGAGAGCTCCGCGGGCGGATGTGGGTCGGAGTCGAACAGCCGCTCGTCGGGGATCACCATCAGCTCGCCGTCGAAGCCCGTCGCCTCGACAGTGGCGAGGTCGCGCTCGTCGACGAGCACGGCACGCGGCTCGACGCGTCGCATCCGCTCGCCCAAATCCTTCGGCCGCAGCTGCTCCGTGCACGGGAGCGCGACCGCGCCGAGCCGGAAGCAGGCGACCATCCCGTAGACCCACTCGGGCCGGTTGCCCACCACGGTCATCACCACGTCGCCGCGACCCACGCCGCGGTGGGTGAGCGTGCCGGCCAGGCGCGCGGCGCGGTCGGCCACCTCCGCGAAAGTGATCTCGCTGCGCGAGCCGTCCCGGCCGAGCGCGATCAGCGCGAGCTGGTTCGGTGGAGCCTTCTCCACGACATCCAGTGCGAAGTTCATCGAGGCGGGGATCGTAGGGGGCAGGAAAGGGGCAAGAAGTACCGAAGGCTTTCCGCATCAGTTTGGTGTAGAGTGCCCGCACGCCGAATCCGCATGAGCGGAGCCGGGGAACCAGTTTCTGGGGCGAACCTCTTTTCCTAGGGGGAAGTGGAGGCGCGCAAGCTCTTTCAGCGCGAGCCCGTCAGCTAACTCGGCAGGCGTACGAAAGAGATTGCCGAAGCGCGCTGACAAAACGCTTTTGCTCGTCGCATTGGCCTTGGCCTGCGCGTGCATGATCCCGACGATCGCGTTCGGGCAGACTACGACGGCGCCGACGACGACGACTCCGACGGGAGCCAGCCCGGCGCCGCCCGCCAACACCGGCGGCACCTCACCGCAGGATCCGCAATTCTTGCCCGCCGCGAAGGGCAAGATCGTGGCCGGGATCGCGATTCCGCCGATCGGCGCGCCGCCCGAGGTGGTCGCGGCGATCAGCGCGGCCAACCAGATCGTCACCAAGCCGTACATCTACGGCGGCGGCCACAAGTCGTTCATCTCGCGCGGCTACGACTGCTCGGGCTCCGTCAGCTTCGCGCTCCACGGCGCCGGCCTGGTCGACTCGCCGCTCGACTCGAGCGACTTCATGAAGTGGGACGACCCGGGCAAGGGCAAGTGGATCACCGTCTACACCAACCCCTCGCACGCCTTCGTCGTGATCGCGGGCCTCCGTTTCGACACCGGCTTCCGCGACCGCCTCTCCAAGGTGCACGGCGCGGCGCCCGGCAGCGGCCCGCGCTGGGGCGGCCCGCGGCCCACGAGGGGCTACCACGCGCGTCACCCCGACGGGTTGTAGCCAGACCTGAGCAGTCCGTACCCTGGGCCGTCAGGTGCGTGCTCTCGTACTCATCTGCGTCGTGGCGCTGTCGCTGCTCGCGGGTTGCGGGGGTGCTGGCAGCGGTAGCGGCAGCTCCACGGTCGCCGCTACAAGCCCGAAGCGTCCCGCGGTCTGCATTCAGGCTGGCGGGGCGGCCGTGGCACACGCCGTCGGCCGGGCGGCGGGCGCCGTCGCGCAGGCGCAGTCGACGGGGAACAACGCCGAGCCGCAGTGCTCGTTCCGCGCCGGCCGCCTGGTAGCGGTCGTCAACGTGGACAGGTCGCCACAGCCCTTCGACCGGCTCGAGCGCGGGATCGTGGAGGCGACGCAGCAGTTCGGCACGGTGCGCGAGTACGCCGCTCCGCAGCGGATCGCCAAGCTCGGGCTGGACGCGAGCTGGTTCCCCGAGGGTGGTCAGCTGCTCACGGCGGACTCGCGCGAGCTGCTGACGGTCGCGGTCAAATGGCCCGGCAGCGCTACCTTGAAGCGCAAAGCGCTCGCGGTCGCGCTGGCGCGCGCGTACCTGGCGCAGGACAGATGAACCCGAAACCCGAAACCAAGGAGCGCAGATGACGCTATTCGGACAGGAACACATCGACCGCTACGTCGCCACCGACGGCGACGAAGGTCACGACTGGGAGGGGACCCAGACGCTGATCCTCACCACCACCGGCCGCCGCTCGGGCGAGCCGAGGCCGCAGGCGCTGATCTACGGGCGCCACGGCGACGACTACCTGGTGGTCGCCTCCAAGGGCGGGGCGCCGCAGCACCCGGCCTGGTACCTGAACCTGGAGGCCAACCCCGACGTCGAGGTACAGGTGATGGGCGACAAGTTCCATGCGCACGCGCGCACCGCCACGCCCGACGAGAAGCCCGAGCTGTGGCCGATCATGACCAACGAATGGCCGAGCTACGACGAGTACCAGACCAAGACCGAGCGGGAGATTCCGGTAGTCGTGCTCGAGCGCCAGTAACCCGCCGCAACCGGCTTCACGAAGCCGTTTCACGGCTAGACTGACTCGCCAGTCAACAACGCAGGGAGTCCGATTTGGCAGTGGCCACGCCGTATAGCGAGAAGACCGACGAGCAGCGCGCGATCACCGAGATGGTGCGCCAATTCGTCGACGAGCAGGTGATCCCGATCGCCGAGGAGCACGACCACGAGGACAAGTTCCCCGACGCGGTCGTGGAGCAGATGCGGGAGCTCGGCCTGTTCGGCGTGACCATTCCCGAGGAGTACGGCGGGATGGGGCTCGACCTCACCACCTACGCGATGATCGTCGAGGAGCTCTCGCGCGGCTGGATCTCTGTCTCCGGCATCGTCAACACGCACTTCATCGGCTCCTACCTGCTGATGAAGTTCGGCACCGACGAGCAGAAGGAGAGGTTCCTGCCGAAGATGGCCACCGGCGAGATCCGCGCTGCCTTCTCGCTGTCCGAGCCGGGCCTCGGCTCTGACGTCGCCGCGATCTCGACGCGCGCCAAGAAGGACGGTGACGCCTGGGCCATCAACGGCACCAAGATGTGGGTCACGAACGGACTGCGCGCCGGGCTCGTCTTCCTGCTCGCCAAGACCGACCCGGAGGCCGATCCGCCCCACAAGGGGATGACCTGCTTCATCTGCGAGAAGGAGCCGGGCGCCGCTGAGAACACGGGCGAACACAAGGGCCTCACCGTCCCGCCCCAGATCAAGAAGATGGGCTACAAGGGCGTCGAGTCCACGGAGCTCGTGTTCGAGGACTACCACTGCCCCTCGGCCAACGTGCTCGGCGGCGAGGAAGCGGGCGTGAACAAGGGCTTCGCGCAGATGATGGACGCGCTCGAGGTCGGCCGCGTGAACGTGGCCGCGCGCGGCGTCGGCCTCGGCCAGCGCGCGCTCGAGCTGGCGCTGCGCTACTCGCAGGAGCGGCGCACCTTCGGCAAGCCGATCGCCCAGCACCAGGCGATCCAGTTCAAGCTCGCCGAGATGGGCACGAAGGTGGAGGCCGCGCGTCTGCTCACGATCAAGGCCGCCCGCATGAAGGACGCGGGCGAGCGCTCCGACCTCGAGGCGGGCATGGCCAAGCTGTTCGCTTCAGAGTCGGCCAAGGAGGTCGTCGAGGAGTCGCTGCGGATCCACGGCGGGTACGGCTACTCGAAGGAGTACGAGATCGAGCGGCTGTATCGGGACGCGCCGCTCTTGCTGATTGGCGAGGGGACGTCGGAGATTCAGAAGATGGTCATCGGGCGTACGCTTTTGAAGCGGAACAAGATTTAGGCCGGGTGGCGGGTGGCAGGTGGCGGGTGGCGGGACTCGATCACGCCCTCCCGCTCAAGCCGCTCTATCTCGCCGTCATCCAGGCCGAGCTCCTTCAGCACTTCTTCCGTGTGCTCGCCCAGCAGGGGTGGGGCTGTCGGTGGGCGTAGGCCCGAGTCGATCTGGATCGGGGAGTTGACCAGCTCGACCTCGCCCGCGGTGGGGTGGCGAACCTTTGTGGTTGCTGCCAGGCCGGCTTCGGCGGCTGCCGCGAGGGCGTCCGGGACGGTGCGGATCTTGCCCGCCGGCACGCCGACCTGCTCGAGCGCGCTCAGCCACTCCTCGGCGGGCTTCGCCGCGAGGCGCTCCTCGAGCAGCGGGATCAGCGTTTCGCGGTGCTCGACGCGCGCGGCGTTGGAGGTGAAGCGCTCGTCGCTCGCCAGCTCGGGCGCGCCGAGCGCCTCGCACAGGCGCGCGTAGAGGCCGTCGTTGGGCGCGGCGATGGCGATCCAGCCGTCGGCGGTCGGGAATGACTGGTACGGGACGATGTTGGGGTGCGCGTTGCCGTGCCGCTGTGGCTCGCCGCCCGCCACGAGTACGTTGGACGCCACGTTGATCAGCGCGGCCAGCCCGCTGTCGAGCAGCGACACCTCGATCCGCTCGCCCTCGCCGCGGTGCACCGCGGCCAGGATCGCCACCGCCGCGTGGAGGCCGGTGAGCACGTCGACCATCGCCACGCCCACCTTCGTCGGCTCGCCGTCGGTCTCGCCGGTGATCGACATGATCCCGCTCTCGGCCTGCGCGACGAAGTCGTAGCCGGGCCTTCCAGCCGGCTGCCGGCGCGAGCCGAACCCGGTGATCGAGCAGTACACCACGCGCGGGTTGCGCTCCGCCACGCTCGCGCGGTCGAGGCCCATGCGCTCGGCGGTGCCGGTCTTGAAGTTCTCGATCACGACGTCGGCGCGGGCGCACAGCTCCAGAGCGAGCCGGCGGCCCTCGTCGCTCGCGAGGTCGATCGCGCAGCTGCGCTTGCCGCGGTTCACCGACAGGTAGTAGGCGGACTCGCCGCCTGTGTAGGGCGGACCCCAGCCGCGCGTCTCGTCGCCGACGCCAGGGCGCTCGACCTTGATCACGTCGGCGCCGAGGTCGGCCAGGACCATCGTGCAGTAGGGGCCAGCGAGCACGCGCGAGAGGTCGAGCACGCGGAGTCCGTCGAGAGGTGGCATCCCGGGATCATCTAGCATCGCCCCAATGTCGTCCGGGGACACGCGGGCACTCATCGAGCAGGCGGTGGAGCGCTTCGGCGACGAGGTGCCCGCGCTCAAGCAGCTAAAGCTGGTGGTGAGGCTCGAGCTGCGCTCGCACGGCGACGTGCCGATCTGGCGCGTGGAGGTGCCCGGCCCGAAGATCACGAAGGACCCGGCCGGCGATGCCCACCTCGACGTCTCGGTGGACCGTACCCACTTCAACGAGCTCGCCAAGGACGGCAGCCTCAGGGACTGGGTCGAGGCGTTTGACCACGGCCACGTGAAGGTCACCGGCGAAGGCGCCGTGGTCAAGCTGATCGGCAACGTGATCGAGCGCCAGCTCGCCCGCGCTCGCTGATCGCGGCGCGTAGGTGCCGCCCGGCGACGTCAAGGCAGCCTTCGCCGAAGCCGCCGCGGCCGACGGCATCGAGCTCGGCAGCACAACCTTCGACTGGCTCTGCGAGCAAGGCCACGTCGGGCTCGAACGGGTGGCCAAGGCTCGCCGCGACCCGGCGATCGTCGAGCCTGTGAAGGCGGCGCTCGCCACGCTCGGCGCGATCTACGCCCGTCTGAAGGGCGACCTGGCGGTGCTGCACGCCGCGCGCGAGAACCTGTTCCTGCCCGTGGACCTCTTCCACGAGCCCAGCGGCACCCTCATCGAGGTCGACGACTCGCCGCACTTCACCTCGTTCCGGCTCACCGCGCTCGAGCTCTACCCCGCGGGCACGACGCTCGGCTTCGACATCGACGAGCACAGGGAGCTCTGCCGTGAGTGGCAGTCGCGCAGCGACGGCGTGGAGCGCGCGCTGGCCGCCAAGGGCTTCGGCTTCGGCGGCGTGCCGCGCGAGCGCGCGTACCACGACGCCCTGCGCGATCTCGCGACGCCGGCGATGGGCCATCCGCCGCTCGTCAGGATCCCCGCCGTGGACGGCGACGGCGCCGCGGCCTACGCCCGCGGCCGCGGCGAGCTACTGGCCCTGCTGCGCCCGTAGACCGCGCCGACGGCGCTCCTCGGGGGTGCGGTCGTCGTTCTCGGCGACGTTGATCGTGCGGCAGACGGCGCAGCGCACCCGCACCCTGAACGTCATCTGCTCCTCGTGCATGGACCTGGCCAGCACATTGCCGCACTCGACGCACACGTAGTCGTTCGGCCCGTTGCCGCTGAACACGGGCCGCTCCGCGTTCTCCTGCACGGCCGTGCCGCCGTCCTTGGGCAGCTCGCCCGGGCGGACGCGCTTCATCGTGACCGTCGCCATCGTCAGATGTTGCCGAGCTTCCCCGTGAAGTCCTTGATGAGCGCATCCAGGACGCCGACCACCACGCCCTCGCCCATGGACGCGGCCTTGCCGGTGATCTGGGCGTGGGTGTGAATGTCGCCGCCGCCGTCGTTCAGCTTGAACTCGACGTTGGCGTTGGCGTGGCCCTGGCCGCCCTTCTCGCGGGACTTGACCGCGAGCAAGGCGCGGTGCTCGGCCGCGTCCTTCTCCACGACCTCCACGGTGCCGGTGAACGTCATCGACATCGCGCCCATCTTGACCTTGATCTCGGCCTTGACGGACTCGTCGCTCGTCTTCTCGAGGACGCTGCCGCCCTCGACGGCGGGCACAACTCGGTCGAGATCGGTGATGGCCGCGAAGCTCTCATCGATCGGCTTGTCGGTCGAGAAGGTGTGATCAAGGTCTACGGCCATTAGCGAGTTCTCCTTGGTCGGTACGTGTTTTTCTTCATAACGGAATATAAGCTGCACACCTTGTCAATCGAGGGAACACACGAGCTCGGGCCCGACAACGCCAGGCTCACCGTGCGCACGGAGCGCACCGGGGCGGTGGCCAAGGCCGGTCACGATCTGCTGCTGGTGGTGCAGGCCTGGGAGGGCACGCTCGCCCTCGGCGACACGCCCAGCGTGTCGCTCGTCGCCGAATCGAAGACGTTCAAGGTCCTCGAGGGCAGCGGCGGAGTGCAGGCCCTCGGCGACGACGACAAGGCCAACATCGAGCAGACGATCGACGACGAGGTCCTGCACAAGCGCAAGATCAAGTTCAACTCCACCGACGTGCAGGTGGATGGCGATCGCATCACCGTGACGGGCGACCTGCGCATGAACATGAACACCAATCCGGTCACCTTCGATCTCGCGGTGGGCGATGACGGCAGGGTCAGCGGCAGCGCGGTCGTCAAGCAGAGCGACTGGGGGCTGACCCCCTACACGGCGCTCTTCGGGGCGCTGAAGGTGGCCGACGAGGTGGTCGTCGGCATCGAGACCGAGCCGCTTTCCTAGCCTCGGTAGACGGCCTGCCCGTCGAGACCGCCCTCGACGCCCGGGGGCAGCGCGCCGGTGCCGTGCGCGTAGAGCGCGATGTCCTCGATCGTCTTGACCTGTGTCGGGTCACTGCCGTCCCCGTTCACCCAGGCGCCGTTCGACCAGGTGAGCGTTTCCGGCTGCGCTTCGAGCGCCATGCCCGCCAGGAGCTGCGCCTTGTCGCGGATCTTGCCGCTGGCGCTGACGATCGCGGCGCCCGTCCGGTCCGAGGGTGAGGTGTTGAAGCCGTGGCCCTCGCCGAAGCGGTCGAGATCCGCGGGCACGACCTTCACGTCGAGCGGTGGCACGCCGAGCTCGTCCGCTACGAGCTTCGCGTAGTCGGCCTCTCTGCCGTCGGAGTCGGTGGTCAGGCTCAGCACCATCTTGCCCGTCGGATGCACGCGCAGGAAGACTGCTCGGTAAGCCTCGTTAGCCACGGCTCGATTCCTCCTCATTCGGAATGGTCGGCGGGCTCTCGCCCGCGATGCGCTGGCGCTCCTGATGCGCGGTCAGCGCGTTGTGCTCTTCGAGGTCGCAGAAAGCCGGCTGCGGCCCGCCGAGCGGGTGCGGCGGCACCGCGGGCCGCTCGCAGCCGGGGTAGATGCAGATCTTCGTGTCGCTCACTCGTCCGTCACCCAGCCGGGAGTTGTATTGCCGCGCGAGGGTCCGTGGCCACTGGGCATAGCTACGGAGCTGCCCTGAACCGGCGTGGCGCTGGCCCAATCCATATCAGGCTCAGATTCTGCGGACTGCGGACTGTGGACGGTGGACCCGCCAATGGCCTCGACCACCTCCTCAAGCGCCTCAAAGCTATGCCCGCTCACAAACGCGTCGACGAACGGCAGCGCGGCTGCCATCCCGCCGGTCCGTGGCGCGAACTTGTTCGCGCTCACGCGCGGGTTCACCCACACGATGCGGTGCGCGAGTCGCGACAGGCGCTCCATCTCGCGGGCCACGAGCTCGGGCTCGCCACGCTCCCAGCCGTCGGAGAGGATCACGACCACCGCGCCGCGCGCCATGCCGCGCCGGCCGTGGCGGTCGTTGAAGGCCTTGAGCGCGTCGCCGATGCGGGTGCCGCTCGACCAGTCCGGCGCGGCTGCGGCGGCGCGCTGGATCGCGCGCTCGGGATTGCGCGAGGACAGGGCGCGCGTGAGGCGTGTCAGCCGGGTCGCGAACACAAACGCCTCCGCGTTCGGCCCACTGCCCGCGGCGCAGGTGAGGAACTGCAGGTACGCGCGCGCGTACGGTTCCATCGAGCCCGAGATGTCGCACAGCATCACGAGCCGGCGGCGGACGACCCGACGGCGCCTGTGCCGCAGGTGCACCGGGTCGCCGCCGCTGCGCAGGCTGCCGCGCAAGGTGCGTCGCAGATCGATGCGCGAGCCGTGTCGGCTGTTCACATGGCGGCGCGTGCGGCGCAGCGGAGTGGCCAGCTCGATGTTCGACATCAGCCGGTAGAGCTGCGCAAGCTCGTGCGGCTCGAGGGCGTCGAAGCTCTTGCTGCCGAGCAGTTCTTCGTCGCTGGCAAGCAACTGCGGTACTTCGAGCTCCGGAGCGCCGGCATCCGCCTCGCCTGAGCCGATGTGGCGGCGCGGCCCGCCGCCGAGCTCGGCGGGTTGGGGGTCCTGTTGGGTGGCGGGGGGCGGGTGGCGGGGGGCGGGCTCGGACTTCGTCGCGTCAATCTCAGGCTTGAAGGGTTCGTCGTCGCGGCGCCGGCCGAACACTGCGAAGAACACCGCGTCGAAGGCGTTGACCTGCGAGTGGTCTGAGACGAAGACGCCGCGGGCGGTCCAGTACAGGCGGCGCCGGGTGATCGGCTCGACGATGGTGAGGGCCCGGGCGAAGTCGGCCGAGCGGGCGGGCGTGATCGGCAGCCCGGCGTCATGGAGTCGCCGGCTGAACGAGCCCACGAGCGGCGGCAGGTCGAGCTCGATCGTCTCGACGCCGAAACGCGGCGTCTCACTCACCGCTGCGCACGAGCTGGTCGAGGCCGGCCGCGCGGATCACCTCCTGGTCCTCCTCGTACTTGAGCACCGAGCCGAGCGTGCGATCGACCGTCGCCTCGTCGAGCGATTCGACGCCGAGCAGGTCCAGCGCCTTCAGCCAGTCGATCGCCTCGGCGATGCCCGGCGGCTTCTGAACGTCGCCGTCGCGCATGCGCGAGACCGCGTCCGCCACCTGCACGGCCAGCGTCGCGGACGCGCCCTTCACGCGGCGGCGCACGATCTCCACCTCGCGCTCGGGCGTGGGGTAGGGGATCCACTGGTAGAGGCAGCGGCGCTTGACGGCGTCGTGCAGGTCGCGCGTGCGGTTGGACGTCAAGACGATGATCGGCGGGTGCGTGGCGTGGATCGTGCCGAGCTCCGGGATCGTTACGCTCGCCTCGGCGAGCAGTTCGAGGAGGAACGCCTCGAAGTCGTCGTCGGCGCGGTCGATCTCGTCCACGAGCAGCACCGCCGGGCGTGGGCCCGGGTGCTCGAGCGCGCGCAGCAGCGGCCGCCGGATCAGGTAGTCCGGACCGAACAGCTCCTCCTCGGCCAGCGCCTCCCCGCTCGACTCGGCGAGCCTGATCGCGAGCAGCTGGCGCGGGTAATTCCACTCGTACAGCGCCTCGGCGGCGTCGATGCCGTCGTAGCACTGGAGCCTGACCAGTGGGGTGTCCAGAACAAGGGCCAGCGACTTGGCCGCCTCGGTCTTGCCGACGCCCGCCTCGCCCTCGAGCAGCAGCGGCTGCGGCAGCCGCAGGCTGAGGAACATCGACGTGGCCAGCCCCTCGTCCACGAGGTAGTCGACACTCGCCAGCCGCTGCGCCAGCGTCTCGACGTCCGGAACGAGCCGCCGGATCTCGCCGGCTGCCTCGTCCACGCTCACTGCGGTGGCTCGGGGCGCCCCTGCATCGCCGCCCACACACGCGCCGGAGTGCAGGGCATGTCGATGTGGTCGACGCCGTGGGTCTGGTGCAGCGCGTCTATCACGGCATTGACGATGGCAGGTGGCGAGCCGACGTTGGGCGACTCGCCGACGCCCTTGGCGCCCAGCGGATGGTGCGGGCAGGGCGTCTCGGTGTCGCCGAGCTCGAAGTCGGGGCACTCGAGCGCCGTCGGGATCAGGTAGTCCATAAACGACGAGTTGAGGCAGTTGCCCTCCTCGTCGAACGTGATGACCTCCATCAGCGCGATGCCGATGCCCTCGGCGAGACCGCCGTGGATCTGGCCCTCGACGACCATCGGGTTGATGCGCACGCCGCAGTCGTCGACCGCGATGAAGCGCCGGACGGTGACCTGCGCCGTGTCGGGATCGATGTCGACGACGGCGATGTAGGCGCCGTACGGGTAGGTGAGGTTGGGCGGGTCGTAGATCACCTGGGCGTCGAGGCCGCCTTCCATGCCCTCCGGCATCTGGTCGCCGCTGTAGGCGTACTGCGCGATCTCCTCGATCAGCGCGCCCTTCTCCGGGTCGCCCTTCACGTACCAGCGGCCCTTCTCCCAGGCGAGGTCCTCGGCCCGCGTCTCGAGCATCGTCGCCGCGATCTGGCGCGCCTTGTCGCGCACCTTGCGCGACACCACCGCCGCGGCCGCCCCGGACACCGGCGTCGAGCGGCTGCCGTAGGTGCCGAGGCCGTACGGCGAGCGGTCGGTATCGCCGTGGCGCACCTGCACGTCCTCCGGCGGGATGCCCAGCTCCTCGGCCACGATCTGCGCGAACGTGGTCTCGTGGCCCTGGCCCTGCGTCTGGGCGCTGATCGAAATCACGGCCTTGCCCGAGGGGTGGACGCGCAGGTCGGCGCCGTCGTTCATCGCCAGGCCGAGGATGTCCATGTGCTTGCGCGGCCCGGCGCCGACGCCCTCGGTGAAGAACGACACACCGATTCCCATCAGCTCGCCGCGCTCGCGCTTCTCCGCCTGCTCGCGGCGCAGGTCGTCGTAGCCGGCGATGTCCATCGCGACCTTCATCGTGTCCGCGTAGTTGCCGGAGTCGTAGGTCCAGCCGGTGGTGGTCTCGTAGGGGAACTGCTCGGGCGCGATGAAGCTCTTCATGCGCAGCTCGATCGGGTCGGCCTTCATCTCGAGCGCGAGCGCATCCACCATCCGCTCGACGAGGTACACGGCCTCGGTGATGCGGAACGAGCAGCGGTACGCCACGCCACCGGGGGCCTTGTTCGAGTAGATGGCCTTGACCTTCACGTACGCGGCCTCGAGGTCATACGAGCCGCAGACGATGTGGAAGAAGCCCGCCGGGAACTTGGTGGGCTGGGCGGTCGAGTCGAACGCGCCGTGGTCGGCGATCACGTCGACGCGCAGGCCGGTGATCTTGCCGTCCTTGGAGCACATCTCGGCGCGCATCACGTAGTCGCGCGCGAAGCCGGTCGAGATCAGGTTCTCGGTGCGGTTCTCCACCCACTTCACCGGCACGCCGGCGACGATCGAGCCTGCGATCGCGCACACGTAGCCGGGGTAGACCGGCACCTTGTTCCCAAAGCCGCCCCCGATGTCGCCCGTCTGGATGCGGATCATGTGCTCGGCCAGGCCCGCCACGTGCGCGTACACCGTGCGGTGGGCGTGCGGCGCCTGGTTGCCGTTGTAGATGTTGAGCTGCCCGGTCTGCGGGTTGAAGTCGGCGATCATGCCGCACGTCTCGAGCGGCGCCGGGTGGCAGCGCGGGTAGATGATGTCGCGCGTGACGATGGTGTCCGCCTCGGCGAAGGCCTTGTCCGTCGCGTCCTCGTCGCCCGCCTCCCAGGTCGGGCTCGCGAGGTTGTCGCGCTGGCCTGCCTTGTCGTCGCGGATCAGCGGCGCGTCGTCGTCGAGCGCCTTGCGCGCGTTCACGACCGCGGGCAGCGGCTCGTACTCGACG
This sequence comes from Thermoleophilaceae bacterium, assembly GCA_036494715.1. Classification (GTDB taxonomy): domain Bacteria; phylum Actinomycetota; class Thermoleophilia; order Solirubrobacterales; family Thermoleophilaceae; genus JAICJR01. The sequence continues at coordinate 12,203 of DASXNY010000067.1, forward strand.
TCGATCAGCGACAGCGCGTCGTTCGCCGTGTACTCGTCGGTCGCGATCACGAACGCGACCTCCTGGCCCTGGAAGCGCACCTTGTCGCCCGCAAGCACGGCCTGGGTGTCGTAGGAGATCGTCGGCATCCAGGCGAGGCCGAGTGTCTCGAGGTCCTTGGCGGTGACGACCGCGGCCACGCCCGGGTGGGCGAGCGCACGCGAGGTGTCGATCGAGACGATCTTCCCGTGCGCGTAGGGGCTGCGCAGCAGCGCGCCGTAGACCATGCCGGGCAGGCGGATGTCGTCGAGGTAGTTGCCCTTGCCGCGGATGAAGCGCGCGTCCTCCTTGCGCTTCAGGCGCCCGAATCCAATCGGACGCTCCTCGGTCGAGCTCGGAAGGTTCTCGGTCATTGCCATTGTTCAGACCTCCTGCCTGGCGGCTTCGTGCTCGGCCGCCCAGCGAACAGCGGCAACGATGTTTTTGTAACCGGTGCAGCGGCAGATGCCGCCCGAGATCGCGGTGCGGATCTCCTGCTCGGTCGGGTTGGGGTTCTCGTCGAGCAGTGCGCGCGAGGTCATCAGCATCCCTGGCGTGCAGAAGCCGCACTGAAGCGCGTGCTTCTCGTGGAAGCCCTGCTGGATCGGGTCGAGCTGCCCGTCCTTCTCGAGCGACTCGACGGTCAGGATCTCGTGGCCCTCGCACATCACGGCGAGCGTGGTGCACGACTTGATCGCCTTGCCGTCCATCGTCACGACGCAGGCGCCGCAGTTGGAGGTGTCGCAGCCCCAGTGCGTGCCGGTGAGGCCCGGCGTGTCGCGGATGAAGTGCACGAGCAGCGTGCGCGGCTCGACGTCGCGGGAGACCTGCTCCCCGTTGATGCTGAGCGTGACTTGCATCGGTTCAGGCCTCCTGGTTCAGGGCGCGGGCGGTTGCGCGGCTGAGCGCGCGCTGGGTCAGGACGCCGGCGAGATGGCGCTTGTAGTCGACGGGGCCGCGGCCGTCCGCCATCGGCGCGCAGTCCTCGGAGGCGATCTGGCCCGCCTGCTCGAACAGCTCCTCGGAGGGAGCCTTACCCTTCAGCAGGTCCTCGGCGCGGGTGAGGTGGATCGTCGTGAGCCCGACGGCGCTGAGCGCGATGCCTGCGTTGGAGATCGTCGAGCGGTCGATCCAAACCGCCGCCGAGGCGGCCGCGATCGCCCAGTCGCCCGCGCGCCGCTCGACCTTCTCGTGCGCGCTGCCGGCACCGGGGTAGAGCGGCAGGCGGATCTCGGTGAGCAACTCGCCGTCGCCGACGGCCGTCATGTACGGCCCGAGGTGGAAGTCATCCATCGACACAGTGCGCTCGCCGCCCGTGCCGCGGATCACCACCTTGGCCTTCAGCGCCGCGCAGACCGCGGACAGGTCCTCGGCCGCGTCGGCCTGGCAGAGCGAGCCGCCGATCGTGCCGCGGTTGCGCACCACCGGGTCGGCGATCACCTCTTCGGCGTCGCGGAAGACAGGGAAGTGCTCGGCCAGCAGGTCGGACGTCAGGAGGTCGACATGCCGCGTGAGCGCCCCGATCGCGATCTCGCTGCCCTCGTCGCGGATGAAGGAGAGCTCGGTGAGGTCGTTGATGTCGATCAGGTGCTCGGGCTGAGCCAGCCGCAGCTTCATCATCGGCAAGAGACTGTGCCCGCCGGCGATGACGCGAGCCTCGGAGCCGATGCGCGCGAGGGACGCGATCGCGCCCTCCACGCTCGTCGCGCGCTCATACTCGAAGGACGCGGGGGTCTGCAACGTGCGCTCCTCTCGTTTCTAGCTTCCGGGGTTCGATCCGGGATTGGAAGGTGTCCGCGCGGGCAGCCGCTTGCGCGGCTTGCCGATGTCCTCGCGCTGCTCGTACTGCACGGGCGAGTCCTCGCCGATTACCGGCGAGCGCGGCAGGCGCTCCGGCCGGTCCTGCCGTATCTCGGGGTAGAGCTTGCGCGCGTTGAGGCTCCCGTACTCGACCGCGCGCAGCACCGGGCCGGCCGGGTTGCCGGCGGCGATCGGCGCCTCGCGGCCGAGCCGGGCGAGCGTCAGCGTGCCCTTGGTGTAGACCTCGCCGATCCGCGGCGCCTTTACCTCGGTGCTCTCCGGGAAGTTGCGGAAGCCCGCGGCCGCCGCTCCGGGATACAGGCCGTCCACCAGGCCGACCGCGTCGATCATGCCGGCCTTCTTCACGAGCAGCCCCTCGAGCAGGTCGACGCCCGCGTCGAGCTGGCCGTTGATGTCGTTCACGACGTCGTTCACGGGCGCGCTCTTCTCGATGATCTCGACGACGCTCCCGATCACCCTGTCGAGGCCGGCCGTGATCTTGCGCAGCTCGAGGATCACCGACACGAGGTAGTAGACGAGCGCCAGCACGATCAGCACCACCGCCACGATCATCACGACGGCAGGACCGCTCATGCCACGCCTCCTTCGGCGTCGTCGATGATCACGTCTAGCGATCCGCCGTAGCCGGCCACTCCGGCGACCGTCTGCCGCACCTGCTCCTGCGTCGTGAGCAGCAGTGGCACGGCGTCGAGGTCCTTCGAGCCCGCGGCCGCCGACTCGGCGATCGAGTCGATGCTCGGCACGATGCTCTTGGCGGCCTTGAGCACGCCATTCAAGAGATAAACGGCGACCGGGATCACTCCGACGATGAGGATCACGTCGCCGATCCACCAGAGCGTCATCGCGGCCTCCTATCGGCGACGATCGCCGCCTTGCTGCCGATGCCAGGTAGCGCGCCGAGGATGATGTTGAACTGCGCGTTGATCGCCTCGACCGCGCCCTCGAGCGGGCGCAGGTGCTCGGCCTCCACGCCCTGCAGCGCGCCCGCCAGCGTGGCGAGCCCGGCCGAGCTGCGCGCGAGGCTCCGCTGCACCAGTATTAGCGCCACCACGAGGACGAGGATCACGACGAGCGCGAGCAACACGCTGAGCAATACGAGTACGTGCGTGGTGCTCATCCCGCATCACCGAACCCGTCGGTGAGGGCGTTCATGTAGCCGTCCTGGACCACCGCCTCGTCGACGATCTGGGCCAGCACCGGCGCCGTGGCCTGAAGCTGAGGGATGTTGCTCGTGTTGGCCGCCACCTGGCCGGCGGTGCCGAGCAGGCCGCCCACGGACTTCTCGATGCTGAACACGTGCTGCAGCAGCATCGCGAGCAGGCCCGCCACGACCAGCGCCGCCACCAGGCCGATGATCAGCGCGATCGCCCAGAAGGTGTGGGCCGAAGTTGCAACGACCGTCATTTGCCCACCGCCACCTTTCTGAGCGCCCGGGCGGCATGCAGGATGCGCACGCCCGAGTCGTTGATCCGCGCGATGTCAGGCAGCGCGGCCGTCTGCTCGCGCACCGCCGGCAGCGCCTCGTCGGCTGTCTTCGCCTGCGCGGCGATCTTCCGCGCGAGCAGCACGATGGTGATGACGATGACCGCGGCCACGGCAATAACTACGACGCCGAGAACGATCCCAATGATCCATCCAGTGGATGAGGCGGTTACCTCAGTCATCGACGAATCCTCCTCAAGAAACCGCACAAACGGCTCACACAGCGCCGCTGAGCCAAGTGGTGCCCCACCGGCGAAGATACCCCTCGCGCCGAATGGTGTCTAGCGCGGCGTCAGGCGGGGAGCACCATCTGGGTGCAGACGAAGTGCGCCATCTGGCGCTCGCCGCGATGGATCCGCACCTCCCACACCTGCGTGCTGCGGCCGGTGTGGAGGGGAGTGGCGGTGGCGACCAGCTCGTCGCCTGCCTTGGCGGCGGCGAACACGTTGGTCTTCAGCTCTACGGTGCTGAAGGCTGTGCCCGGCGGGAGGTGGCGCATCGTGCCCCAGGCGGCCACCGTGTCCGCCAGCGTCACCCAGGCGCCGCCGTGCGCGAAGCCGAACGGGTGCAGGTGGCGGCTCTCCAGCACGAGCCGGCCGCGGGCGTACTCGTCGGTGACCTCGAGCGGCTCGACCCCGAGCGACTGCGGCAGCGTCCCCTGCGACAGCGCGACGATCCCCTCGACCGTGATCTCGGGGTTCATGGGCGGCCGCTCAGCTCTGGAGGACCGTGTCGTCGTAGAGCTTCTTGACCTTCACGGTGCCCTTGGGCGCGGCGTTGAGGCACAGCTCGCAGAGCACGCACTCGTCGAGGTTCTGCTCCAGGATCTCGACGCGGCCGTCCGCGTTCTTGAAGATGTCGACCGGGCAGGCGTCCTCGAGCTTCTGGGCGATATCCGCCTGGTCGCGGATCTGGTCGTCGACCTCGACATCGATGAAGAGCCCGGGAGACATCAGGCAGCAACCTCCTTGCCGAGCTTCTGCTTGATGAGGTCCGGGATGTCGGCGATGTCCTCGGCGACCGTGATGCCGGCCTCGGCGAGGCGGGCGATCTTCTCGGTTGCGGTGTCGGCCTTCCCCTCCACGATCGTGCCGGCGTGGCCGAAGCTCATGCCCGGCATCTCGTCCATGAAGCGGCCCGCCATGAAGGCGACGATCGGCAGCCGCGAGTCGTTCTCCGTCACGTAGCGCGCCAGCTCGGCCTCCATGCGCCCGCCCGGCTCGGTGTAGATCACGATCGCCTCGGTCTGCTCGTCGGCATCGAACAGCGGCATCAGCTCCGCGTAGGTCGAGCCGATGATCGCGTCGCCACCGATCGAGATCGCGGTAGACACGCCGAGCCCCGCGGCAGTGAGCGTCGAGGAGATCTCCGTGGTCATGCCGCCGGAGCGCGACATCACGCCGACGCAGCCCGGCTGGTACGACTTGGCGGCGTCCTTGGCGGGGCCGCCGATGCCGCCCATCTTGGCCACGCCCGGGCGGATGATGCCGAGGCAGTTGGGGCCGATGATGCGCGCGCCGCGCAGGTTCGCGAGCTCCACCATCTGGGCGACGTCGTAGCGCGGGATGCGCTCGGTCACGATCACGATCAGCTTGATGCCCGCCTCGATCGCCTCGAACACGGCGTCGCGCGTGAACGCGGGCGGCACGGTGACCACCGAGCCGTCGGGTGGCGTGCCGCCCTCGGCCTCCACGAGCTGCGCCACCGAGTCGTACACCGGCACGCCGTGCACCTCGCGCCCGCGCCGGCCGGGCGTGACGCCGCCGACGATCTTCGAGCCGTAGTCGAGGCACTCGCGCGTGAGGTTCACGGCCTCGCGGCCGGTGATCCCCTGCACGATGAAGGTGGTGGACTCATCAATGAGGTGGTTCATGCCGGCACTCCCACCTTCTCCACGGCGCGACGCGCGGCCTCGTGCAGCGAAACCGAGCGGTCGCAGTACTCGACGCCGTACTTCGCGAGGATCTTGAAGCCCTCGTCCTCCCAGGCCCCGGGGATCCGGAAGATCGCGATCTTGTCGGCCGGCTCGTGGCCCAGCTCGACGCACGCCTTGATCACGCCGCGGGCGACGATGTCCACGCGCGTGTTGGAGACGATCGACATCATCACCGCGATCTTGTCCACGCCCGGCTTGGAGAGCACGAGCTTGGTGAGGTTGCAGGCCTTCGACACGCTCGGGTTGCCGCCGATCTCGCAGTAGTTGGCGGGCTTGCCGCCCTGCTTCTGCACCGCGTCGAAGAGCGTCAGCGAGCCGCCGCCCGCGCCGATCACCAGCCCGAGGTTGCCATCGAACTCGGTCACGTTGCCGGCCACGCCGCGGTGGTCGACCGAGTCGATCTTCTCGCCCTCGATCTCGAACGGCGTGGGCTCGCGCGCCTCGCGCGTCTCCTCGTCGGCGATGCCGAGCTCCGCGAGCAGCTCGTTCTGCCGGGGGCGCGCCTCGTTCTCCATGTCCATGTGAGCGTCGACGGCCACGAAGGTGCCGTCCTCGAGCTGCGCCAGCGGGTTGATCTCCGCCAGCGTCATCCCGTACTTCACGAACAGCTGCGCGAGCTTGGAGAGGATCGGGGTGAGCCGGTTGAGCTCCGAGCCCGTGATGCCGACCGACGCGATCGCGTCCTTCGCGCGGAAGTCCATGTGGGGGAGGAGCGTGGAGAAGTGGCCGCGCCCGATGTGGTCCGGGTGCTGCTCGGCCACCTCCTCGATGTCGATGCCGCCCATGTCCGAGAACACGAACGTCGGAAGCTTGCGCACGCCGTCATAGATCACGCCCGCGTAGTACTCCTTGGCGATCTCCGCCTTGGCCCCGACGAGCACGCCGCGCGGCATGTGCCCGTTGATCTCGAGCTGGAGAATCGCCGCGGCGGCGTCGCGCGCCCCCTCGGGCGTATCCGCGAACTTGACGCCGCCGGCCTTCATCCGCCCGCCCGTCAAGACCTGCGACTTGATCACCATGGGCCCATCCACCTGACGGGCGATCTCGGCAGCCTCATCGGCCGTCGTGGCGAACCCACCGGGCGCAACGGGGACGCCCTCCCGCTCGAGCACCTGGCGCGACTCGTACTCGAAGAGCCTCACCGGACACCAGCCTCTGGCCCCTGGCCTCTGGCCTCTGGCCCGATCACGCCGACACCATCGCGTACGCCTCAGCGAGCTCAGGGTCCTTGCGCGCCAGCATCTCAGCCAGGTCGACCATGACACGACACTGCTTCCACGTCGCGTCGTCCTGCATCTTCCCGTCGATCATGTGGACGCCGCGGCCGTCGGGGATCGCCTCGATCACCTTGCGGGCGAAGGCCACCTCGTCGGGATCGGGGGAGAAGACCTTCTTTGCGATCTCGATCTGCACCGGGTGCAGCGACCAGGCGCCGACGCAGCCGAGCAGGAACGCCGCGCGGAACTGGGTCTCGCAGCCCTCGACGTCCTTGATGTCGCCGTACGGCCCGTAGAACGGGAGCGCCCCGACCGCGGTGCAGGCATCGACCATGCGCGCGATCGAGTAGTGCCACGGGTCCTGCTGGTAGCTCGGGCGCGGCGCGTCGGGATCGTCCGGGTCGGGGTCGGCGATCGTCCGGTAGCCGGGATGGCCCCCGCCGACGCGCGTCGTCTTCATGCGGCGCGAGGCCGCGAGGTCGGCCGGGCCGAAGCTCATCCCCTGGATGCGCGGCGAGGCTGCCGCGATCTCCTCCAGGTTCGAGACGCCGAGCGAGGTCTCGAGGATCGCGTGGATAAGGAGCGGCCGCTCTAGCCCCGCCTTGGCCTCGAGCTGCGCGAGCAGGCGGTCGACGTAGTGGATGTCCCAGGGCCCTTCGACCTTGGGGATCATCACGACGGAAAGCTTGTGCCCGATCTCCGTGACGATCTGCGTGAGGTCGTCGAGCACCCAGGGCGACTCGAGCGCGTTGACGCGCGTCCAGAGCGCGGTGTCGCCGAGCTCCATCTCCTTGCCGACGGTGATCAGACCGGCGCGCGCCGCCTCCTTGCGGTCCACCGGCACGGCGTCCTCGAGGTTGCCGAGCAGGATGTCCACTGTGGGCGCGATGTCCGGCACCTTGGCGACCATCTTCTCGTTCGAGAAGTCGAGGAAATGGATCATCCGGGAGGGCGTCACCGGGATCTCGCGCAGCGGCTCGGGCGCGTCGATCGCGAGTGGCTTGAAGAAGTCGCGGGGGTTGCGCACAGCTGCTCCAGTCGTCTGCCGGGAAGAGGGCGCGCAGGCACGGCGCCCTCCCCAGGGCCGGGGAATCTACCGTAAGATGGACCGTTGTTGACTCACGAGTCAACTTTCCGCCGAAGCTACCCGAAGGACTTGATGAGCGAGACAGCAACGCACGAGCTGCAGAAGGACCAGGCCTCTCGTGAGGCGAGCGGAGCGCACAAGTACGGCCGCTACCTGGAGGAGTTCGAGGTAGGCGCTGTCTACAAGCACTGGCCCGCGAAGACGGTCACGGAGTCGGACGACCACCTCTTCTGCCTGATCACGATGAACCACCCTCCGCTGCACCTGAACGACGAGTACGCGAAGCAGTCGCAGCAGGGGCGCAATGTGGTGGTCGGGCCGCTCGTGTACTCGCTGGCGCTCGGCATGTCCGTGAGCGACGTGTCCGGCAAGGCGATCGCCAACCTGGCCACCGAGGAGCTGTCGCACCCGGCGCCCGTCTTCCACGGCGACACGCTATATGTCGAGAGCGAGGTGCTCGATGTGCGGCCGTCCGAATCGAAGCCCGACCGCGGCGTCGTGAGGGTGCGGACGGACGTCTACAACCAGGACGGCACGCTCGTCGCCACCTTCAAGCGCGCGGTGCTCGTGCCGCGCCAGCCGGACGCCGTCTAAGCCTGCTGACCGTGGTCCCGTTCGGTGGTAGGCTCGCGCCCCCTTGTAGACGAGGAGTGCGCGGGATGAGTGAGCAGTCAGGGGTAGGCAGCGAGGAGTCGGTGTCCGGTGAGCTTGGCGAGCGCGTGCGGGCGCTCGTGGCGGCGGCTGAGGGCATGGCGACGACCATGCGCAACGACGCCGACGCGTATGCGGACAAGCGCCGGCGCGAGGCGGACGCCGAGGCCGAGCGACGGGTGCGCGGGGCAAGCGAGCAGGCGGATGCCCTGCTCGCAGAGCGGCTGGAACGGATCTCCCAGCTCTCGGACAGCATCATCGAGCGGGCCGAGGCCGTGCTCGAGCGGCTCGACCAGACCGAGGAGGTCAGGCGCCAGCTCGAGGGCATGGCGCGCGCGCTCGGCGATGCGGCCGAGCGGGTGAAGGACGAGCTGGGGCAGAGCGCGGCAGCCGCGGCGTCCCAGTCCGAGGAGGAGGAACAAGAAGAGGAGCACCCGATGGCGGATCAGGTGCGGCCGCTGCGGCCGCCGAGCGAGCGGGTGTTCGAGCCGCGGCCGCTGCGGCCGCTGGCTCCGGCTCACGTGCCGCGCGAAGACCCCGACACCCGCCTCGACGACGCCCGGCTCGTGGCGCTGCAGATGGCGGTGGCCGGCCGCACGCGCGAGGAGGTGGGAGCGCACCTGCGCTCGGCCTTCGACGTCGGCGACCCCGACCCGATCCTCGACCACGTGTTCGCGGGCGGCTTCCCGCCCTCGCCGCCACCGGTCGGCGCCTAGCGCCCGCCCGTTTATCTCGGGCGCCTTGCTCTGGTCCCGGTCGGGTCCCGTGCAGACGGTGTCGATTGGTGTGGCGCAGGCGGATCTATGGCACCCAAATCCTTCAGACGATCAGAAATCCCCGCTTCCGGCCGCTCCCTCATTGCTGGTTCGCGCTGGAGGCCCCACCCCGATGCCGAAGCCAGACGTCCGGCGCAGGCGCCTAGCGCCGCAGCCGGATCGGCAGGCGAAGGCCGCGCCGTGAGCCGTTCACCTGCGGCGCGGCGGGCAGCGGCTCGCCCTCGAGGATCGCGGCGGCGGCGTCGGTGACCATCCACTCGGCGTAGGCGGGGGAGACCTCGGACACCGCCTGCACGCCCAGCCGCAGCGAGGGCGGCCGGAAGCTCCCGGGCGAGTGAGAGTCGCTGGCCAGGTTGTGAGCGAGGCCCTCCCGCACGAGCTCGAGCGCCAGCGCCCGCGAGTGCGAGCCGCGCTTGCGGCTGGCCACCGACGGCAGCGTGATCTGGAGCAGCACGCCGCGCCGCGCGAGGTCCTTCAGCCGCTTCGGATCGCTGTGAAAGGTCGGGTTGCGCTCGGGGTGCGCGAGCAGGATGCGGTAGCCGCGCAGGGAGAGGTGGTAGATCAGCTCCTCGAAGTTCTCGGGGAGGATGCCGTAGGGGGTCTCGACGAGCAGGTCGCTGCCGCGCTGGCCGAACGAGGCGAGCCGGAGCTGCTCGTCGCTGGCCTTCTGCGCCCACACGAGGTCGACCTCGCCGCCGGGGGTGACCGTGGGCACCGCGCCGCCGTCGGCGAGGCGGTTGAGCTCCGCGCACGACTCGGCCACGTGTTCCACCTGGACGTCCGGGAAGTCGGAGCGCAGGTGCGGCGTGGCCGCCAGGACGGTCGTGCCCTGGCCCGCCGCGACGCGCATGAACTCGAGGCTCTCCTCGATCGTCGAGGGGCCGTCGTCGATGCCGGGCAGGACGTGCGAGTGCAGATCGATCATGACGCGAGCCATTCTGCCGCACCGTGCCGGTCGTAACCTTGCAGCGCGTGCTCCGCAGGGTGCTCTACTGGCTGGCCGTTCTCGTCGTCTCGCTCGCGCTGCTCGTTCTGATCGTGCTGCTGATCGCGGGCCGCGACTCGTCGTCGATCGGCGCAGTGAGCTTCGCGAACACCACGATCCGGTGAGAAGCGCTGTAGAGCGGGTGGCAGGCGCTCAGCACGAGTCGCGGATAGCCGACGTCCTTCGTGACCCAGAGCGCGTCGGGGAGCACGACCCGCGTCTCCTGCACGCGGTAGGTGAAGTTTCCGTAGGGCATCTCGAGCACCACGGGGTCGCCTGGGTGCAGGTCGTTGATCGTCTTGAACGGGGCGAGGTAGGTTGTCCGGTGGCCGGCCACCGCCACCGTGCCCGGCTCGCCCGGCAGCGGCGTGCCGGGGTAGTGGCCGGGACCCTTGCGCAGGCTCGCAGCGTCGGTGCCCTGAACGACCACGTATGAGCGGTGGAGCGTCGGCAGCCGGATGCGGCCGAGCGCGTGGCCGCTCCCCACGCGGCCCTGCTCGCGCCGCGCGAGCTGCAGGAGCCGGTCACGCTGCTCGTGCGCCAGCGCACGCTCGTCCGCGGCGCTCAGCTTGTCGAGCGTGCGCAGCTGCGTCTTCAGCCGGGTCTGCGAGCGGTGCGCGATCAGCGAGGAGATCGGCTCCTGCCACAGCAGCGTGATCGCCGCGTCTGCGATCAAGAGCAGCCCGCTCACGACCAGGACCGAGGCGATGAAGCGCCAGACGCCGCGCATCTGTCGCGAGTGTATGTCGGAGTGGCTAGCTGTCGCCGATGCGCTCTTCGAGCGCCGCCATCTGCTCGCCGATCGCCTCGGGCAGGCGGTCGCCGAACTGGGCGAAGTGCTGGCGCATCTGCGGGATCTGCTCGCGCAGCTCGTCCGGGTCGACTGTGCGCAGCTCGCGCATCTCGTCGGCGCCGATGTCGAGGCCGCCGATGTCGATCCCGCCGTCCTCGGAGGGGACGAGCCCAAGCAGGGAGTCCTCGGCCTGGGCGCGGTCGTCGCAGCGGGCAAACATCCAGGCGAGCACGCGGATGTTGTCGCCGAAGCCCGGCCAGATGAACTTGCCGTCGTCGTCCTTGCGGAACCAGTTGACGTAGAAGAGCCGCGGCAGCTTCGCGCCCCGGCGCTCCGGCAGCGTCAGCCAGTAGCCGAAGTAGTCGGCCATGTTGTAGCCGCAGAAGGGCAGCATGGCGAACGGGTCGAAGCGCAGCTCGCCGACCCTGCCGGCGGCGGCGGCGGTCTTCTCGGATGACATGCTGGCCCCGAGGAAGACGCCGTGGTCCCAGTCGCGCGCCTCGGTGACGAGCGGCACGACGCTCGAGCGGCGGCCGCCGAACATGATCGCGTCGATGGGAACGCCCGCCGGGTCCTCCCACTCGGCCGCCATCGAGGGCGCCTGTGCGGCCGCGACGGTGAAGCGCGCGTTGGGGTGGGCGGCCGGCGCGTCGGCGTCGGGCGTCCAATCGTTGCCGCGCCAGTCGATCGCGTGCGCGGGCGGCTCCTGGGTGAGGCCCTCCCACCACACGTCGCCGTCGTCGGTGAGCGCGCAGTTGGTGAAGATCGTGTCGCGCTCGAGCGTCTTCACCGCGTTCGGGTTCGTGTCCGGCCCGGTGCCCGGGGCGACGCCGAAGAAGCCCGCCTCGGGGTTGATCGCGTAGAGCCGGCCGTCGTCGCCGAAGCGCATCCAGGCGATGTCATCGCCCACCGTCTCGACCTTCCAGCCCTCGAGCTTCGGCACCATCATCGAGAGATTGGTCTTGCCGCAGGCCGAGGGGAACGCGCCCGCCATGTACTTGGTCTCGCCCTCCGGCGAGGTGAGCTTGAGGATCAGCATGTGCTCGGCGAGCCAGCCCTCGTCGCGCGCCATCACTGAGGCGATGCGCAGCGCCAGGCACTTCTTGCCGAGCAGCGCGTTGCCGCCGTAGCCCGAGCCGAACGACCAGATCTCGCGCGTGGCGGTGAAGTGGACGATGTACTTGTTGTCCGCGTTGCACGGCCACGGCACGTCCTCGGCGCCCTCTTCGAGCGGCGCGCCGACCGAATGCAGGCAGGGCACGAAGTGGCCGTCGTCGCCGAGTGCGTCGAGCGCCTCCGCGCCCATGCGCGCCATCAGCTTCATGCTCACCGCCACGTACGCGGAGTCCGTGAGCTGCACGCCGATCTGGGCCACCGGCGCTCCGATCGGCCCCATCGAGAACGGCACGACATACATCGTGCGGCCGCGCATGCAGCCGCGAAAGAGGTCCGTCAGCAGCTCCCGCATCTCGTCGGGGTCGCGCCAGTTGTTGTTCGGACCTGCCTCGATCTCGGTGGGCGCGCAGATGAACGTACGGTCCTCCACGCGCGCGACATCCCCGGGATCGGAGCGCGCCAGATATGAGCCAGGGCGCTTCTCCTCATTCAGTCGCGTGAACGTGCCCGCGTCGACGAGCTGCTGACACAGCCGGTCGTACTCCTCGTCCGAACCGTCGCACCAATGCACCTCTGCAGGCTCGGTAAGGGCTACCACCTCTCCGACCCAGTCGAGCAGTTCTTGGTTTTTCGTCGGCGAGGTGGCAGTGTCAGGCACGGTCGGTTCTACTCCTTCGAGGTTGCTGTTGACTGGAGAGTCAACCATGAATTGTCTGGCAAATGCTCCGGTGAGCAGAGGACGCCCAGACCCAGATCCTAGGGTGCCCGGCTCACATTTCCACCATGCGTAGCGTTTCTTAGACAGTGAGCCTGCCTCCATTTCAAGCGTTCCTCGACGCCCAACGGGAGACCGTTTTCCGCTACCTGGTGGCGATGATCGGGCCCGACGACGCCGAGGATGTCTTCCAGGAGACGTTCATCTCGGCACTGCGCGCCTACCCGCGCCTGAAGCCGAATTCGAACCTGCGCGCGTGGGCGCTGACGATCGCCCATCGCAAGGCGATCGACTCGATCCGGGCGCGCAACCGGAGGGCACTGCCGGTGGCGGACGTGCCGGAGACGGCGGTTCACGACGGACGCCCCTCGCACGGCGGGGACGTGTGGGCCGCGGCACGCGACCTGCCCGCCTCGCAACGGGAGGCGCTGCTCTACCGCTTCGCGGCGGACCTGCCCTATAGCGACGTGGCCGAGGCACTGGGCACGAGCGAGGACGCGGCGCGGCAGCGGGTGAGTGAGGGGATTCGGCAATTGAGAAAGGCATTCGTATGAGGGACATCGAGAAGGAACTCGGCTCCGGCCTACCGGCGGACGCCTCGCGCGCCCTGGCGGAGCGCTTCGAGGCGCGCGCGGCGGAGGAGGGCCTGCTCGACGTGGCGTACGCGCTCGTCGACTCGCCGGTGGGGCCGCTGATGGTCGCGTCCACCAAGCGGGGCCTCGTGGAGCTGAGCTTCGACGGGGACACACAGCTCGACGACCTGCTCGGGCGCCTGGCCAGCCGGCTCTCGCCGCGGGTGCTCGAGGCGCCGGCGCGGCTCGACTCGGTGCGGCGCGAGCTCGACGAGTACTTCGAGGGCAGGCGGCTCGAGTTCGACCTGCCGCTCGACTGGAGCCTCACGCACGGCTTCACCCAGCGCGTGCTGCGCGCGACGGCGAAGGTGCCCTACGGCCAGGTGAGCAGCTACCGGCAGATGGCCACGAAGGCCGGCAACGAGCGCGCCGTGCGCGCGGCCGGGAATGCGCTCGGCGCCAACCCGATCCCGATCGTCGTGCCCTGCCACCGCATCCTGCGCACGGGCGGCGCGCTCGGCGGCTACGGCGGCGGGCCGGAGCGCAAGGAGTTCCTGCTGAAGCTCGAGGGCGCGCTCGAGTAGCTAGTGCTGGCCGTCTGAGCCGGTCGCCGCGGCGGGCGGCCGCGACTCCTCGGCGAGCGAGGTGATCGCCAGGTCACCCCGGGCGGCGTCCTCGAGGACCTCGGCGGCCTCCTCGGCGGAGCGCGCGTAGAGCTCCACGAGCATGTGGATCACGATCTGGTCGCCCTCGTGCTTGTGGAAGCGCACGTGGGTGAAGAACTCGCGCGTGCCGTGGTCGCCGAAGGCGCCGAACGCGAGCGAGTCCGCGGCGTCCGGTCCCGAGCAGCTCTCGACCTGCTCGCCGTCGACCGCGACGGTGCAGGAGGCGACCCACGGCGTGCCCGCCACCATGCGCTCCCAGCGGTCCTCGACCGCCTCGATGCGGCTCACGCGCCGGCCGTTCTCCTCGTAGAAAGTGAGGTTGAGGTGCGGCTGGTCGTGGAGGCAGTCGAGGCACTGGACAACGGCCTCCTGCACCTCCTCGACCGGATCGACCGCCTCGGCCGTCTCCGGATCGACCTTGAGCACGCCCTCGTAATGAACCTGCACCTCGAGGTTCTGGGACCAGCAGCGGTAGCACCGCAGCCAGCTCGAAGCTGTGCCTATCGAGTCCCTAGCTGAGCCTTCCATATCTCCAATTATGCTCCGTGGCCTGATTGCCGCCATGCGGCATCACCTGCTTACCCGGAACGGTAGACACATGCGCTGCCGCTAGGCGAGGCCCGCAAGGGTCTTCAGCGTGCCGTCGAAGTCCGTTTTGGGGATGCCGCCGAGGCAGGGCGAGGTGGCCCCAGCGTCCATGTAGCGCCGCACCGCCTGCTCTGCCTCCGACGCGCTGCCGATCGCGGCGAGCTGCTCGAGGAAGCGGTCCGAGATCGCCGCCACGGCGGCCTCGGTGTCGCCGCGCTGCATGCCCTCGTCGAAGCCCGCGATGTCGTCGCCGTAGCCGGAGCGCTCGATCATCTTGCGGTAGAAGGGCAGCGAGAAGTAGGGGATCAGCTCGCCGCGCAGGGAGGTGCGGGCGCCGTCCGGGTCCTCGGTGACGGCGGACGGCACGGCGGCGACGACGTCGAAGCCGGCGAGTGTCTTGCCCGCGCGCTCGCGTCCCTTCGTCACCTCGGGCACGACCACTTCGCGGATGTACGCCGGGTTGCAGAGCCACAGCATCACGCCGTCCCCGATCTCGCCCGCGAGGCGCAGCATGGCGGGCGAGAGCCCGGCGAGGTAGATGGGCAGGTCGGGGCGGGGCTCGTAGCCCATGAAGCGGAAGCGGGTGGGGAAGCGCTCGTTGTCCGCCGGCGGGTCCTCGCCGCGCAGCATGGCGCGGACGGCGGTGGCGTACTCGCGCATCTCCGTCACCGGCTTGCCGATCGTCGAGCCGAACCAGTTCTCCACCGTCACCTGGTGGGCCACTCCGAGCCCGAGCACCATGCGGCCGCCGGACAGCTCGTCGATGGTCGCCGCGGCCTGCGCCGTGGCCACCGGCGTGCGCGAATAGATCGGCAGCACGCCCGTGCCGAGCTTGATGCGCTGGGTGCGCGTGGCGTAGGCGGCGAGCACGGTTAGCGAGTCGCGCCCCGCGATGTGGGTGGTGTAGACGGACTCGTAACCGAGTCCCTCGGCGCGCTCGACGCGCTGTTGGGCGGTCTCGAGCGACCGGCCGGCTGAGATGAAGGTCCCGACACCCACGCGGTGTGGCAGCATAGCCACGGTGGCACGGAGAAGCCCGTGATAGGCGCGGTGCTGGCCGGAGGGAAAGGGACGCGCTTCGGAACCCGCAGCAAGCCGGCAACGATGCTGGCGGGGCGCCCGCTCATCTCATACCCGGTGGCGGCGCTGCGCGAGGTGTGCGAGCGCGTGGCCGTGGTGTGCAAGCGCGGCACGCAGTTGCCGGAGCTCGAAGGCACCGAGCGCTGGGACGAGCCGGACGAGCCGCGCCACCCGCTCACGGGCATCGTGCACGCGCTGGAGCAGGCGGACGGGGACGCGGTGCTGGTGTGCGCCGCCGACATGCCCTTCGTGACCGCCGACGCCTGCCGCACGCTCATCGAAGCCCCACACAAGGCGGTCGCGGTCGTCGCGGCGGCCGAGGGCGTCCTGCAGCCGACCTTCGGTATCTACGCCCCCCAGGCCCTGGACACGCTCAAGGCCGCACCAGCGGACGCCCGATTGACGGCGACTGTGGAGGAACTGAACCCAACTCGCGTCGCCTTCCCGATGAAGCTCGTCCAGAGCATCAACACGCCGGAGGAACTGGACGAGGCCGAAAAAGAAAGGGCCGGCGCCTGAAGCGCCGGCCCTTTCTGCGGACTGCGGACTGCGGACTGCGGACTGCGGACGCTTACCCTCGCAAGAGGGTAAGCACCGACTGCGGCTCCTGATTCGCCTGGGCCAGCATGCTCGTGCCGGCCTGCTGGAGGACCTGGAGCTGTGTCAGGTTCGACATCTCGGACGCCATGTCGACGTCGCGGATCTGGCTCTCCGACGCGGTCAGGTTCTCCTGATACACGCTGAGGTTGTTCGCGACGTGCTCGAGCCGGTTCTGCACGGCACCGTAGTTGGCGCGCAGGTCGCTCACGCCGTCGATGGCGGCGTCGATCTCGCTGATGTCAGCGGTGCCCGTAGCCGACAGCTGGAAGGCCGACGTCGGGATCGCGCTGCCGAACAGCGTGGCGGTCGTGACGGAGATCGTCTCGCCGTCGTTGGCACCGACCTGGAACGTGACCGTCACCGCGCCGTTCAGCAGCGGGATGCCGTTGAACTGGGCGGTGTCGCCGATCCGCTGGATCTCGGAGGCGAGCTGGTTGATCTCGGACTGGATCGCCGTCTGGTCCTGCGAGGACAGCGTGCCGTTCTTGTACTGGACCGCCAGCTCGCGAACGCGCTGGAGCATCGAGTGGACCTCGTTGAGCTGGCCTTCCGCCGTCTGCACGAGCGAGATCGCGTCAGCGGTGTTTCGATTGGCCTGATCGAGGCCCGAGATCTGAGCACGCAGCTTCTCGCTGATGGCGAGTCCGGCCGCGTCGTCAGCAGCGGTGTTGATGCGGTAGCCGGAGGACAGGCGCTCCATCGACTTCTGGAGCTTCTCCTGGGTCCCCTGCAACTGTCGATGCGCGTCGAACGCCTCGATGTTGGTGTTGATCCTGAGTGACATTGGGTGTGGTTCTCCTTAGACGCGCGCTCCGGCGTCCGCCGGGCGGGGCATCGAATCCGCTTCGGCGCGCGCCGAAGCCTGGTTTTCTTCCTTGACTGCCGCCCAGATCTCCTCGCGGTAGACCGGCAGCGACTTGGGTGCGTCAATTCCGATGCGGGCGCTGTTGCCGACGATCTCCATCACGTGGACCGTGATGTCGTCGCCGAGCATGATTCGCTCTCCGGGTCGGCGTGTGATGATGAGCACGGGTCTTCCTCCTTGGAAGTCAGAGACGGATCGGATCGCCTAGGCGACGGGCTCCGGGGTAGCCGGCGCGGGGACGTGCGCGAACAGCGGGGCACGCATCGGGGCGTTCTCGGCCTCGTTGATGACCTGCCAGCCGCGACCGGCGGAGACGACGATCGGCGCACGGAGGTTGGCCGTGCTGTCCTCCACCGCCTGGGTCGCGCGTACGGTGACGTACACGTCGGCGGCCGAGGGATCGCTGATCCCAATCCGGGTGGCCTCGGAGTCGGACAGCTTCACCTCGTAGTCGGCGAAGAACTGCCACGGGTTGGCCACGGGCAGTGCGAGCGACGGATCGTCGATCGACTGGAGCCACACGATTGCCGCGTTCTCGTCGTTCGCCAGCAGCGCGTAGCGGGAGCCGCCAAGGCCGATGAGGCCGGCGGGGAACTCGATCACAGCCTCACCCGCGATGTCGAGCGGGCCGAAGCGAGTCGTGTCGATTGTGAGGGGCATTGAACCTCCTTGGAAACAAACCCCCGCTACGACAGGAAGTCGAGGAGCGAGGCTTGAACGATGTTCGCGCCGGCACGCAGCGCGGACTGGTAGACGGTTTGCTGCATGGAGAAATCGATCATCGTCTTCGCCATGTCAGCGTCCTGGGTGTCTGAGAGAAGGCT
>DASXNY010000068.1:0-3762 GCA_036494715.1 Thermoleophilaceae bacterium
GGCTTTGACCTCACAGAGGATGCTGCTCCCCACGTCGCTCGCCTGGATCGTGTAGGTCTGGCCGCTGCCGAGCACGTCGCCGTCGGCGTCGAGGAACTGGTAGCTCAGGTTGGAGCTGTCGCTCCAGCTGCCCGGCTGGCAGGTGAGCGTGTCGCCCGGCTGGTTGCCGCCGGCGATGGTCGCTGGGTTGGTCTGGCTGGGAGCACCGGGTGGGTTGCCGTTCGCCCACACCTGCAGGTCCGTGTTGTCGAGGCGCGTGTAGATGCCGGGGAAGTGAGGCTGCGCACAGCCGAAGCCGGAGTCGACGAGGCCGGCCAGCACGTACTGGTGCGACGGTGTCGTAGAGGTGTCGAACACGATCGGGCCGCCGCTGTCCCCCTGGCACGAGTCGGCGATCGTCGGGCCGGGAGCGTCGCCCGCGCAGAACACGAGGTCCGTGTCGAGGAACGTGTAGTCGCTCGAGCACGTCTGGTCTTGAACGAACGGCACCTGCGCGGACTGGAGATGGTTGAGGAAGACCGGCGTCTGTGAGCCGCTGCCTGGCTCGGAATGCGTGTCGCCCCAGCCGCTCACCGTGAGCTGCGAGCTCGCCTCGAGCTCGGCGTTGGTCACGAACCCGCTGAACGGCGCGATCTGGGCGGTCGGCGTGTTGTAGAGCGGAGTAGCCAGCGTGACGAGCGCGAGGTCGTGCAGGCTGAGATCCGGGTCGTAGTTCGGGTCGAACGAGAGGCTCGAGGCCGCGGCCGACTCGGCCGTGCCGTCCTGAGGAGCCAGGTCGTCCGTGCCCACCAGCACCGACACGTCCGCCGGGTTGTCGATCTGGCCGGGGTTGAAGGCGTCGTAGACGCAGTGAGCCGCGGTGATCACGTGGGTGGCGTCGCGGATCACGCCGCCGCAGAAGCGCCCGCCGTTGTTCTCCGGGTGGCCCGCGGGGCTGGCCGGGTCGCTGCCCGTCACGTATAGCAGCGCCTGGAAGGGAAAGTCCGTCACGGAAGCGTTGCCGCCGTTCACGATCTTGGGCGTGACGTTCGTGCTCGCCGCGTGCGCAGACGGGGCCAGCAAGAGCAACCCGGATGCGGCGAGCGCGGCGGCAAACGTGCGCCTAGGTAGACGGGACGAGGCCAGGGTGCCTAGTAAACACCAGCGGACGCGTTTGGCTCCGCTTTCTTAGGCAAATTCCGCGCTTATCGAGGAAGCGCGGGCGCAAGGATCCGATACGCCTTGATGCCGACGCCTAGGCGCTCGCGGTGTTCGCTGCGCGCCGGGTCGAGCTGCGTGAGCTCGCGGATGCGGTCCAGGCGGTAGCTCACCGTATGGCGGTGCGCGTGGATCGCGGCCGCCGTGGCCTTCATGTTGCAGTCGTTGGAGAGGTAGGCGTCGAGCGTGTGCAGCAGGTCGGTGGAGTACTGCTCGTCGTAGCGCACGAGCGGCGCGACTGTGTCCTCGTAGAAGCTGCGCACCTCCTCGGGGTCGCTCGCGAAGGCGCGGAACAGCAGCCGGTAGGTGCCGCCCTCGAGTGCCTCTGGATCCGGGTGGCCACCCACGAGCCGCACGTCGAGTACGAGCTCGGCCTCCTCCACCGCCAGGCGCAGCTCGCGCGGGCTCGAGTAGCGGGACGAAAGCCCAACGGTGGCCTGGGTGCTCAGCCGCCCGGCCAGCTTGCGCGCCGCCTCGAACGAGCCGGGCAGGATCGCGTAGACGCGGTCCTCCCCCACCGCCTCGGCAAGCGCGTCCGGCCGCTCGGCCGCGATCACGGCGAGCAGGCGTCCCGGCGCCCGGCCCGTCGGTACCGCACACAGCGCCACGGCACCGTCGCTGAGGTCCGTGCCGAGCCGCCGGGCCCGGCGCATCACGTCCTCCTCGTCGAGCTCCTCACGCCTGAGCAGCTCCTCGATGAACGAGCCGCGGAGCTGCTGCTCGGTCTCCTCGCGCGCCTCCACGACGGCGACCTCCGTCAGCGCTGCCACCGCCGCCACGTGGAGGTACTCGCCGGCGTTGGCCACGCCCGGACCGAGCATCAGCACGGCGCCGAGGTCCTTGCCGCCGGAGCTGATCGGCACCTCGGCCACCACGTCCTCGGGCCGGTCGGGCCGCCCGCCGGCGAGCCGCGACGATACGTAGCGCTCGTAGCGCGACCACGCATCCACCGCCGCGCCCACGCGCGGCACCACCACGGCCACCGGCGCGCCCACGTGCTCGGACGCGATCTCCGCGATCCGCTCGAGCCCCTCGCCCGCCAGCACGGCGCCCACCATCTGGAGATGAGCGCCGCGCGGCGAGGGAAGCGGCTCAGGACTTGTCACGGACAAGGGTCACGTCACCGCCAGGTAGCGGTCGAGCTCCCACGGCGTGACCTGCACGCGGTAGTCCGACCACTCGGCCCTCTTCAGGTCGATGTAGCGCGAGAAGATGTGACCGCCGAGCGCGCGCTCGACGATCTCCGACTGGGCCATCTCCTCGATCGCCTCACCCAGGGTCTCCGGCAGCTGCCCGACCCCCAGCGCAGCCCGTTCGGAGTCGCTGAGGTCGTACAGGTTGCTCTCGATCGGATCGGGGAGCTCGTAGCCCATCTCGATCCCCTCGAGGCCCGCCTGCAGCAGCGCAGCGAACGTGAGATACGGGTTGCAGGAAGGATCCGGGCAACGCAGCTCGGCGCGGGTGGCCGCTTCCTTCCCCGGGTGATACAGGGGCACCCGCACGAGCGCGGAGCGGTTGCGCCGCGACCATGCGATGTACACCGGCGCCTCGTAACCGGGGACGAGGCGCTTGTACGAGTTCACCGACGGGGCGAACAGCGCCGCCAGCTCACGGGCGTGCCGCAGCTGGCCGGCGATGAACGACTTGCCGACGTCGGAGAGGTAGTACGGGTCGTCCGGATCGAAGAACGCGTTCTTCGGGCCCGTGAACAGCGACTGGTGCGTGTGCATCCCGGACCCGTTCTCGCCGAACAGCGGCTTCGGCATGAAGGTCGCGTAGCAGCCGTGCTGCATCGCCACCTCCTTCACCGCGATCCGGTAGGTCATGGTTGCGTCCGCCATGGTCAGGCCCTCGGCGTAGCGCATGTCGATCTCATGCTGCGAGGGGCCGACCTCGTGGTGCGTGTACTCCACCGGGATGCCGAGCTCGCGCAGCGTGCGCACCGCGTCGCGGCGGAAGTCGGAGGCCACGTCGAGCGTCGTGAGGTCGAAGTAGCCGCCCTTGTCGAGCACCTCGGTGCCCTCGTCGTTCTCGAACAGGAAGAATTCGAGCTCAGGGCCGAGGTAGTAGTGGTCGAAGCCCATGTCCGCGGCGCGGTCGAGCGCCCGCTTCATGACGTAACGCGGGTCGCCCTCGTAGGGCTCCCGGCTGGGCGTGAGCACGTCGCAGAACATGCGGCCAACCGGGTTTTCCTTGCGCCAGGGCAGGAGCTTGAAGGTGGACGGGTCGGGCATTGCGACCATGTCCGACTCCTCGATGCGGTTGAAGCCCGTGATCGATGAGCCGTCGAAGCCCATCCCCTCCTCGAGCGCGCCCGGCAGCTCCTCGGCGCCGACCGCGAACGACTTGATCTGGCCGAGAATGTCCGTGAACCAAAAGCGGACGAACTCCACTCCCTCGGCCTCGACGCGCGCGAGAACTTCGCCGGCGCTGTCGTGTGTCTCGTCGATTGTCGCCATGCGGTGTGTCTTTCCTTTCCTTCGGTGCGGGTCTCAAGTGGCCGCCCCCGCCGAGCGATGGCGAGGGCGGCCGATAACGCGGTGAGCTGTTAGCTCGGCTCCGCCA
>DASXNY010000069.1:0-33408 GCA_036494715.1 Thermoleophilaceae bacterium
GCGAAGCGGTTCGACAACCCCTGTAGCTCCCCGAACGTCACCTGGCGCTCGTTGCCGCGCCAGTCCTCCCAGATCATCGCCAGCTTGTCCGCGGGATGCTTGTCGCATACGTCGGCGGCGATGTTGTAACGCTCGGGAACCTCCCACCGATGTTGTGCACGCATCTCGTCGTGGCTGCCGAGCGGATACTTTCTGTAGCCCATCGCTCCTCCTCCTTCGGAGCGGGCGACTGGCTGGACCCGCTCGCGTTCGCGCAGCATGGATCCTCGCACCTTTCTTCCACCGCACAGAGTGCCCGTCGGAGCGCTGCCCGGGCTGGCTGCCCCTGCGCCCATTGCGGAGCCGCTCGGGGAGGTGCGCGGTCCGGCCGTGGTGGCGTTCCTGCGCCACGTCGGCTGCCCGTTCGCCGAGGCGACGATGCGCGCGCTGTCCGAGGAGGCGGAGAAGCGTCCGGACGTCGACTGGATCGCGGTCAGCCACGCGCCGCTCGAGGCCACTGACCGCTGGTGCGCCACCGTGGGCGCGAGCCACCACGTCCGGCTCGTGATCGACGAACGCCGCGCCGTCTACGGCGCCTGGGGACTCGGCCTCAGCAGCCTCGGGCACTTCGCCGGGCGACGCTCGCTGGGCGCCGTGGCCAGACTCGCCTGCAAAGGCATCCGCAACCGCCACCCCGCCGGCAGCCGCTGGCAGCAGGCGGGGACGTTCGCGGTCGACGTGGATGGCGCGGTTGTCTGGCGCCACATCCCGCGACACGCCGGCGACCTGCCGGACCTCGCGGACGCGGCCGAAGCGGCGGTCGGCTAGGCCCGCAACGAGGGGAACGGCAGCTGCTCGCCCACGCCGACGTCGGTGGCCAGCACAGCCCCGATCTCGCGCCGCGCGCGGTCGAGCGACACCTCGGAATCCCCGAGCAGTGCCCGCACGCCGAAGCCGTCGATCAGCGCCAGCGCGCGGTCGGCGACGGCCCCCGGATCGCAGTCCTGGAACTCGCCGGCCTCGATGCCTTCCGCGATCGCGTTCGCGAACCACTTGCGCATGCGCGCGTAGAGGTGCTCGGCGGTCGGGCGCAGCTCCGGATGGCGCACCGCGCGCAGCCAGAGCTCCACCCACAGCACCCAGTCGAGCTCGCGCCTGGCCGAGCTCGGCAGGCACTGCTCGACCATGATCGCCAGCCGCTCGGCGTGCGACCCGGCATCCTCGACCGCCCGTTCGTCCTCCTCGATCCGGACGTCGCCGGCGTGCTCGAACGAGTACTCGAGCGCCTCGGCGAGCAGTGCCTCGCGGGTGGCGAAGTGGTAGTGCACGAGCGCGGTCGAGACGCCCGCATCCATCGCGATGCGCGCGATGCGGACGTCATCGATCCCGTCGCTGGCGATGCGGTCGACCGCCGCGGCAAGGATTCGCTCGCGAGCGCCGCCCTCGCTCACGGGCCGGCGGTGGCGAGGTCGGCGCGCACGCGGTCGGCGAACCAGCCCACCGCGGCCTCGCGCGCCGACAGCGGCCCGCACTTGTAGTCGCGCGTGGCCAGGCCGCGCTGCACGTTCGCGACGAGGTCGATGTCCTCGTCGAGCACCTCGGTGTTGAAGCGGTGGTTGATCTTCTGGACGAGCCGCGTCCGCGGCCCGGCGCCGGGCGCCCGGTAGCAGTCGTAGCTGTCGTGCACCGACCCGACGCCGTTCGGCCGGATCTGCCAGGTGTCGACCTGGTCGGGATAGAGGTCGAGGGTGGTGTTGGGGTAGATGAACACGTAGCGCCAGACGCGGCCGTGCTCCTCGCCGAGCTGTGGCATCGGCTGAGCGAGCCGGGAGTAGAGGCGCGCCAGGCGGTTGCCGGTCGGGTTGTCGCGCAGCGGCGCGTCGAACCAGACGTAGTTGTCGGTCAGCTCGACCGTGTAGTTCTTGTAGTCGAGCAGGCGCATCAGGCCCGGGTGGGCGATCGGCACGTGGTAGCCCTCGAGGTAGTTGTCGACGATCACCTTCCAGTTGGCCGGCTGCTCGCCGCGATACGGCGAGAAGTGCTCGAGCTTGTCGATCCCGTACGGCGCGAGGCGCTGCGGCAGGTCGCCGACGGTGTCGGCGAGCGACGGCGCCTGCGGGTCGAGGTTGACGAACAGCAGGCCGCACATCTGCTCGACGCGCGCGGGCAGCAGGCCGAGCGCCGACTTGTCGAGCTTGTCGCCGAACGCGCGCCCCTCGGGCACGCCGATCAGCTCGCCATCGAGGCGGTAGGTCCAGCCGTGGTAGCGGCAGCGAATCGCGGCCTTGCACTGGCCGGAGCCCGTGAGCAGCATCGAGCCGCGGTGGCGGCAGACGTTGCGGAAGGCGCGCAGCTCGCCCTCCTCGCTGCGCACCACGAGCACCGGCTGGTTGCCCGCCCAGGCCGTGATGTAGCTGCCCGGGTTCGGCAGTTGCGCGATGTGCCCGGCGAGTTGCCAGGTGCGCTCGAAGATGAGCCGCTGTTCGCGCTCGGCGACCGCTGGATCCAGGTACAGAGCGGGCTCGAGTGCCTCGCCGCGGATCGAGGTGGACGTGCTGACGGCGGGTGTTGAGACAGTGTGCATAGGCCAATCCTGATCTTGTAGTCAGTTGATGTTAGTCTACCCGGTCATGGCCCTCCGTGCCGTCCAGCAGAACTGGCTCTCGGTCACCCCTGAGCCCGAGCGCGAGCTCCCGGCCGCGCTCGCGACGCTGCGCCATGGCGGCGTGCCGACCCCCGCCGCAATCGAGCACGAGCGCGCCCGCATCGAGCGCATCGTGCTGCACGGCGGGCAGCGCGACTGGCTCGCACATCTCAGCGAGGCGGTGAAGCTGATCGACGTCACGGAGAACGACACCGACCCGGCCGTCGTCAGCGCCCGCGAGCTGGCCATCGAAGTGATCGCCAACCACCACAACCTTCTCCTCGGCCTGCCCGGACGGGCGGCGGCGCGCACGGCCGAGGAGCGCAAACGACTCGGAGGTTCCGCATGACCACATCCCTGTCCCCCACTGCCTCCGGCGAGCTCACCCCGGAGCAGCTCGAGCTACAGGCGCGGGCACGCGCCTTCGTCGAGGGCGTGCTGATGCCGCTCGAGCACGAGGCCGAGCAGCGCGGCGGCCGCCTCCCCGATGAGACCGTCGCGCGCATCCGCCAAGAGGCGATCGCGGCGCGCCTGCAGGGCGGCAGGCATTCCCCCGACGTCGGGGGCCAGGGCTGGACGATGCTCGAGTGGTTCCTCGTCAACGAGCAGTTCGGCCGTGTGACCAACGGGCTGCACTGGCACGTGCCGAACGCCTACAACGTGCTCACCCAGGGCACGCCCGAGCAGGTGGACCGCTACCTGCGGCCGATCCTGCGCGGCGAGGGCGGCGACACCGCCTACGCGGTCACCGAGGAGAACTCGGGCTCGGACCCGTCGACGATCGAGACCACCGCCACGCGCACCGACGCCGGCTGGGCGATCAACGGCGAGAAGTGGTTCGTCACCTCGGGCGACGTCGCCAACGTGATCATCGTGATGGCGAACGTGCTCGAGGACGGCGCGCAGCTGCCGACCCTGTTCCTGGTCGACCCGGCCACGCCGGGGATCGAC
This sequence comes from Thermoleophilaceae bacterium, assembly GCA_036494715.1. Lineage (GTDB taxonomy): Bacteria > Actinomycetota > Thermoleophilia > Solirubrobacterales > Thermoleophilaceae > JAICJR01. The sequence goes on from DASXNY010000069.1 coordinate 3,575, forward strand.
ATGGTCGACAACCCCGACTACACGCACAACTACCCGCACGGCCACCCGACGATCCGTTTCAACCGCGTCGAGCTGCCGGAGGACGCGGTGGTCGGCGGCGTGGGCAACGGCGAGGAGCTGCAGCGGGCGTGGTTCACCGAGGAGCGACTCGGCATCGCCACGCACGGGCTCGGCGCGATGTGGCGCCTGCTCGACGAGGCCACGTCGTGGGCGCTCCAGCGCGTGCAGGGCGGCTCGCGCATCTTCGACCATCAGGGCGTGTCGTTCCCGCTCGCCGACTCCGCCACGGACGCCGCCGTCGGGCGCCTGCTCGCGCTCGAGGTGGCGCGCATGGTCGACTCCGACGCCGACCTGAAGGTGATCCACGCCAAGGCGTCGATGGCCAAGCTGTTCGTCAGCGAGGCCGCCTGGCGCTGCGCCGACCGCGCCGTGCAGGTGTTCGGCGGCCGCGGTTACCTGCGCAGCAACCCGGCCGAGCGCTTCCTGCGTGAACTCCGCGTGGACCGGATCTGGGAGGGCACGAGCGAGATCCAGCGGCTGATCATCGCCCGCGCGCTCGAGCGCCGCGGGGTCGAGCGGGTGATTCACTAGCCCTCGATGGCGGACCTCACACGCCTCTTCCGTCCCGCCTCGATCGCGGTCGTAGGCGCGAGCGAGCGTCCCGGCAGCTACTCGAGCCAGACGCTCGAGAACCTCGACGCGATCGGCTACGAGGGCGCCGTCTACGGCGTCAACCCCAAGCGCACCGAGGCGCACGGCAAGCCGTGCTTCCCCAGCGTGAGCGACCTGCCGGAGCCGGTGGACGCGCTCGTGGTGGCGATCCCGGCGGCCGCCGTGGCGGACGTGGTCGAGGAGGCGGGCCGCACGGGCTGCGGCGGGGCGGTCGTGTTCAGCGCGGGCTTCGCCGAGGTGGCGGAGGGGCGCGAGTACCAGGCCGCGCTCGTCGAGGCGGCGGGCAAGCACGGGCTGCCCGTGTGCGGGCCCAACGGCAACGGGATCGTGGCGCTGCGCTCGCGCGCGGCGCTGTGGGGCGACGCCCTGCGGCCGCTCGAGCCGGGCCATGTGGCGCTCGTCTCGCAGAGCGGCAACGTGGCGGTGAACGCGCTGGCCACGCGCCGCGGCCTGCACTTCCACAGCGTGGTGTCGTGCGGCAACCAGGCCGTGCTGTCCGCGGCCGACTACATCGAGTTCCTCGCCGGCGAGGAGGACGTGCGCTCGATCGCGCTCTACCTCGAGGACGACGGCGACGGCGCGCGCCTGTGCGAGGCGCTGGCCGCGTGCGCCGAGCGCGGCATACGCGTGGCGGTGCTCAAGGTCGGCACGTCCGAGGCGGGCCAGACGGCGGCGGCCGCACACACCGGCGCGCTGGCCGGCGACCAGCGCGTATTCCGCGCGCTCGTCGAGGAGGCGGGCGCCGTCTGGGCGAGCGACGTGCACGAGCTGCTCGAGCTGGCCAAGGCGCTCGCGGTTCCGAGCGCTGTGCGCCCGGGTGGCCGGCTCGCGATCCTCACCTGCTCGGGTGGCGACTCGAGCCTCGGCGCGGACGAAGCCTCGCGGCTGGGCATCGAGCTGCCGGCGTTCGCGCCCGCCACGCGGGAGCGGCTGGCGGAGCAGCTCCCGGTGGCGGCCACGATCGCCAACCCGCTCGACTACACGGCGATGATCTGGGGCGACGCCCCGGCGCTCACCGAGCTCGTGCGCACCGTGGGCGAGGACTCGAGCATCGACCGCGTGCTCGTCTTCTACGACCAGCCGGCCGACCTCGAGGGCGCGGTCGAGGCCTCCTGGAGCGCGGTGCGCGAGGGCATCATGGCCGGCGCCGAGCGCAGCCCGGTGCCGACGATGGTGGCCTCCACCCTGCCCGAGCTGCTCGACGACGCCGCGGCCTGGCGCTTTGCCGAGGCGGGCGTGCCGGCGGTGGCCGGCATCCACGCCGGACTCGTGTGCGCGTCGGCGCTCGGCGCGCCCGCGGGCGACCCCGCGCGCCTGCGCCAGATCGCGGCGGCCTGCAGCGCGCCGCGCGAGCCCGGCGGCTGGCTCTCCGAGCACGACTCCAAGGAGCTCTTGCGGGAGCACGGCGTGACCGTCGTCGAGGGCGAGCTCGCGCACGACGAGGAGCAGTCGCTCGAGGCCTTCACGCGCCTCGGCGGCCGCGTCGCGCTCAAGCTCACCGGGCCCGACATCCAGCACAAGAGCGAGCTGCACGCGATCGAGATCGACCTCAGGACCGCGGACGATGTCCGCGCCGCCTACCGCCGCCTCGCCGCGATGGTGGGCGACGTGCTCGTGGAGCGCATGGCGGACCCGGGCCCGGAGCTGCTCGTGGCGGCCCGGCGCGACGCGGTGGTGCCGGCGCTCGTGGTCGCCTTCGGCGGCGTCTGGACAGAGCTGCTCGACGACGTGGCGATCGTCCCGCTGCCTGCCGGCCCCGGCCGGATCGAGCAGGCGATCCGCTCGCTGCGCGCCGCGCCGCTGCTCACCGGTGGGCGCGGCCGCACGCCACTCGACATCGGCGCGGCGGCGCGGCTCGCCCACGCCACCGGCGAGGCGCTGCTCGCGCTCGACGCCGAGCTGATCGAGCTCAACCCAGTGCTCGTGCACGAGCAGGGCGCGGTGGCCGTGGACGCCACCGTGCGACTGCGCGCACCGGTGCGGCTGGCCGACGCGACGGCGGCCACCGCGGCCCAGCGGCCGTAGCGCTCCTTTCCGACCTGCCCGCGAGCTACCTTGCGGGCGCAGTGAGCCTCGCCGCCGACGACCGCCGCTACCTCTGGCACCCCTTCACGCAACAGCGCGGCTGGGAGCAGGAGGAGCCGCTGATCATCCAGCGCGCCGAGGGCACCGACCTGATCGACACCGAGGGCCGCCACTACATCGACGGCGTCTCGTCGCTGTGGTGCAACGTCCACGGGCACCGCCACCCGCGCATCGACCAGGCGGTGCAGGCGCAGCTCCAAACCGTCGCGCACAGCACGATGCTCGGCCTCTCCCACCCGCCGGCGATCCAGCTCGCGCGCAGGCTCGTAGAGCTGGCGCCGCCCGGGCTCGCGCGCGTCTTCTACTCCGACAGCGGCTCCACCGCCACGGAGATCGCGCTCAAGATGGCGTTCCAGTACTGGCAGCAGCAGGGGCCCGAGCACCGCAACAAGACGCGCTTCGTCTCGCTGCGGGACGCCTACCACGGCGACACGATCGGCTCCGTGTCGATGGGCGGCATCGACCTCTTCCACACGATGTACCGCCCGCTCCTGTTCGACACCTTCAAGGCCACCCCGGGCGACCCCTCGCACATGGCGCTGATCCTCGACGAGCACCCCGGCCAGATCGCCGCGGTGATGATGGAGCCGCTCGTGCAGGGGGCGGCCGGGATGATCGTGCACCCAGAGGGCTACCTGCGCGAGGTCCGCGAGCTGTGCAACCGCCACGGGGTTCTGCTGATCTGCGACGAGGTGGCGGTCGGCTTCGGCCGCACCGGGCGCATGTTCGCCTGCGAGCACGAGGGCGTCACCCCCGACCTGCTGTGTGTGGCCAAGGGCATCACCGGCGGCTACCTGCCGCTCGCCGCGACGCTCGCCACGGAGCGGATCTACCAGGGCTTCATGGGCGAGCACGAGGACTTCCGCACCTTCTTCCACGGCCACACGTACACGGGCAACCCGCTGGCCTGCGCGGCCGCGCTCGCCACGCTCGACGTGTTCAAGGAGGAGCGCACGCTCGAGCGGCTGCAGGCAAAGCTCGAACTGCTCGGTCGCCTGCTCGAGCCGGTTGTGGACCTGCCGATGGTGGGCGAGGTGCGGCGCCGCGGCTTCATGGTGGGGATCGAACTTGGCGGATTCGCGCCCGAGGAGCGGATGGGCCATCGCGTCACGCTCGAGGCTCGCCGCCGTGGCGCGATCGTGCGCCCGCTGGGCGACGTCGTGGTGCTGATGCCGCCGCTCGCGATCTCCGAGCAGGACCTCGAGCGGCTCGTCGTGATCGTCTGGGAGGCGATCGTCGAGGCCACCTCCCGCCGGGAGTTGAAGGCGGCCTAGCCGCCCATCACCCTCAACGGGAAGCTCGTAGAGCGCCGGAGGCCGTGATAGCTCGCTGTCACCGTCACGGTCGCCACGCCCTCACGCAGAGTGCGGATGCCCCCGCGGTGGCCGATCGCCACCACATCCGGGTGGTCGCTCGTGAAGCTCAACCTCAATCCGCGTGGGAGCGGCGTGCTCGCGCCCTTCGTGATGTAGCCGTAGAGGCTCTCGTCGTCCATCGCGACCGTCACGTGCGGCACCACCGTCGCGCCCACCGGGAAGATCACCCGCGTGGCCACGTCGCGCGCGGCGTCGCCACGCATGGTCGGCTTGATGGTCACCACCTGCGGGAGCTCGCGCTGGCGACCGCTGACGCTCACGACGCCCTGCTGCTGCACGTCGCTGTCCGCGCTCGAGCTCGCGATCTGGACGCCGTAGCGCCCCTGATCGACCACGTAGCGGTTCTGCGCCTCGTCGAAGAAGGCCAGGTCGCCGACCTTCACGGGCATCGTCACCGAGCGCGTCTGCCCAGGATCGAGCGACACCTGGCGGAAGGCCTCGAGCCGCTTGTGCGGGCGCTCGAGTGACGAGGGTGCGTCCGGCGTCGTCACATACAGCTCCACGGCGTCGCGGCCGGCCGCCGGCCCGGTGTTCGTCACGTCCACGGTCGCGCGGAAGACTCCATCCGGACTGAGTCGCGTGCGGTCGATGCGCAGGTGCGAGTACTTGAAGCTCGAGTAGCTCAGGCCGTATCCGAACGGGTACGACAGGGCACCGTTGAAGTACATGTAGGTCCTGCCGGGATTGCCGCCCTCCGGACGGATCGCGTAGTCGGTGATCGGAGGGATCTCGGTCATGCTGCGGTACCACATGAACGGCAGGCGCCCGCTCGGGTTGTAGTCGCCGAGCAGCACGTCCGCGAGCGAGTCGCCCTTGCGCTCGCCGTTGTACGAGCTCCAGACCATCGCGGCCACGTTCGGTTCGAAGCTGGTCACGTCCACCTGGCCAATCGTCTCCATCACCGCCACGGTGTTGGGGTTGCGCGCCGCCACCTGGTTGATGAGGTCGGCCTGCGCACCGGGGAGGGCCAGGTTGCTGCGGTCCCCGTCCTCGGCGGCGGTCGTCGAGTCGGTGCCTGCATAGACGATCGCGTCGTCATAGTTCGCCGCCGCATTCACGGCCGCGGGATCGATGTTCGTGAACGTATTGGCGCTGCTGCCCGCGCCGGTGAAGCCGTTGTAGAAGTCGACGACGGCGTCCGGGTCGATCGCCTGGATCGCCCTCTTCAGCCCGGCGTAGGCGCTCACCTCCTTGGCTGCGCCCGCGCTTCCCTGGGTGCTCGAGTAGCCGCCCAGGTACATGTCACTCGGGTTGGCGAACGGGCCGATCACGGCCACGCGGAACGGCCCGCTGCGCGGCACGCGGATCGGGAGCAGCTCGCCGGCGGAGCCGTCCTTGCGGGTGGTGGCCGAGTTCTTCAGGAGCACCAGGCTCTTATCGCCGGCCTCACGCGCGAGCGTCAGGCGCGCGGGCGTCTCGGTCACCGCGCCGTTCGAGTCCGAGTTGGTCCAGCTGCCCTCGGGCAAGCGCGCGCGAGCGGCCTTCACCCACGGCTCGGAACTCACGTCGTCGAACTCGCCGAGCTTCATGCGCGCCGTGAAGAGCCTCACCAGAGCGGTGTCCACGTCGCCTTCGTTGAAGGTGTCCGTCTGCGTCTTGATGTGCTGCTGCACCGCCGTCGGCACGGTGTTCGCGTAGCTGTACTGGTCGTGGTAGCCGGCGTTGCAGTCGAGGTCCTCGCCGGCGCTCATCGCGAACGCGTGGCGCTCGACTTCGTTGAGCGGGCGGGTCCAGCTGGGCGGCTGCCAGTGGTGGCCGTTCTGAATCTCGTAGATCGCGTCGCAGTCGGAGGTGAAATAGCCCTGAAAGCCGAACGTCTCGCGGGCGAGCGTATCCATCAGGTGCACGTTGGCGGCGGCCGGCACGCCGTTGACCTCGTTGTAGGAGGACATGATCGAGCCCGGCTGCGAGTGCTCGATGATGCGCTTGAACTGCGCCGTGTAGTACTCGCGCAGCGTTCGCTCGTCCATGTTCGAGGAGCCCGTCAGGCGGTTCACCTCGCTGTTGTTGGCGGCGAAGTGCTTGATCGTCGTGATCGTCTTCAGGTAGCCGCCGCCCTGCCGTAGCAGGCCGCCGTTCAGGTCCTTGCCCTCCATGCCGTCCACGAACTGCGACGCCATCGCGGCCGTGAGAAACGGATCCTCGCTGTACGTCTCGTCGTTGCGACCCCAGCGCGGGTCGCGCGCCAGGTTGATGGTCGGCGAGTAGAAGTCGAGGTCGCGGGAGTTGTCGGGCGCCACCTCACGGGCCTCATCGGAGATCTGGCTAGCCACCCGATACATCAGCCCCGGGTCCCAGCTCGAGCCCATCGAGAGGTCGATCGGATACGAGGTGGTGTTGAAGAGCGTGGTGGCGTTTCCGCTCGGCTCGAGCTGCAGCCGCGACACGCCATGGAGCGCCTCGTTCCACCAGCCCCAGGCGGGGATGCCGAGCCGCGGGATCGCGGGCGCCTGGCTGCTGACCATCTGTGAGGCCTTCTCAGCCAGGGTCATGCGCGACACGAGGTCGGCCGCACGCTCCTGGAAGGAGTAGGACGGGTTCAAGTAGATCGGCGTCCCGGACGAGCGGCGCGAGTGCGCGGCTAGTGCGGTGGGCGCCGACACAGCCACGAGGAGGGCGGCGATGAGGCCGATGAGTAGGGACCGCTTTGTCATGCGCGGAGCTCCTTGAAAAGAGGGTTCGAGAGCGCCGCGGTGCCGCAACCGGGTGCGGCCGGTCCGGGTCGGCGGGACGACCGGTGCGGAGCGGCGCGCGCACTGTGGCCGCGGCAGTTCCGCGGTCGAACGGCTTCCGGTGCGCTGGCCTCCCATCCGGACTCCCCTCCCGTGGGTCCGTGACTCTCCTTGTGTCCGGCCGCACAAGGCGACCGAGCGGCCGGGACTTTAGTTCAGTCCTTGACAAAAGTCAACGGAGCAGGGCGCGAATCCGCCTCCAAAGCGCCTATCCTGGGCCACAGCTGACGGAAATACGGCGTTTCTGTCTTGAACTTAGGTACAGATAGGCGATGAATCGCGACCAGATTTCCCTCAGTTTGCGCCAGATGAACCGGCTCCGCGTGATCGAGACGCTCTACCGCCGACCGGGCTCGAGCCGGGCCGAGCTCGCGCGTTCCACCGGGCTCTCGCGCGCAACGGTCTCCACGCTCGTCGAGGAGCTGCGCGACGCGGGGGTGGTACACGAGCGCGAGGAACGCGCTGAGGATCCCTCGCCGCGTGGTTTCGGGCGCCCGCCCGTGCTTCTGTCGCTTGTGCCGGACGCGGCGTTCGCGGTAGGCGTGGACTTCGGACACCGGCACATCCGCGTCGCCGTTTGCGACCTGTCAGGTCGGTCACTTGCGGACGACTGGTCGCCCGCCGAGGTCGATCACGCTCCGCGCGAGAGCCTCGACCTTGCCCACCGAATGGTCGCCGACGCACTTGGCGGCGCGGGCATCGCGCACGAACGCGTGCTCGGCGTGGGGATGGGGCTGGCGGCGCCGATCAACAAGCTCACGGGCGACCTCGAGGCAGACGGGATCCTGCCGGGCTGGCGCGGACTGAAGCCCGCTGCCGAGCTCGAGCAGCGGCTCGAGCTCCGGGTGCAGCTCGAGAACGACGCCAACGTGGGAGCCCTCGGCGAGAAGGCCTTCGGCGCAGCGCGCGAGGTGGATGACTTCGTCTACATCCGCCTCTCGGCGGGAATCGGCGCCGGCCTGATCCTCGAGGGCCGTCCCTACCAGGGGCACTGGGGCCTCGCCGGTGAGATCGGCCACGCGCTCGCCGACGAGGGCGGCCTGATCTGTCGCTGCGGCAACCGCGGCTGCCTCGAAACGATCGCGAGCCCGGTGGCGATCGCCTCCCTCCTCGAGCGCAGCGGCGGCGAGCCGGTGAGCGTGGCGCGGCTGCTCGAGCTGGTGGCAACCGCCGATCGCGGTGCCCGCCGCGCGGTGGCCGAGGCCGGCGACGCCGTGGGGCGGACCCTGGCGGCGCTCGTGAACCTACTCAACCCGGAGCTGGTGGTCGTGGGCGGCGACCTCGCGGCCGCCGGGCCGGTACTGCTCGATCCGATCCAGCGCGGCATCGAGCGCCACGCTGTTGGCCCGTCCGCGGCCGCCGTCAGGGTCGTGGCGGGCGCACTCGGCGAGCGGGCTGAGGTGCTGGGCGCAGCCGGCTTGATCCTGGCGCAGTCGCCGCATGCGCTCGCCCAGCGGGTAGACGCCCCACCAGGCGGCGCTAGCCGTCGTACGGGCTGAAGTCCTTCTTGCGCGCCCCGCAGACCGGGCAGAACCAGTCGCTAGGGATGTCCTCGAACGGCGTTCCCGGGGGAACACCGCCGTCCGGGTCGCCCTCGGCGGGGTCGTAGATGAACCCGCAGGACTCGCAGATCCACAGCTGTTGAGTTGCCGCCTCCACGACCCGAGCAGGTTAGCGAGAGTAGGCTCCGCCGGTCTCATGGAGTTCGATCCCGCACGTTTCACCGGGGAGCAGCTCAACACCGGGGAGGAGGTCACGCCCGCCCGCAAGGCGGCGTCCGTGATCGTCCTGCGCGAGGGCACCGACGGTCCCGAGGTGCTGCTCGTACAGCGCAATCCCGCGTCGCGCTTCATGGGCGGCGCCTGGGTCTTCCCGGGCGGCGCGGTGCACAGCGAGGATGACAGCGCCGCCGAGACCGCCCGCCGCGAGCTCGAGGAGGAGGCCGCGCTCGCCCTCGACACGAGCAGCCTCGTCCCGTTCTCGCGCTGGATCACGCCAAAGGAGGGCATGGTCCGCTTCGACACGAGCTTCTTCGTCACGGGGGTGCCGGCCGGCGCCGACCCGCGCTGCGACGGCGAGGAGTGCGTCGATGTGCGCTGGCTCCGCCCGCGGGACGCGCTCGACGCCTTCGCACGCGAGGAGATGGTCCTCGTCTTCCCCACGATCAAGCACCTAGAGCAGCTAGCGGAGTTCGACTCGGTCGACCACGCGGTCGACACCGCGCGCGGCCGCGAGGTCGAGCCCGTGATGCCGAGGATCGTGGTCAGCGACGAGCACCGCGCACAGATCTTCCTGCCCGGCGAGCCGGGCTACGAAGACGATGCCGGCTGACGGACTGACCGTCGCGGTAACCGGGCCCACCGGCGACCTCGGCATCGCGCTCGTCTCGGCGCTCGAGCGCTCGCGGCAGGTCAAGCGCATCGTCGGCATGGCGCGCAGCCCGTTCGACCCCGCGTACGCCGGCTGGAAGAAGACCGAGTACCGCCGGGGCGACGTTCAGGACCGGGCCGCGGTGCGCGACGCGGTCAAGGGCGCGGACGTGGTGGTCCACCTCGCCTTCGCGATCCTGTCCGCCGGCGACGCCACCCGCGCGCTCAACGTGGAGGGCTCGCGCATCGTGTTCCAGGAGGCTGCGAAGGCCGGGGCCGCGCGCATCTGTTACGCGTCGAGCGTGGCCGCCTACGGCTTCCACCGGGACAACCCGGACTGGCTCACCGAGGAGATCCCGCCGCGCGGCACGGCGGCGCACTTCTACTCGGCGCAGAAGGCCGAGGTGGAGCGGGTGCTCGCCGACACGCTCGAGCGGCGAACGCGGACGAGCGCCTACGTCTTCCGCCCCTGCATCGTCGCCGGCCCGCGCGCCCAGACGCTGCTCGACGAGATCCCCTACGTCCGCCTGTCGGAGTCGATGCCCGACGCGGTGGTGCGCCTGCTCGGCTCGATGCCGCTGCTCAAGCCCGTGATCCCGGATCCGGGCACGCGCTTCCAGCTCGTGCACGAGGATGACGTGGCGTCGGCGTTCTTCGCCGGCGTGCTCGCCAAGGGCCCGCCCGGCCCGTACAACCTCGCCGGCGGCGGCACGCTCCGCACCAGCGACCTCGCCGCCGCGCTCGGCTGGTACTCGATCCCCGTGCCCGAGCTCGCGGTGGACGCCACGGCCGAGTTGATCACGCACCTGCCGATCGCCCCGCCCCAGCTCTCCTGGATCCACTCGGTGCGTAAAGAAGTTCTCATGAAGACCGACCGCGCCCGCAAGGAGCTCGGCTGGCGGCCGAAGTACAGCGGGAAGGCGACGTTGAGGGAGCTCGTGGCCGCTCATAGAGCGGAAGAGGCGGGGGCGCAGGACTAGGCCAGAGGCGAGAGGCCAGAGGCCCGTTCCCTCTGGCCTCTGGCCTTTGGCCTCTGGCCTGACCGCTACCCTGCCCAGTTCGCAACCTCTGCCTCCCAGCCGTGTTGCACTTCCTGCCCTTGTCCCGCGCCCTTCGAATGCTGCTCTTGGCCTGCCTGGCCACTCTTGCGGTGCCGGCGATGGCGCATGCCGCTGTCTACACCCCGCAGCCGAAGGTGCTCTACACGGACGGGCACACCGGCCGTTACCTGATGGACGGGAGCTGGTACTTCCGCGCCGACCCGCTCGACCAGGGCATCGCGCAGGGGTTCGCACGCTCGCGTTCGCTCGCCGGCTGGTCGCCCGTCACGGTCCCGAATGCATGGAACGCCACGGACCTCTCCGACGCGAGCCAGCGCGGCGGCGTCGGCTGGTACCGCACGGACTTCAAGGTGCCGAAGGCCAGCCGCTCGGTGAGCTGGGTGGTGCGCTTCGAGTCCGTGAACTACCGCGCGCGCGTGTACTTGAACGGCCGCCAGATCGGGACGCACGAGGGCGCCTACCTGCCGTTCGAGGTGCCCGCCGACAAGCTCCGCAAGGGCGGCGTGAACCACCTGGTGGTGCGCGTCGACAGCCGCCACAGCGAGACCGACCTGCCGCCGCTGATCGACCAGGACAACGGCACGCCCGGCGGCGGCTGGTGGAACTACAGCGGCATCCTCCGCGAGGTCTACCTGCGCAAGGTCGACCGCGTGGACATCAGCGACTTCCTCGCGCAGCCGCGCCTCCCCTGCCGCGCCTGCGCGGCGACGGTCGTCATGCGAGCCACCCTCCACAACGTCTCGAACCGCAGGCAGCGGGTGTTCTTCCACGCGTCGGTGGGAGGGCTCGCCGGCCATTTCCCATCGGTCACGATCGCCAAGAACCGCACGCGCGTGGTGTCCGCCAAGGTGAAGATCTCGAACCCGCGCCTGTGGGAGCCGGGCGACCCGCAGCTCTACACGGTCCGCGCGGGCGACTCGCTCGGCGGCCACCAGGTGGGCGGCTGGCTCGCGCACATAGGCGTCCGCTCGATCAAGGTCCGCAACGGCCGCCTGCTCATAAACGGCATCCCCACCACGCTCCGCGGCGCGAGCATGCACGAGGAGAGCGTGGCGGACGGCGTGGGCGGCGCGCTCACGGAGGCCGACCGCAAGTCGATGTTCCAGCAGCTGCTCCAGCTCGGCGGGACGATCACGCGCGTCCACTACCCGCTCCACCCCGAGTTCCTCGAGATGGCCGACCGCGCCGGCGTGCTCGTGTGGGACGAGGTGCCCGTCTACCGCCTCGGCGAGGACCAGCTCAAGCTCCACTCGGTGCAGGACAAGGCGCTCACCGACATCAAGGACATGGTCCTGCGCGACGAGAACCACCCGTCGGTGCTCACCTGGTCGATCGGCAACGAGCTGCCGTCGCGGCCGCAGTCCGGGCAGGAGGAGTACATCAAGCGCGCGACCGCCCTGATCAGGTCGATGGACGACACGCGCCTGATCGCCACGGACATCGCCGGCTACCCGTCGATCCCCAAGCAGACGATCTTCGCCAAGTACCTCACCGCGCTCGGCATGAACGACTACTTCGGCTGGTACCCCGGCCCCGGCGGCCAGCTCGTGGACCGCAACGCCACCGGCGCCTACTTCGACCAGATGCACGGGTTCTATCCGCGCCTCGCGCTGTTCGTGACCGAGTACGGCGCGGAGTCGAACCACGACGGACCGGTGGACGAGAAGGGCTCCTACGAGTTCCAGACCGACTGGATGCAGTTCCAGAACCAGGTGTTCGACCAGCACCCGTTCATCAACGGCGCGATCGCCTGGATCCTGCGCGACTTCAAGGTCAGGCCCGGCTGGGACGGCGGCAACCCGACGCCCGAGCCGCCCTACAACCAGAAGGGCGTGGCCGACCAGAACGGCACCAAGAAGCCGGTGTTCGACGTGCTCGCCCGCATCTACCACAACATCCAGCTCGCGGGCCAGGCGCGCATCAAGGCCACCGACGCCCGGCTGCACATGGCGCAGCCGCCCGCGCCGAAGCCGTAGCGGCTCGGCCTCAGCCGGCCAGGCGGTAGACCGGGCCGTTCTGCGACACGGCGTATATGCGCCCGCGGCCGTCCTCGCCGAACGACACGAGGTTGCTCACCTTCGGCCCGAGCGCGTGGTTCCCGGCCGCGTGCCCGGCCCTCAGTCTCACCGAGAAGAGGCTCGAGTTGCAGAGGTCGCCGTACACGTAGTGGCCGTAGAGGCTGCCGAGCGAGCGGTCGCGGACCACGTAGCCGCCGACGATCGCGCAGAAGCCGTCGCCGGAGTGGGAGCGCACGAGCACGGGCGGCGCGTAGTTCGGCGTCGCGCCGCGCTTCAACCGGCTGTTGCCCTCGAAATGGCTCCAGCCGAAGTTGCGACTGAGGCCGCGGCCCTTCGGCTCGTAGTCGACCTCCTCGAACTTGTCCTGGCCCACGTCGCCGATGGCGAGCGCGCCGGTCGAGCGGTCGAACGAGAAGCGCCATGGGTTGCGCAGCCCGTACGCGTAGATCTCGCGCCGCTGGCCGCGGCCGGTGAATGGATTGCCGGACGGGATCCCGTAGCCGCCGCCCGGATGCGGGTCGATGCGCAGGATCTTGCCGAGCAGGACGCCCAGGTTCTGGCCGTTGCCCGACGGGTCGCCCTCGCTGCCCCCGTCGCCCACGCCGATGTAGAGGAAGCCGTCGGGACCGAACTGGAGCTGGCCGCCGTTGTGGTTGTTGAACTGGCTGTGCTCGATCTTGATGACGTTGCGCGCCGAGCCGGCCACCGCACGGTCCTGGCTCTTTGCGGAGCGCCGGTACTGCACCACCCTGATGTCGCCCGAGGTGTCCGCGTAGTCGACGTAGAAGCGGCCGCTCTTCGAGTAGTCCGGCGCGAACGCCATCGACAGCAGGCCGCGCTCGCCGCCGCCCGACACCCGGTTGTGGATGTCGAGGAACGGCGTCCTCAGCTTGTGGCCGCTTCGCACCACGACGATCCGGCCGGCGCGCTCGACCACGAACACGCGCTTCGAGTCACCGCTCGGAGCCCCGACGTAGATCGGCGCGTTGAACTTGCCGATCTGCGAAAGGTGGACCCGCGCCTGCGCGCTCTGCGAACCACAGGCGGTCAGGATCGCCAGGCCGAGGACGGAGGCGGCGAGGGCGCGTCGCACCGCGCAAAGAATGCCGGACGCCCGTCAGGCGTGCTGCGGTTGGGCGGCCTGCCTGCGCAGCTCGCTAATCGCCACGACCGCGAGCGCGAGCGCCGCGCCGATCTCGATCATCACGACCACCCACGACAGCGCGTCGGCGTGGATCTCCGGATAGGAGTCGCTCAGCGAGCTCCAGTGCGGCAGCAGGTGGCTCGAGGCGATGCCCACGGCTCCCGAGAGGCCGACCACTGCGCAGAACGCCGGCGCGCGCGGGTGCCGCCGCAGCGCCATCACCATCACCACCACCGCGAGCACCGACAACGCCGTGCCGCCGGCGAGGATCGTGGTGCTGAGGCCGCTCACCCCCTGGCGGAAGTGGTCGAGCGTGTGAAGCAGGTTGGCCGCCACGAAGGCCACGGCGGCGATTGCAAGTGGATCTCGTCCGCTCGTTCGCATAACCTAGTGAACGTTAGGTTATCACGAGATCCCATGACTTCAACACCCAAGAGACGACTGTCCGCCAAGGCCCGGCGCGAGCTGATCGAGCAGGCGGCCACGGAGCTGTTCGCCGAGCGCGGCTACCACGGCGCCTCGATCGACGAGATCGCCCGCCGCTCGGGCGTCTCGCCCCCGGTCGTGTACGACCACTTCGAGTCAAAGCTCGCGCTGCATCGGCACCTGGTCGACCGGCACTACGCGGAGCTCCGCCGGGTCTGGCGCGACAACCTGCCGGGTCCCGAGCCGCAGGAGGAGCGCATTGCCCGCTCGTTCGACGCCTGGTTCGCCTACATCGAGTCGCACCCGTTCGCGGCGCGGATGCTCTTCCGCGACACCACCGGGGACCCGGAGGTGGAGGCCGGCCGGCGCGAGGTGGCCGCAGCCAGCCGCGAGGCCATCCGGCCGATCATGGGTGATGAGCCCGGCGCCGAGAACATCGCGGGCGCCGACGTCGAGTCGCTCGACATGGCCTGGGAGGTGGTGCGCGCGGTGCTCCAGGGGCTCGCGCTGTGGTGGGCCGAGCACCCGCACGTGCCGCGCAAGCGCATCGTGGCCACGGCGATGAACTCGATCTGGATCGGCTACGAGCGCGCCCTCACAGGCGAGACATGGACAGGCCCATGACCCATGACCTATGACCTATCCCCTACCCCCTACCCCCTCACGACGCCACGGCCTTGTAGTACCGCACGGCGAGGCCGGTGAGCAGCGTCTCGAACACGGCCTCGATGCCCATGTCGTGCTCCTCCGCGTAGCCGCGCAACCCCTGCCCCTCGATCGCCTCCGCCTGCGCGATCACCTCCTCGACGAGGTCCGGGTGCTGGTCGGCGAAGTACGCGCCCATGGAGTACAGGTTGGTGTCCATGAGCGACTCGACGAAGGTCGCGTCGGTCGTTTGCTTTCGTTTGGCCATTGCGGCGGCAGGTTACCTCCAACGAGCTAGCCAGGATCGACCGTTAGTCCGCCCAATTTCCGGAAAATAGGTTGCGGCGTCTGCTACGACCGATAAAGTCTTTGTTGGCACCAGGCGAACGACGGGAGGAAGTACATGGCGATCCATCTGACCCCCACCGAGCTGGCCCGTGAGGCGGGGATGCAACGGAGGGAAGTCATCTCCAAGTGCATGGAGCTCGGTGTGCCGATTTTCCAGGGGCGGATCGACAAGACCCTTTTCCTTACCTCCCTCAAGGAGTCGCAGCGCAGGGAGCTCGCCAAGGCGTAGCCCTCGCAGCTGACAGGGGAGACAGCAGTTTCGGCGGCCGCCCTGGGGCGGTCGCTTTGTTTGCCAGGTGCGCGGTGCGCGGTGAGCAGTGCGCACAGAGGACTGCCCTGCTCACTGCTCTCTGCGCACCGCCCACTTGCGCTTAGACTTGGCCGTGCAGCCAACTCGGAGGAGGAGTTAGATGGAAGTTGGGACGATGAACGCCGCGCAGGCCAGCACGGGCTCTCGGACCATGGCCGACCTGATCCCGCTCGCTGGTCGCAAGCACGGCGATCGCCCAGCCATCAAGCACAAGGTCGGCGACGAGTGGGTGGACGTCAGCTACAAGCAGCTGGCGCAGACCGTCAAGCACATCGCGCTAGGGCTGGTCGACCTCGGCATCAGGCCGGGCGACAAGGTCTCGATCCTCAGCAACACCCGCCCCGAGTGGACCTACACCCTCTTCGGCATCCTCGGCTCCGGCGCCACCTGCGTCTCGATCTACCAGACCAACTCGCCGGAGGAGTGCCACTACGTGCTCCACCACTCCGAGTCGCGCGCGGTCTTCGTGGAGGATCAGGAGCAGCTGCAGAAGATCCGCCACGTCGAGGCCGAGCTGCCCGAGCTCGAGCTGATCGTCGTGATGGAGCCGAGCGGCGACATCGGCGACGCGATCTCGTTCGAGGACCTGTGCGCCCGCGGCGCACGCCGCCCGGACTCCGACTACGAGGAGCGTCTCGCCGCCATCGGCGACGACGACATGTGCCTCTACATCTACACCTCGGGCACCACCGGCCCGCCCAAGGGCTGCCTGCTCACGCACGGCAACTACCGCCGCGTCACCGACATGGTGGAGGCGGGGGGCGTCCTGGCCGAGGACGAGGTGATCTATCTCTTCCTGCCGCTCGCGCACGCCTTCGCGCTGCTGATCCAGTTCATCAGCTTCGACATCGGCAGCGCGATCGCCTACTGGGAGAAGGACCCGCAGAAGATCATCCCCAACCTCATGGAGGTCAGGCCGACGTACTTCCCGTCGGTGCCACGAATCTTCGAGAAGATCTACACGCTCGCCAACAGCGTCGGCGACCCGGACGAGATCAAGCGCTACGTCGACGCCGGCTTCAAGGTCCGCCAGCTCGAGGAGCGCGGCGAGCCCATCCCGGCCGACCTGCAGGCGACGTTCGACCAGGGCGAGGAGAAGCTCTTCCAGAACGTGCGCAACATCTTCGGCGGCCGCATCCGGCAGGCCGTGACCGGCGCGGCGCCGATCTCGAAGGAGATCCTCGAGTTCTTCTACGCCTGTGGCGTGCCCGTGATGGAGGGCTACGGCATGACCGAGACCTCCACAGTCGCGAGCTCCAACCGGCCGGACGCGTTCCGCTTCGGCTCGGTGGGCAAGCCGCTGCAGGGCGTCGAGGCGAAGATCGCCGACGACGGCGAGCTGCTCCTGCGCGGCGCGAACATCTTCCAGGGCTACTTCAAGAACGAGGACGCCACGCGCGAGGCGCTGGCCGACGGCTGGCTCCACACGGGCGACCTCGGCTCGATCGACGAGGACGGCTTCATCTACATCACCGGCCGCAAGAAGGACATAATCATCACGGCCGGCGGCAAGAACATCACGCCCGCCAACCTCGAGAACGGGCTCAAGCAGAACCGCTGGATCTCCCAGGCCGTGGTGATCGGCGATCGGCGGCCGTATCTGGTCGCGCTGATCACGCTCGATCCAGAGGAGGTGCCGGCGTTCGCCGAGCAGCACGGGTTACAGCCCGACGACGTGCCCGGCTCCGACGAGATGCGCGCCGAGGTGCAGGCGGCCGTGGACGGGGTGAACGCGGCGGTGGGCCGCGTCGAGCAGATCAAGAAGTTCACGATCCTCCCGGAGGATCTCTCGCAGCCGACGGGTGAGCTGACGCCTACGCTCAAGGTCAAGCGCAACGTCGTCAACGAGAAGTTCGCGGGAGAGATCGAAGCGCTGTACGCGGGCTAGACGCCGGAGCGAGTTCTCGCTTCGATCTGCCACCCTCAGACAATGGCCAGCAACGACCCAAGCGACACCGGCGGGCTGTTCATCGGGCGCCGCCCGGGCACGGCGCCGCTGCGCTACCGCGGCAAGCCGGTCGAGGCAGGCCAGGGGCGGCGCACCGTCGACCGCCTGCTGTCGGCGCTCCTCCTCCCCCTCGAGGGCCTGCTCTGCCTGTCGCTCTGGGGCCCGCAGCCGCTCGGCTGGATGTGGGTGGGCTCGCAGATCGACTACGTCACCGGCTCGGTGTTCCTCGGCATCATCTGCGCGTTTTTCGGCATGATCGCGACGCTGTTCGTCACGGTCGCGCTCGCGCGCCGGGTGGACCACGCGTGGAAGCTCGTCCGCCGCGCGGCCGGCTACGAGCAGAAGAAGGGCGCTCTCGAGCGGATCTTCATCATCACGGCCGGGATCGCCGTCGTCGGCTTCACGTTCTGGTTCCTGATCATCGCCGGGCCCGGGCCGCAGGTCGCGCCCTCCGCGCCGTAGACGCGGCATGGGGCTGCTCGACTACTACCGGCAGTTCGAGGACATCGATCAGGAGGAGTGGAACGCCGGGCTGCGCGAGCGCCGGGCGAAGGAGAAGGCCACCGCGCTGCAGCGCGTGGTGGTGGTCGACCTGTCCACCACCGAGTGGCCCGACATGCCGAACTCCGAGGTGGTCAACGCCGCGATCGCGCGTGCCCGCGGGCGCGTGAACGGTTACCCCGACCGCCACGCCTCCGGCATCCGCAGCCTGCTCGCCGAGCAGCACGAGGTGGCCGCCGAGCAGATCGTTGTGGGCAACGGCGCCGCCGAGCTGCTCCAGGCGGCAGCGTTCGCCCTGCTCGCGCCGGGCGACGAGCTCGTCACGCCCTGGCCCTCCTACCCGCTCTACCCATTGATGGCCTCGCGCGCCGGCGCGCGGCCCGTGGCCGTGGATCTGGTGTCCGGCCGCGCCGACGCGGGCGCGCTGTTCGACGCGATCACCGACCGCACGCGCGTGCTCGTGCTCTGCAACCCCAACGACCCCACCGGCAGCTACCTCAGCTCCGACGAGGTGCGCCGCCTCGCCGGTGCGCTGCCGGAGCACGTGCAACTGCTCGTGGACGAGGCGTACATCCAGTTCCAGGACGTCGAGGACGAGGATGCCGTGCTTCGCCTCGTGGACGAGCTCCAAAACGTGCTCGTGGTCCGCACCTTCTCGAAGGTCTACGGCATCTCGGGGCTGCGCTGCGGCTACGCCGTGGGAGCCACGGGCGCCACCCGGCTGCTCGACGCCGTCGCGCCGGCGCTCGGCGTGAACGCGCTCACCCAGGCGGCCGTGGAGTACGCGCTGCGCTTCGGCGACGACGAGATCGACCGCCGCCGCAACCTCGTGGTCGAGCAGCGCCGCCGGCTCGAGCGCGCGCTGCACGACCTCCCGGTCGACGCGCCGGAGAGCCAGGCCAACTTCGTCTGGCTCCACGCCACCGGTTTGACCGGCTCCCAGCTGGCCGGCCACCTCAAAAACGAGGGCGTAGAAGTGGCAGCCGGCGGCCCACTCGGAGCAGACGACCACGTACGAGCATCAATCAGAGGCGCCGTAGCGACAGACCGCCTACTGGCCGCGCTGGAAAAACTAAGAACCAGCAACTAGCAACCAGCAACCAGCTATTCGGCCTGGCGAAGCAACGCCCCAGTAGTTTGCTCCAGAATCCGCCGCCAGGCCGTCGTCCGCTCCCGCTCCTTCTCGAAGTGCTTCATCACCCGGCGCACGCGCGTGGCGGAGATCTCGATGCCGTGCTTGGCGCAGACCTCGGCGAAGTGGTCGTAGTCCTTGGCGAGCTTGATCGTCACCGACTCGAATCCGTGACGCGCGATCTCCACCCGCTTCGTGAAGTTCATGACGTTCGTCTCGAACATCAGCTCGTCGTTGGGCTCCGGCTCGATCAGGATGATGTCCACACCCTGGTACTTCTCGGACCACTGCTTCACCGACTCGTGCAGCCGCTGGTGGGTGAGCAGCTTGAACGCCTGGTAGCCGATCTGCGGGAAGCCCATGTCGGTCACGCGCCGGACGCGGCTCCCGAACATCGTGGGGATCATCTTCTGGAAGTCGTTCACGTACGGCACGAGCGGGTTGATCACGATCACGAGCTTCGCGCCGTGCTCGACCGCGACGTCGAGGTTGGTGGTGGAGCGCAGGCCGCCGTCCACGAGGTGGCGGCCCTTCACCTCGACCGGCTTGTAGACCATAGGCAGCGCGGTGCTCGCGGCCACGGCCGTCGGGATCGGCACGTCGTCCCAGCCCTCGGCGCCGAGTACCACCCGCTCGCACGTGTCGAGATCGGTGGCGGGCAGGTACAGCTCGGGGCTGAGCATGCGGAAGTCCGGGGTGCGGTCGAGGTCGCCGAGCACCTCGCCCAGGTAGCGCTCGATCCCAGAGCCGTCGTACAGGCCGGCGGGCAGCCCCTCCGCCAGCCCGACCACGATGTCCATCATCGACACCGAGCGCACGTTGGACGCGAGCGTGCGGGCGATGCCGAGCACCCTGAGCGGCAGCAGGGCGGCGCTCTTCGCGAAGCCGAGGTAGTTGGGCTGCAGCAGGGTGCCGAGGTCGATGTCGCGGAACGGCGTGGGCACCTGCTGGTTGACCACGCGCATCATCTCCTCGGGCGTGACGCCGTTGGCCGCCATGCTCGCGATGAAGGAGCCGGCGCTCGTGCCCACGTACACGTCGAACTGGTTGACGTTGCGGTTGACCGCCAGCAGGTCGAGCGCGCGCAGGGCGCCGATCTCGTAGACGCCGCCGGTGAAGCCGCCGCCGCCCAGCACAAGTGCCGTCTTCGACCGGCTACGCCGAGTCCGCCGACCAGACCGGTTCTGCGCCGGCTTCTCTAACTTGACGACCTTGCCCATAAGCGCCCCTGCACTCGATTATGGCAATGAACCGGCTTACCGCTACCCGGGACGGCTTCGGGGGTTCTTTCCCGTGATGCGGAAACTGGCGCTGCTAGCGGGGGTTTTGGGCCTCCTCCTGATCCCCTCTGCGGCCGGAGCGCAAAGCATCTCCGCGCAGCTGCGGGCCGGAATGCGGGGCGCGGGCGCCCACTCAGGCGCCTATGTACGGGATGCCACGACCGGACAGGTGCTGTTCAGCTCGCACTCGAACACGCCGCGGATCCTCGCCTCCAACACCAAGCTGTTCACGAGCAGCGCGATTCTCGCCAAGCTCGGACCGGCCGCCACCTTCCCCACCGAGCTCGAGGGCGACGGCACGACCGACCCCGCCACCGGCGTCTACACCGGTGACATCTACCTGCGCGGCGGCGGCGACCCCACGTTCGGCACGCGCGCCTTCATCAAGAAGTTCTTCGGCGCCGGGGCGAGCATCGAGGACCTGGCGAACGAGCTCGAGGCCACCGGGATCACGGAGATCGACGGCCGGGTGATCGGCGACGAGTCGCGCTTCGATTCGTTGCGCGGCATCCCGGACTCGGGCTTCGGCTTCGACGGCGACCTCGGCGCGGCGCTGAGCGCCCTGACCTTCGATCGCGGCCTCGCGAACATCAAGGGCACCGCGATCCAGCGCAACCCGCCGCTGTTCGCCGCACAGCAGATGGCACGGGCGCTGAAGGCTCGGCACATCCGGATCACCACCAAGTCGGCGGTGGGCAGCGCGCCGGGCGAGGCGAAGGTGCTCGCATCGGTGCAGTCGCCACCGCTCTCCACCGTGCTGAGGCTCCAGAACAAGGAGTCGGACAACTTCTTCGCCGAGACGATGCTCAAGGACCTGGCCTCCGTGAACGGCGCGCAGGGCACGACCGCGCGCGGGGCCGCCGCCGCGGTTCGCTACGCCGCCCGGCTCGGCTCGCGCGTATCGATGGTCGACGGCTCGGGGCTCGACCGGCGCGACCAGGCGGCGCCCAAGGAGGTGGTCGACCTGCTCGAGGGCGAGCGCAAGCGCTCCTCGAACGAGTTCAACGCGCTGCTGAACTCGCTCCCCATCGCAGGACGCGACGGCACGCTCGTCGACCGCATGCGGCGCGGCTCGGCACGCGGCCGCTGCCACGCCAAGACCGGCACGCTCTCCAACGTGAGCACGCTGTCGGGCTATTGCTTCTCCCGCGGCGGGGACGTGCTCGAGTTCTCGCTGCTGATGAACCTCGTGAACGTGAACTCGGCCCACCGGGTGCAGGACCGCATGACGAACACGATCGCCGCCTACGGGGGCACGGGCACCGCCACACGCTCCGCAGCCAAGAAGACCACCCTCGACCTGAACAGCGCGAAGGTCGTCGCGGGCGCGTTCGCGAGCGACTGCGGCGCCTGCATGGACCAGGTGACCGACTGCTCGCGGCTCTCGCCGCGGCGCGTGGACTGCGTGTTCGCCGAGAACGGCAGCTGCGACGGCGTGGTGAGCACGGTGCTGTTCAGCAACGGCTTCCTCTACACCGACACCTATCCGTGCAAGCCGAACCAGCCGCCCACCGCGGCCGCGCAGGTGCAGCAGTCCCGCCCGGGCGGCCACCCCTACCAGCCGCTCTCGCCCGCCACCTTCGAGTTCGCCGCGGACGTCTTCCCGAAGCACCTGCCCTACCCGCGCTACCCGGTGCGCCGCTACCGGGGCACCACCTCGCAGAAGAACCACGACCCGGTGAACATCTGGACCGACCGCAAGCACTCCGTGCTCGGTGTGTCCGGCGCGAGCTTCGACGCCTCCTGCTTCCACGGCTTCGAGCTCGTGGACCTCGGCCGGCGCAAGCTGAGCCGGCGCGGCACCGTGCTGAACGCGACGCGGGCGAAGGCTGCCGGCGGGCGCCCGGCCTTCACGCTCCACGCGGTGCTGCACGGCAAGCGCTTCGCGGGCTCGTTCCGGCTGCTCCACCTGAGCTGCGTGAAGAAGCCGATCAGCTTCTCCGCCAAGCTCGTGGGCAAGCCGGGCTTCTAGCTCACCGGTCCCACAGCACGTGCAGGTCGGGCGGCTTGCGGAACACGAGCCCGCGCGGCGCGGCCGGGCGCTCCGGGTCGAGCCGCAGCCCCGTGAGGCGGTCGAGCAGGCGCGCGATCGCGGTGTGGGCCTCGAGCCTCGCCAGGTGCATCCCGATGCACACGTGCGGCCCGCCGGCGAACGCGAGGTGGCGGCCGGCGTTCTCGCGCGTAATGTCGAAGCGGTCGGGCTCGGCGAAGGTGTCCGGGTCGCGGTTGGCGCCCGCGAGTGACACCGTCACGAGGTCGCCCGCCGCGATCGTCGCGCCGCCCAACTCCAGCCCGCGCGTGGCGTAGCGGTCGATCGACGCCGCCGAGGGCTCGAGGCGCAGCGACTCCTCGATCGCGTTCGCCAGCAACGAGCGGTCCGCCCGCACTCGCGCGAGCTGGTCCTCGTGCCCGAGCAGATGCAGCAGCGCGTTGCAGATCATGCCCTCGGTGGTCTCGATCCCGCCGAACAGGAGCACGGCCGCGTTGGAGCTCACCTCGGCGGGGCTCAGCCCGCCGGCGGCAGCCGCCACCAGCGAGTCGCCTTCGAGCCGCGCCTCGATCGCCGCGCGCAGCTCCGCCGCGGCCTCCCGGCCCGCCTCCGGCACCGGCCGCCCGGCCGAGAGCCCGCTGGTGGCGTCCACGATGGCGTCGTACCAGCCGAGCATGGCGTCGACGCCCACGTCCTCGAGCCCGAGCGCGTGGGCCATGGTGAGCGTGGCGAGCGGTCCGGCCAGCCCGCGGCGCAGCTCGCCGCGGCCGGCGGGCTCGAGCGCGTCGATCAGCCGGTCGGCATCGCCCTCCACCGCCGCCGTGAAGCGCTCGCGCACCGCGTCGAGCCGGAACGGGCGCGCGAACGGAGCGCGCTGGCGCGTGTGCTCCTCACCGTCCGTCGTGAGCATGCTGCGCCCCACCACCTGGCCGGTGCTGAAGCGAGGGTCGTCCACCGTGAACGCCTCCGAGTCGCGCATCACGGCCAGCGCGAGGTCGCGCCGCGTGACCAGCCAGCCGCCGAGCGCCGGCACCCACGCCACCGGCTCGGTCTCCCTCAGCCGAGCGAGCAGAGGGTGCGGGTCGGCCTCCAGCTCCTCGATCGTGACCGGCGGCATCTAGCTCCCGTCGAGCAGAGCGAGCAGTCCGTCCTCGTCGAGGATCTCGGTACCCAGCTTCTCGGCCTTCGCGAGCTTCGAGCCCGGCTCGGCGCCGAGCACGAGGTACGAGGTCTTCTTCGACACCGAGTTCGTGACCTTCGCGCCCGCGGCCTCGAGCCGCTCGGCGGCGTCCTCGCGCGAGATGTTGGGCAGCGTGCCCGTGATCACGAAGGTCTTGCCCGCCAGCGGGCCCGTGGTGCCCGGGATCGCCCCGCCCTCCTGCTCCATCTGTAGCCCCAGCCCGCGCAGCCGCTCGATCAGCTCGCGCGTGCGCTCCTCGGACAGCCACTCGATCAGCGTGGTGGCCATCACCGGGCCAACCCCCTCGGTCTCCACGATCTGCTCCTCGTTCGCGTCGAGCAGCGCGTCCATCGAGCCGAACCGCGCCGCCAGGTTGCGCGCGTTCACCCCGCCGATGCCGGGGATGCCGAGCGCGTAGAGCACGCGGAAGAAGGGCTGCTGCTTCGACGCCTCGATGTTCGCGAGCAGGCTGCGCGCCGAGATCTCGCCGAAGCCCTCGAGCGCCACGATCCGCTCCTCGTCGAGCGTGTAGATGTCGGCGACGTCCTTGATCACGTCCTCGTTGAGGAAGCGCACCGCGGTCTCCTCGCCGAAGCCGTCGATGTCCATCGCGCCCACGAAGTGCTTCACCTGCATGAGCACCTGGCCCGGGCAGCCGGCGCGGTTGGGGCAGATCGTCCAGACGCCGTCATCGGGCTTTACGGTCGGCGTGCCGCACACGGGGCACTTGGCGGGCGGCTTCGGCGGCGGCTTGCGGCCCCTGCGCTTCTGCGCCTTCGCGGTGGGCGACACCACCTGGGGGATCACGTCACCCGCGCGCATCACGATCACCTCGTCGCCCGGGCGGACGTCCTTGCGCGCGAGGTCCTCCTCGTTGTGGAGCGTGGCGAGCTTGACCGTCACGCCCGACACCTGCACCGGCTCGAGCTCGGCGAACGGGATCATGCGACCCGTCCGGCCGACGTTCCACGACACCTTGTTCAGCGTCGTCGTGGCGGTCATCGGCGGGAACTTCCACGCGATCGCGCCGCGCGGCTCGCGTCCCACCACGCCAAGGCTGCGCTGGAGCTCGAGATCGTTCACCTTCACCACCACGCCGTCGATCTCGAAGTCGAGCGATTCGCGGCGCTCCTCCCAGGAGCGGCAGCCGGCGGCGAGCGCGTCCACGTCGTCGTACACGGCCACGTCCGGGCTCACCTTGAAACCGTGGTCGGTGAGCCACTGGAGCGTCTCCGACTGCGTCTTGAAGGTCATGCCCTCGAGTGCGCCCACGCCGTAGCACCAGATCGAGAGCGGCCGCGAGGCGGCAAGCTGCTGGTCGAGCTGGCGGATCGAGCCGGCCGCCGAGTTGCGCGGGTTCGCGAAGGTCGGGAGCCCCTCGGCTGCGCGCTCCTCGTTGAGCTTGGCGAATGCCGCGCGCGGCAGGTACACCTCGCCGCGGACCTCGAGCAGCGCGGGTGCGCCCTCCACGCGCAGCGGGATCGCCTTGATCGTGCGCAGGTTCTGCGTCACGTCCTCGCCCACCTCGCCGTTGCCGCGCGTGGCGCCGCGTACCAGCACGCCGTTCTCGTACACCAGCGAGATCGCGAGCCCGTCGATCTTCGGCTCGGCCTCGTACTCGATGCGCGCGTCCTCCACGCCCTGCTTCTTCAGCAGGTTCTGCATGCGCGTCTCCCACGCACGCAGCTCGTCCTCGTTGCGCGCGTTGGCGAGCGACAGCATCGTCTGGAGGTGCTCGACCTCCTCGAACTTCGAGAGCGGCTCGGCGCCGGTCCGCTGCGTGGGCGAGTCCGGCGTGAGCAGCTCGGGGTGCTCGGCCTCGATCGCGCGCAGCTCGTTCAGCAGCTCGTCGTACTCGGCGTCCGACACCAGCGGGTCGTCGAGCACGTAATAGGCGTGGTTCCAGCGGTTGAGCTGCTTGTGCAGCTCTTCGACGCGCTTCTCGACGGCCTTTTTACTCAACCTCGCGCGCCGCGGGTCGTAGGAGGCCGTCGAGGTCGAACCCGCCGAGCGCCTGGATGCCACTCTCGTCGGTCAGGTCGAAGTGCAAGGGCGTGACCGCGATGCAGCCGTCCGCGATGGCCGCGAAGTCGGTGCCGTCCTCGCGCTCGTAGTCGGGATCGTCGCCGTAGATGCGGTAGCGGCGGCGGTCGCCGTCCTCTTCGATCAGGTGCAGCTTGTCGCGGTACACGCGCCGCCCGAGCCGGCACACGCGCGCGCCGTTCACCTCGCCCGCCGGGACGTTCACGTTCAGCAGCGTGCCCTCGGGCATCGGCACGTTCTCGAGCTCCTCGACCACGCGCGCCACGAAGGAGGCCGCCTGGTCGAAGGCGAAGTCGCGCCCGAGGCGGAAGTCCAGCTCGCGCCTGTTCGACTGCTGGGACACGGCGATCGCCGGCAGCCCGAGCACTATCCCCTCCAGCGCGGCGGCGACCGTGCCCGAGTAGGTGATGTCGTCGCCCAGGTTCGAGCCGTGGTTGATGCCGGACACGATCAGCTCCGGCTCGAACTCCACGAGCCCGAGCGCCGCGAAGCGCACGCAGTCCACCGGCGTGCCGTCGGTGGCGTAGCCCACACTGCCATCCTGGAAGTCGATCTCCTCCACCCAGAGCGGCGTGCGGGTGGTGATCGAGCGCGCCGTGGCGCTGCGGTTGGAGTCCGGCGCGATCACCGCCAGCTCCACGCCGGGGACCTCCAGCAGAGCCCGGCGCATGGTGTTCAGGCCGGTGGCGCCGATGCCGTCGTCGTTCGTGAGGAGGACCTTCATCGCGGCCTCTGAGCATAGTGTTCGGCCCCGCCGTGTCCCTGCCCGCCAAAGTCCGCCGCCGCTGGCGCCTGATGCGCCTGCGCGGCCACGCCGTGGAGTGCCCCTGCTGCGGCGGGCGCTTCGCCGCGTTCATGCCCGGACGCGACCCGAACAACCCGATCTGCCCGCGCTGCGGGGCTCAGGCGCGCCACCGCGCGCTGTGGCTCTATCTCCATGAACGCACTCACCTCTTCGACGGTAAAGGGCTGCGGGTGCTGCATTTCGCCCCCGAGCGGGCGCTCGGGCACGCGCTCGCCTCCGCCCCGGGCCTCCGTTACGTGAGCGCCGACCTCGAGGACCCCGCCGCGATGGAGCACTTCGACATCACCGACATCCCGCATCCCGACGGCTCCTTCGACGCGATCCTCTGCATCCACGTGCTCGAGCACGTCGAGGACGACCGCAAGGCGATGCGCGAGCTGCGCCGCATCCTCGCCCCGGACGGCTTCGCGATCGTGCTCGTGCCGCTCGACCTCGAGCGCTCGGAGACCTACGAGGACCCCACGATCACCGACCCGGCCGAGCGCGAGCGCGCCTTCTGGCAGGCAGACCACCTGCGCCTCTACGGCAGCGACTTCCCAGACCGCCTGCGCGAGGCCGGCTTCGACGTAAGCGTCGACCGCTGGGTCCGAACGCTCGACCCGGGAATCATCCAACGCCACGGCCTGTTCCCATTGGAGGACATGTACGTCTGTCGGAAGAGTTCTTAGTTCTTAGTTCTTAGTTCTTGGTTCTTAGCCCCAGAACGTGTGCCAGGCGTCGAGATCGTCGGGCGTCTCCCTGATCTCCGCCACGCGGCCGCCGCGCACCAGGAACGAGAAGGTCATCAGGTGGTCGAGCCGCTCGCGGCCCTGCCTGGCCGTCACGCGCGCGCGGACGTTCAC
The DNA here is from genome assembly GCA_036494715.1 of Thermoleophilaceae bacterium. Lineage (GTDB taxonomy): Bacteria > Actinomycetota > Thermoleophilia > Solirubrobacterales > Thermoleophilaceae > JAICJR01. Next base: position 30,482 of record DASXNY010000069.1, read on the forward strand.
GCGGCCGCCCTCGGGCACGAACGACTGCGGCTCGATCACGAGCGTGCCGCCACAGATCCGCAGGATCCGGCCCATCGCGCGCGCCGCCGTCATCCGGCCGCGGTGCTCGCGCGCGCCGATGCGCGGGCTCTCCGCGGGCAGCGACAGCAGCATGTCACGAGTGGTCAGGCGCATCATCTTCGCGATGTTGCGCCCGCGCATTGCGCTGAGAAACCGCTGTACAACCTCTACGTCGTTCATCAGTAGCGCACGCTTTCAAGGTAGAGCCCCCGCGCCGCCGCCGTATCGCCCGCCTCTTCGCGGGGCCTGCCCTCGAGCAGCGTCTTGAAGCGGCCGATGTCGCTGCGTCCGCGCCCCACCTCCAGCATTGTCCCCACCAGCGTCCGCACCATGTGGCGCATGAAGGTGTCCGCCTCGATCCAGAACTCGAGCGCGTCGTCGCCGGCCTCCAGCCACTCGGCGCGCAGCACCTCGCGCTCGAACCGCTGGTGTTTGGTGTCGGTGGGCGTGAACGCCGTGAAGTCGTGGCCGCCGAGCAGCGCGCCGGCGCACGCGTGGAGCGCGGCGCGGTCGAGCGCATGCGGCCAGTGCAGCGAGCGCTCGCGCTCGAACACGCTGCCCGCCTCGCGGGTGAAAATGCGGTAGCGGTAGGTGCGGCTGAGGGCGTCACGCCGGGCGTCGAAGCCCTCGCGCGCCACCTCGCTCTCCAGCACCCGCACGTCCGGCGGGAGCACCCCGTTCAGCGACCGCGCCGCCGCGGGCTCGCCGTCGTGGCTCGCCACCTGCCCGCGCGCGTGCACGCCGACATCGGTGCGCCCGGCCACCGAGAGCTCCACCTCGCGCTGCAGAACGCGCCGAAGCCCCGCCTCGAGCTCGCCCTGCACGGACCGCAGCCCGGGCTGGCGCGCCCAGCCGGCGAACCCCGTGCCGTCGTACTCGAGCAGCAGCCGCGCGGTTGCCACTAGCCGCGCTTGCGCGCGACGGTGACGAGGTACTCGTTGTCGATCACCACGCGGCCGTCGCCGGCCTGGTTGAACTCCTCGATCACGCCGAGCACGTCCTGCTTCATCGCCGCACGATCCCCGCTGGACATCGACTGTGCGCGCGCCACCGTCGGCCCCGCATTGCGGCTGAACTCGAAGAACCCGTCGGGCGAATCCCACTCGTGCCTGATCGAGTAGCGCTCGCACACCACCGACGACGCGAGCGGATCGAGCCGCTCCTTGGCCACGCTCTCCTCGCCCCACGCCGTGGCATCCGGCTGGCCGGCGGCCGCCTTGGGCGCATACCTGCCGCCGATCGCGTACACCCTGCCCTGGAAGCCCTCGGGCGTCCACGCGGCGAGCCCCACGGTGCCGCCCGGCCGCACCACCCGGAACATCTCCGCGGCGGCGAGCTCCGGCCGCGGCGCGAACATCGCGCCGAACACGGACGCCGAGCAGTCGAAGCGCCCGTCCTCGAACGGCAGCTCCTCCACGTCGGCCACGAGCCACTCCACTTCGTAGCCCTCCTCGGCGAGCCGGGCCTGCCCCAGCTCGACCATCGCGGGAGTGAGATCGGACGCCACCACCGCCGCCCCCTCGCGCGCGGCGAGCAGCGCGAGGTTGCCGTTGCCGGCCGCCACGTCGAGCAGCTCCTGGCCGGCGGAGATCGCGCAGGCGTCGAGCAGGGCCTGCGAGGCCGGCAGCGTCATCTTCGCGACCTCTCGGTAGTCGCCGAGACTCCAGACCGTCCGGGTCTGGTTCTTCAGCTCACCGAAATCGGACACCGGGCGGGCGCCGGTCAGACGAGTTCGAGCAGCACCATCTCGGTGGAATCCGAGCGGCGCGGACCGAGCTTGAGGATGCGCGTGTAGCCGCCCGGACGCTCCGCATAGCGCGGAGCGATCTCCTCGAACAGCTTGTACACCACGAACTTGTCCTGCCCGAGCCGCGCCATCGCCTGGCGCCGCGCGTGCTGGTCGCCTCTCTTGGCGAGGGTGATCAGCCGCTCGAGGTCGGGCTTGACCGCCTTGGCCTTCGCCTCGGTGGTCTGGATCCGCTCGTGCGTGATCACCTCTCGCGAGAGATTCATGAGCAGCGCCTTGCGGTGCGAGGGGCTGCGACTGAGCTTTCCGCGGTCCTTCTGGTGACGCATGGCCTGAGAGTGTACGGAAGGGCCTAGCCCTGCCGCAGGTGCAGGCCGCGCGCCTCGAGGGTCTCGATGACTTCCTCGATCGACTTGCGGCCGAAGTTCGGGATCGCGTTCAGCTCCGACTCCGACTTCTGGAGCAGCTCGCCCACGGTCTGGATGCCCGCGCGCTTGAGGCAGTTGTACGAGCGCACGCCGAGCTCGAGCTCCTCGATCAGGATGTCGTCCATCCCGCCGGGAGCCCGGCCGGGCTGCGGACCCGCCGCCGCGACCGCATCCATGGCGCCGTCCAACCCGCCGCGCAGCGCCTCGAGGCGCTCCTGGTCGGTGAAGATCGAAAGGCTCTGGATGAGGATCTCGGCCGCCTCGCGCAGCGCGGCCTGCGGCTCAACGGAGCCGTCGGTCTCGATGTCGAGGGTGAGCTTGTCGTAGTCGGTGCGCTGGCCGACGCGGGCCGCCTCGACCTGGTAGGCCACGCGCTTGACCGGCGAGAAGATCGAGTCGATCGGAATGACGCCGATCGGCTGATCGTCGGTCTTGTTCTCCTCGGCCGGCGAGTAGCCGCGCCCGCGCCCGATCGTCAGGTACACCTCGAGCTTGGTCTTCTTCTCGAGGGTGGCGATGTGGGCATCGGGGTTGAGGATCTCGACGCCCGAGGGCAGGTCGATGTCCTTCGCCGTGACCTCGCCCGGACCGGTCGCGATCAGGGGCGCCTCGATCTCGGTGGCGTCCGTGTGCATGCGGCACACCACCTCCTTGAGGTTGAGGACGATGTCGGTCACGTCCTCCTTCACGCC
>DASXNY010000070.1:0-11900 GCA_036494715.1 Thermoleophilaceae bacterium
ATCACGACCGCGCGCAACCGCGCGATCGACCGCATCAGGCGCAACCGCGCGCTCGCGGAGAAGACGCGGCTGCTCGATGTCCCGGAGCGTGCGGAGGACACCATGGACGAGACGACATTCCCCGACGAGCGGCTCGAGCTCGTATTCACCTGCTGTCACCCGGCGCTGGCCACGGACGCGCAGGTGGCGCTGACCCTGCGCACGCTCGGCGGCCTCACGACCGACGAGATCGCGCGCGCCTTCCTCGTGCCCGAGCCGACGATGGCCCAGCGTCTCGTGCGGGCCAAGCGCAAGATCAAGGCGGCCGGGATCCCGTTCCGCGTGCCGCCGGACCACCTGCTGCCCGATCGCCTGGCGGCCGTGCTGGCCGTCGTCTACCTGATCTTCAACGAGGGCTACGGGGGCCGCGGCGACCTGGCCGGCGAGGCGATCCGGCTCGGGCGAGCGCTGGCCGAGCTGATGCCCGACGAGCCCGAGGTGCACGGACTGCTGGCGATGATGCTGCTGCACGACGCGCGGCGCGAGGCGCGCTTCCGAGCCGGCGAGCTGGTGCTCCTGGCAGACCAGGACCGTTCGCTGTGGGACGCGGACCAGGTCGCGGAGGGGCGCGCCGTGCTCGACCGCGCGTTCGCGCTGCGCGGCAGCGGTCCGTATGTGGTGCAGGCGGCGATCGCCTCGCTGCACGCCGACGAGCCGCACGACTGGCCGCAGATCGCCGCGCTCTACCGCGAGCTGTCGCGGCTCACCGGCTCGCCCGTGGTCGAGCTCAACCGCGCCGTCGCGGTGGCCGAGGCCGAGGGGCCCGAAGCGGGACTCGGCATCGTCGACCGGCTCGAGCTCGACGACTACCAGTACCTCCACTCGACGCGCGCCGAGCTGCTGCGCCGCCTTGGCCGCGCGGACGAGGCGCGCGACGCCTACACACGAGCGCTTGCGCTCGTGCGCGACGACGCGGAGCGTCGCTTCCTCGAGGGACGGCTGGCCGAGCTCGCCTAGGGCGCCCCGCTCACCACGGCTGCGGCGGCAGCGGCCGCATGCCGCGGGTGGAACTCGCGCTCCGTGAGCTCGCCGCGGTGACGCACCGTGACGGCCGTGCCCGGCGGGATCTCCTGCCAGACGCCCGGCAGGTCCGCGAACGGCTCCGACACGATCACCCGGTCGCCATCGCCTAGCCGCTGCACGCGCGCGTTGTCGGGGTAGAGCTGCTTGATCGCCTCGACATCCGTCGACGCGAACAGCGAACGCGGCTTGCCCTCGGTGGCGTAGCGGACCGCCCACAGGTGCTCGCCGTCCGTGACGCCGAAGGTGCCCTGGACGGCGCCCGCGACGCCATGACGGCGGGCTGTGTCCTCGATCAGACCGACCGTGCGTTCGAGCGCGTCGATGGGGGAGTCCTCGAGGCCGAACGTCAGCGCCAGGTAGAACACGACCTCCGTGTCGGTCGAGCCGTGCACCTCCGCGAACAGCTTCGGGTCAATCGCCATCATCAGGTCGCGCCGCAGCCTCGCGAACTCGGCGATGAAGCCGTTGTGCACGAACAGCCACTGGTCGCGCCGGAACGGATGACAGTTCGTCTCCTGCACCGGCGAGCCGATCGCGGCCCGGACGTGGACCATGAACAGCGGCGACTCGACGTGCGCCGCCAGCTCGCGCAGGTTGGGATCCGCCCACGCCGGCGACACGCTCTTGTAGACAGCGGGACCGTCGCCCCCTCCGTACCAGCCGAGCCCGAAGCCGTCCCCATTGGTTGGCTCGGCTCCCATCCGGGCGCGGAGGCTCTGGTCCACGATCCCGTGCTCCGTGTTGAACACCAGCTCCTCGACCAGCACGGGCTGGCCGAGCCACGCCATCCAACGGCACATTGTCTTCCTCCTTGACTACGACGCGGGGGCCGCGGCGGCGTCCTTCTCGTATTCCTTGATCTCGCGGGCGAGGTCGTCGGCTGCCATCTCGGTCTCCGCCGAGACCATGCGGTTGGCGGCCTTGATGTTCGCGGCGATCTGGTCTGCCATGTTGGTCGCGTAGACCACGACCAGGCCGGCGTCGCCCTCGTCGAGCACGTCGCCGAGCAGCTTGAGGTCGTTGCGGCGCATACCGCCGCTCACGTGGCCGGTCACCGCTCCGATCGAGGCGCCGGCGCCGCCGCCGACGGCGAGCGCGCCGAGGATCCCGACGGGTGGGAACAGCGCCACCACTGCGCCCGCCGCGAGGCCCCAGCCAAGGCCGTGCGCGGCTCCGTGGCGGGTGGGCTGCTCGTGCTTCTTCACGATGTCGACCTTGCCGTCGTCCTTCTTCGCGATCACGGCCGCGTCGAAGTCGTGCGACGACTCGATCTCGTAGTAGAGGGCCTTGATGGCCTCGTAGTCGGCTACAGCGTCATCGACGTTGCCGTACGACGCGGCCATGATGAACAGGGCGTCGTTCTCGTCGCTCATGAGCAATTCCTCCGGGGTAGGGGAGTCCCGGAACCAACGTAGGCAGTCCGCGCGGCGTCTACCTCATCCGAACCGGGTGAGCCGCCGTTCCCCCGGCCGGGCCGGGGAGGGGTGCGCCGCTGCGTTTGAGCGCGGCCACCCGGCGCATGCGCAGGCCGTGCAGCGGGCCGGCGAGCGTCGACAGCGCGCCGGCGCCGACCAGCGCCGCGGCGGTGGACGAGCGCATGTGGCCGTCCTCGACCGCGACCGTGGTGATCGCCACCACGAGCGGCAGCTGCGTGGCGCAGAAGAACGCGAGCGCCAGGCGATCTTCGCGCAGCGGGAGCACGTGGCGGTAGAGGAGCAGCGCGGGCGCGCCGCGAACCACGAGGAAGAGGACGAAGAAGAGCAGCAGCTTGAGCACGCCGGACGTGCTCGAGAAGAGGGCGTCGACGTCGAGGCGCATGCCGCTCACCACGAAGAAGAACGGCACGAAGACGCCGAACGCGACCGCATTGAGCTTCGAGTCAAGGGCCGGCACCTCGCCCTTCTTCAGCACCTGCCGCGTGATCAGGCCGGCGGCGAAGCCCCCGAGCAGCAGATCGAGGCCGAGGTCGTAGGCGAGCAGCGCGAGCGCGAACACGAGCACCACGAACCAGCGGATCGCGAGCTGGGAGCTCTTCTCGATCGTGCGCACGAACAGCGGCAGCGCGCGCTCCGAGGAGCGCACCGCCACCACCGCAACGCTCACGGCCAGTGCGACGAAGGCGAGCAGTATCAGGCTGTTGTGAAGCGCGCTCTGGGTCGAGAGCACGAGCGTGAGCAGGAGGATCGGACCGAACTCGCCTACCGCCCCGGCGGCCAGCAGGTAGGTGCCGAACTCGGTTCGCAGCTCGCCGGTGTCGGAGAGCACCGGCAGCAGTGTGCCGATGGCAGTCGTTGCGAGCGCTGAGCCGACGTAGATGAGCGAGAGCACCACGCCGGCGGCCGCAAGAATGCCGCCGAGCGTGTAGGCGATGGCAAGCGAGATCGCCCAGCCGAGCAGCGCGAGCCGCAGCGGCACGCCGCGGATGCGTGCGATGTCGATCTCGTAGCCGGCGAAGAAGAACAGCATGCCCAGGCCGAGGTCGGCGAAGAACTCGGTGAACGCGTTCACGTGCGCGAGATTGAGCACCTGCGGCCCGATCACGACGCCGAGCACCAGCTCGACGACGACGACCGGCACGAACAGGTTGTGGCTGCCCGCGACGGCGACCAGCGTCGCGGCGATCGCCGCCGCGGCAATGATCGCGAGCAACGAGTCGGGGTCGACGCGGAAGATTTTCACCGTGTCGGCCGCCAGCGGTAGGAGGCCAATAGCGGTCATGCTCGTGCGGTCCGTCTCTGTCCCGATCTTGCTCTCGGGAGGGCCAGCGCGCATCATCCCAGGAGGGTGAAGAGACGAGACCCTTCAAGGGCCTAGAGTCATCCGGTGCCTTCGACTAGGCGAGGCGGCCGGCTGGCGGCGGCCGACGCGATCGCCATCGTTGCCTTTGCCGCCATCGGGCAGCTCTCGCACCACGGCGGCGTGTCCGTCGCCGGATTCGCTCGCGACGCGCTGCCGCTGCTTGGCGGCTGGTTCGCGGCGGCAGCGGTGTTCGGCCTTTACAGGAAGCCCGGCTTGCGGTCGTTCGCGCTGACCTGGCTGGTGGGCATCACGGCCGGTGTGGCCGTGCGCGCGCTCGTGCTGGGCCGGCGGATCGACGGCCACGAGGCGGCATTTCTCGTCACTTCGCTCGTGTTCACGCTGCTGCTCGTGCTGGGGTGCCGTGCGCTGCTCGCGCTGCGAGACCGGAAATTCACCACCAGGTTCCCATAACCTCCGTTATCGAGCGTTGCTCCGTTATCGAGGATTGCTCACGCGCGTAGTACCGATGTGGGCCCTCGTACCAAGGCGGTCGGCACGATCGCCGTGACCGCTCTGCTGGTGTCCGCCGCTGGGGCCGCCGCGAATCCGCCGAACCTCGTTCAGAAGCCACTTGCGGAGTTCCTGCAGCAGGATCCTCCCGCCGGGCCGCAGATCGTGGAAACGGCGAGCGGACGGATCGACCTGGCGTTCTCGTCAGGCATCTGGAACCGCCAGGGCTCAGGGTCGGTGCCGCCCGACACTCTGGTGGTGCGCGGCGCGCGCCCGGATACGACCGTGAACACGATGTCCGCGTCCCAGACGGTCGACGGCACCAACTATCTCGTCGGCGCCTTCCAGTACAACGTCGCGCCCTCTCACCAACACTGGCATTTCCTGAACCTCGATCGTTACCAGCTGAGGGAACATGCGCCTGCGAATACCGTGCTGGGAGTCGATCAGAAGACGGGTTTCTGTCTCGCGGCGACACTCAACGGCAACTGCGCGGAGGACATGCCGGGTGCGCTGAGCCTCGACGAGAGCCTCAACGCGGGTGGTGCCGACATCTACAGCCCTGAGCGCGACGGCCAGGACATCGATGTGACCGGCTTTGCCCCCGGCTTGTATGAGCTCGTCCAGTGGGTGAACTCGGACTGCAGCCTCATTGAGACGACGCGTGAGGACAACGCCCAGGCCATGGTGGTCGAGCTGGTGGCTGGAAATCCTCCAACGGTGGTCTCCCACCCAGACATGACGCCCTACTTCGACTACTGGTGGGCGACCAACCCACACTGTCTGCCCCACGAGACGGTGCGGCCGCAGGTAAGCGGATCGCCGGCGGTCGGCGAACAGATCTCAGCCTCGCCCGGCTCTTGGCTCAACCGGCTGGCCACCGGATTCGCCTATCAGTGGCGCCGCTGTGACGCGGGCGGAGCAGCGTGCACAGATATTCCCGGGGCCACCGCGCCCAGCTATGTGCCCACACCGGACGACCTGGGCCACACGCTGCGCGCGCGTGTCGCGGCCACGCAAGGTCTCGACATTGAGCAGCTCACCCCACAGGACTCGGACGCGACAGCGGCGGTCGCGCCCGCCGCGTCGACTGGCACAGGCAAAGCGCCCGCGCCGGCGAACGCAAGGCGCGCGCTGAACGTGTCGGCCAACTCAAGGAGCAGAATCACGCTTCGCGCCCTCCTGCGCCACGGCATCGCATTCACGGTCCGCTGCTCGGCCGCGTGCCGAGTGGGCGCGCGGCTCGTCGCCTACGTGAAGGGAAAGCTCGGACACCGTGTGGCGCTCGAGTTCGCCGTCACCGACTTCCGGATGACCAGACCCGGGACGGCGACAGGTCGCCTTCGGGTGACCCGCAGACTGCGCTCGCGACTCCGACAGAGCAAGCCCCATAAGCTGACCCTCCGGGTTGACGTGAGCGGCGCCGATGGCCGCCGACAGGCAAGAGTGAGGCACATCCGCGTTATCCGCTAGCTCTCAAGAGCCGCTGGGTGAGCACGGCATGAGGTTGGGGCGCTTGGCCCTTCCCGTAGGGTGTGGTCGACAGGCTGGACGCCGGATTTCGTGGCCCCTAACGCCAAGAGCAACCGCTCGCACGCAGTCAGAGGCGCCCTGATCGTCGGTGCGCTCGGGGTCGTGTTCGGCGACATCGGCACGAGTCCGCTCTACACGGTTCAGACGGTCTTCGCCCCGGGCGATCCGCATCCCGTGGCCGTCACGCACGACAGCCTCTACGGGATCATCTCGATGATCTTCTGGTCGGTGACGATCGTCGTCACGATCACGTATGTCGGGCTCGTGATGCGGGCGGACAACGACGGCGAGGGCGGCATCATGGCCCTGATCACGTTGATCCGGCGCGGCGGCGTGCCGGGCAGCGCGCGCACCAAGGCGATGCTCGCCGCGCTCGGGGTCTTCGGCGCCTCGCTCTTCCTCGGCGACAGCATGATCACGCCGGCGATCTCGGTTCTGTCGGCCGTGGAGGGCCTCAAGGTCGCGTCGCCATCGCTCGACCACCTGGTCGTGCCGATCACGGCGGCGGTGATCGTCGTGCTGTTCCTGTTCCAGCGCGCCGGCACCGGCATCGTCGGCCGTCTGTTCGGTCCGGTGATGCTCGTCTGGTTCGTCGTTATCGGCGCGTTCGGAGTGCGCGGGATCGGCGAGCACCCGGCCATCCTCAAGGCGCTCTCGCCGACGTACGCGCTCGACTTCTTCTTCACGCACTTCTCGACCGCGTTCTTCGCGCTCGCGGCTGTCGTGCTCGCGGTGACGGGCGCCGAGGCGCTGTACGCCGACATGGGCCACTTCGGGCGCAAGCCGATCACGCGCGCCTGGCTGTTTGCGGTCTTCCCCGCCTGCATCCTCAGCTACCTGGGCCAGGGCGCGCTGATCCTCGAGAAGTCGAGCAACATCCGCAGCCCGTTCTTCCTGCTCGCGCCCAATTGGGCCCAGTGGCCGCTCGTCTTCCTCGCCACGTTTGCGACGGTGATCGCCTCGCAGGCCGTGATCAGCGGCGCCTTCTCGGTGGCGCGCCAGGCCGTCCAGCTCGGCTACCTGCCGCGGCTGCGAATCACCCACACCTCCGCGGAGACCGAGGGCCAGATCTACGTGCCCTGGATCAATTGGCTGCTGATGGTGTCCGTGCTCGCGCTGATCTTTGCCTTCGAGAGCTCGTCGGCGCTTGCCTTCGCCTACGGCGTGGCCGTGACCGGCACGATCACCATCACCACACTGCTCTTCTTCTACATCGCGCGCCACGTCTGGAAGTGGCCGTTGTGGGTGGTCGTGCTGGTGGCGGCCCCGCTGCTCACGGTCGATGCCCTGTTCCTCGCGGCGAACCTCACGAAGATCACGCACGGCGCCTGGGTGCCGCTGCTGATCGCGCTGATCACCTTCACGATCCTCACCACCTGGCAGCGCGGCCGGGAAATCGTCACCGAGCGGCGCGCACAGGAGGAAGGTCCGCTGCGCGCGTTCATCGACGAGCTCCACGAGCGCCATTACCCGGTCCGGCGCGTCCCGGGCACGGCCGTCTTCCTCAACCGCAGCAACGCCACCGCGCCGCTGGCGATGCGCGAGAGCGTGGACCATCTGCACGCCCTCTCCGAGCGCGTGCTGATCATGTCGATCGAGACCCGGCCGGTGCCCCACATCCCGCTCGCCGAGCGGCTCGTGGTCGACGACCTCGGCTACGCCGACGACGGCATCACGCACGTCGGCGCGCGCTTCGGCTACATGGACGCCGCCAACGTGCCCGAGGTGCTGGCGCAGCTCGACCAGGAGAAGCTCGAGGCGCCGTTCGAGCTGAGCGACGCGTCTTATTTCCTCTCGACGATCGACCTCTGCCTGAGCGATGAGCCGGGCCTCAGCCGCTGGCGCAAGCGCCTGTTCCTCGCCACCTCGCGCATCACGTCCGACGCCGCCGAGTACTTCCACCTCCCCCGCGAGCGCACCGTGATCATCGGCTCGCGGATCGAGGTCTGACCCGCGTCACCGCGAGTGCAGCGCGTCATGTGCTGCGGGCGACATCGGCTCGAGTCGGTCGCGAGCACACGGGCGGCCGTCAAGCCCAGGCGAAGATCTGGTTGCCGTCGGTACGCGACGTGTGCACCCCCGGCAATCCGGGTGCTGACGCCCTGGCGGCGACCTTCACCCCTGGCGAGACTCAGCCGAGGGTGAGCACCGTGTGGAGAGGGATCGCAGGCGTCCGCTTGCTCACGACCTACAAGCCGTCGTGGCTGCGCCGCGACCTGGTGGCCGGGCTGGTGCTCACCACGCTGCTGGTGCCGCAGGGCATGGCGTACGCGGAGCTGGCGGGCCTGCCCGCGATCACCGGCCTCTACACCAGCGTCCTCTGCCTGCTCGGCTACGCCGCCTTCGGGCCTTCGCGGGTGCTCGTGCTTGGCCCCGACTCGTCGCTCGGCCCGATGATCGCGGCCACGATCATCCCGATCGTCGGCTCGAATGGAGATCCCGAGCGCGCCGTCGAGCTCGCCTCGATGCTCGCGCTCCTCGTGGGAGCGATCACGATCTTCGCGGGCGTGGCCAAGCTGGGCTTCGTCGCCGACCTGCTCTCGAAGCCGACGCAGATCGGCTACATGAACGGCCTGGCGCTGACGATCCTGATCGGCCAGCTGCCCAAGCTGTGCGGCTTCTCCGTCGACGGCACCGGCCTGATCCACGAGGCGCGCGGCTTCGTGCACGGGCTGGCCAACGGCGAAGCGGTAGGCGCGGCGGTAGCGATCGGCGTGCTGGCGCTGGCGCTGATCTTGGTGCTCCAGCGCTGGCTGCCGAAGGTTCCCGGCGTGCTCTGCGCGGTGGTACTCGCGATCGGGGTGTCGGCGGCGCTCGACCTCGGCGACCACGGCGTGTCGCTGATCGGAACGCTGCCGTCGGGCTTCCCGCCGCTCACCGTCCCGACCACCTTCTCCGACGCGCCGCTTCTGATCGCCGGGGCGCTCGGCATCGCGCTCGTGTCGCTGACCGACACGATCTCGACCGCGTCCGTATTCGCCGAGCGCACGGGCCAGGAGGTGGACGGCAACGGCGAGATGATCGGCATCGGCGCCGCCAACATCGGCGCCGGCTTCTTCCAGGGCTTCCCGGTGAGCACGAGCGGCTCGCGCACGGCGGTGGCCGAGCAGGCCGGCGGCAAGACGCAGGTGACGGGCCTCGTCGGCGCCGCGGCGATCGTGCTGATGCTCGTGCTCGTACCCGGGTTGCTGCGCAGCCTTCCCAACCCGGTGCTCGCCGCGGTGGTGATAGCGGCGTCGCTGTCGCTGGCAGACATCTCTGGCACGACGCGCTTGTGGCGGCAGCGGCGGACGGAGTTCCTGCTCACGCTCGCGGCCTTCCTCGGCGTGGCGCTGCTGGGCGTGCTGCCCGGTATCGGGATCGCCGTGGTGCTCTCGATCTTCAACGTCTTCCGGCGCTCATGGATGCCCTACCAGACCACCCTGGGCCGGGTGCCCGGGATGTCTGGCTACCACGACCGGCGGCTCCACCCCGACGGCGAGGAGCTGCCCGGCCTCGTGATCCTCCGCTTCGACGCGCCACTCTTCTTCGCCAACTCGCGCACCTTCCGCGACCGGGTCCGGCAGTTCGCGGAGGCCGAGCCGCGGCCGCGCTGGATCCTGGTCGCGGCGGAGCCGATCACCGACGTAGACACCACGGCGGCCGACATGCTCGAGGGCCTCGACGAAGAGCTCAACGCCGCCGGCACGTCGCTCGTCTTTGCCGAGCTGAAGGAGCCGGTGCGGGCCAAGCTCGAGCGCTACGAGCTGATCGGCCCGCTCGAGCCGGCCCACTTCTACCCGACCCTCGAGGCGGCGCTGGACGCCTTTCGCGCGCAGACGGGCGCCGACTGGACGCAGCCCGCGGAGGCGCCGGTGGGCTAGCGCTCCAGGAGCTCCGGGCGGGCTTGGACGGGCATCCCTCCGAACTCGACGGCTTTCAACCAACCTGATCACGCAAGGTTTACACTCGATATCGATGCGGATTTGCCGGTCGTTTTCGCGTTCGCGCCACCGCTGGGTCGTGCTGCTGGCCTTCCTGGCGCTCTCCGGCGCTGTCGCGGCGCACCACGAGCTGCCCGCTCACGTGCACGGCGACGACGACGTGCTCACGTGCCTCGCCACCGTCGTGGTGGGCATCGCGTTCGTGGCCGCCACCGCATTCGCCATCGGGGCGCCGCCGGTGCTCCTCACGGGGTTGCCGCCCGAGCCGGTGACCGCCTTCCGTTCCTCGCTGGGAATTCCGCGGGCTCGCGCGAGTCCGCTGCTGCTGCGGGTCGTCCTCCGACGTTGACGCAGCCGTCGTGAGCGCCGCTCTCCCGTTGAGAGCGCGCCGCTGGCCCCTGCCCGCGTGGCGGGGGTCTCACGCCGGCTAAGTCAACTGCGGAACAGGAGGACCGCCAGATGCCGCAACCGCGCCACTCCGTTGTCCAATACCTGTACGTGCACGCCCCCGGTGAGGCGTTCGCGTACCCCACGATGCGGGCCAAGGCCGAAGTGGCCAGCGTTGCCGCTCGTTATCTCGAATGTGCCCTCGTCCAGGCGGCGTCGCTACGGCTCGCCGACACCGACTGCGACCTGTTCTTCGTCCTCAATGTCAAGGATCCGCGCGACACGAGCGTGCTCGGCAGCAGGGGCGTCCGCCTGATCGAGGCGATGGAGGACCTCGGCGTGAAGATCGTGTTCGCCGAGTACGCCCACCGCCACGAGGCGCCGATCGTCGAATACGTCTCCTCGCGCTACATCCTCGACGCGATCGAGGCCACGACGGGAGACGGCGGGGACGTCGGCCGCTACCTGTGGTTCACGGACGTGGACTGCGTCTGGCCGCATCCCGCGGCGGTGTTCGACAGGTCGCCGTCAGAGCCGGAGATCGGCTGCCTGCTGATCCCCTACCCCGCCGACTGGGACATCATGGGCGCCACGCCGCAGTCGCTGGGCGAGTTCGGGCGCGAGCTCGGGCCGTGCCCGGTGCCGATTCCGTGGGTGGGCGGGGAGCTCGTCGGCGGCACGCCGCAGGCGCTGCGGCAGCTCGTCGCCGCGTGCGAGGCGCTCGAGGCCGAGGCAGGCGTTCAGCCCACCCAGCTCGCCGCGGAGGAGCACCTGCTCAGCCTGGTGGGCGGGCTCGGCAGGATCTCGTTCGACAACCTCTGGGACGTTGGCAGGCGGGTGTTCACCGGCGGCCGCCACCAGGGTCCGAGGCTCGACGATCCGACCGACTTCGGCTTCTGGCACCTGCCGCTCGAGAAGGGCCTCTCGTTCCGGCGTACGGCCGACGCCCTGCTCGCCGGACGCCACGACGAGCTCAGCCGCGACTTCAGCGACCCGCGCCGGATGGCGCGCCGCTTCAACGTCGCGGGCGCCGGCCTGGCGCGGCGATTGCGCGATGACGGTTGGCTCGCGGCCAACCGCGTGCGGGGGATGATCGAGCGGCGCCGCTGAAGCGCACGTGGCCGGCTAGGGCGCCGGGAGAGTCAGCACGGCGCCGTTCGCCACGTTGGCGGTGGCGATCTGCTGGTCCTGGTTCCACGACAGCTTCACGCGCACGCGGGCGCGGCCGGCCGGGGTCACCGTCAGGTTGCCCGTCACCCGCCCGCTCGACGGGTTCCAGGCGCCGCTGCCGCTCACGCTCGCGTCGCTCACGAACTTCACGGCCTTAAGGCTGAACTTCACTGGCCCGTCGCCCTTCGTCTTGAAGCTCCCGCCGCGCAGGCCGGGACCGTGGTTCACGCCCGAGTAGAAATGGCGGATCAGCGCGTCGCCGAGCGCGCTCGCCGCGACGCGGACGGCGCGGCGCGCCTGCTCGCCGGGGTCGGAGCCCGACGAGAGAGTGGCGGGCACGGCGCCCCCGAGCTTGGCCGGGTACGAGCCGGCGGTGTGCACGGGCGGAATCTGGCCGGCGCAGCCGGTGTTGAGCGCGTCGAGCGCCGCCGGGTGACGCACGAATGCGCGGACGATCTGGCGCGCGCAGTGGGTAGCGCCGAGCAGCAGCGTGTCGCCCTCGGAGCTCACGTGCACCGCGTTGCTGAGCTTGACGATCCGCACGTGCTGCCCGAGTGTCGGCCCGAACTTCTCGAC
>DASXNY010000071.1:0-17998 GCA_036494715.1 Thermoleophilaceae bacterium
CGCTAATCGCCGCCTGAGCGCACCACGCGGAAGCCGAGGTTGCCGGTCGAGCTGTCGGGGGAGTTCGAGCTGCGGGAGTCGACGCGGTAGCGGTTGCAGTACGAGGCGTGGCAGAGGTACGAGCCGCCGCGCATCACGCGCCCCATGCCGGCCGGTGGCCCCTGCGGGTCGTCGCGCGGGCTGCCCGTGTAGTAGCCGGGGTCGAACCAGTCGGCGGTCCACTCCCACACGTTGCCCGTCACCTGGTGAAGCCCATAGCCGTTGGGCGCGAACGCCTGCACGGGTGCCGTACCGGCGTACCCGTCCGCCACCGTGTTCTCCGCCGGGAAGCCGCCCTGGAAGACGTTCATGCGGTGCTCGCCGTCCGGCTCGAGCTCGTCGCCCCAGGGGAAGCGGGCCTGCACCCGTCCGCCTCGCGCCGCGTACTCCCACTCGGCCTCGGTCGGCAGGCGCGCGCTGGCCCACTCGCAGAACGCACGCGCGTCGTTCCACGAGACGTGGACGACGGGATGGTCCGCGCGGCCGTCGACCGCCGAGGAGGGACCCTCGGGGTGCGCCCAGTCGGCTCCCTCGACCTGGCGCCACCATTGCGCGCCCACCACCGCGCGCGTGGGTGGGTAGTCCGCGGGCAGGAAGCCGGCGAACACGAACGACCAGCCGTAGCTCTCCGCCTCGGTCCGGAACCCGGTCGCCTCGACGAACGCGGCGAACTGGGCGTTGGTGACGGTGTGGCGGGAGATCGAGAACGGCGTGAGGCAAACCTCGTGCGCGGGACCCTCGCCGTCTTGCGGGTATCCGTAGCGCCCGTCGGTGCCCATCACGAAGACGCCACCTGCGAGCGGGACGAATTCCGGCCCGCTCACGGACTAGGCCACCGAGACGGCGGCCGGCGTTTCCGCGCGCAGCGCCTCGGCGGCGGCGAGCGCCGGCGCGGCGCCCAGCTGCCTGAACGCGGCTATCGCGTCGTCGAGCAACTCCGTCGCCTCAGCGGCGCGGTCGTGCACCATCAGCCAGCCCGCCAGGTCCGCGCGCGATCGCGCAAGCCAGTACGGGTAGCCGAGCGCGACGACGGCATCCAACGCAGCCCGCAGGAATACCTCGGCCTCCGCCTCGCCGCGCAGCGCGCTCACCAACCCGCGTGCCCGCGCGAGCTCGGCGCGCATCAGTGGCGGCAGTAGCCCCGGGCGCTGCGGCCCGAGCAGGGCCACCAGCTCGTCGACGGCGGCAGCGTCCCCGATCCCCAGCGCCGCGTCGACGGCGTCGGGCCAGCACTGGCGGATCGTCTCGCCGGAGGTATCGCCGACGGCTACTGCTTCGCGGATGACGCCGGAGACGGCTTCGAGGGTCTGCTCCGGGTGGCCCTCGGCCAAGGCGACCCGGCCGACCGCGCCCGCCGCCATTCCGCGCAGCTCGGTGTCCTCGCTCTGGCGCAGTGGGTTCACGATGTCGGCGCTGCGGCGGGCCAGGTCGAGGTCGCCCTGCAGGGCGCCGAGCACTCCGAGGCGCATGTGGTGGATCGGTTCGGCCTGGACGACCGAGTCGTCTTCGTCGTATGCGGAGATCTGCGCGCCGAGCGTGCGGGCGTCTTCCCAGCGGCCGGCGTAGATGAGGGCGAGCATCAGATTGGCGGCGCAGGTGATCTCGTTGCGGCGGTCGCCGATTCGACGGCTGGTGACCAGTGCGCTCTCGCTGGCCTCGACCGCGCCGGGGAGATCGCGCTTGAGCATGAGGTCGCCGCGGTTGGACTGGGCGCGGCACGACTCGAACGTGAGCCCGTAGCGCTCGCCCACCACCACGGCTCCCTCGATCAGCGCCTGCGCCTCCGCGAAGCGCCCGATGTTGGTGTACAGCGCGCTCTTGCGCACCATCCCCTGAGCCACCACGTCGTGGAGCTCCAGCGCCTCGGCCAGGCTCATCGAGCGCTCGAGCAGCGCCTGTGCCTCGTCGTAGCGGCCGGCGAACGTGAAGGACGTCCCGAGCTCGCCCGTCACGCTGGCGACGACGGCGTCGGAATCCGGCGAGTAGCGCTCCAAGACGTCGAGCGCGTGGCGCATCCGCTCAGAGGCCTCCTCCAAGCGGCCGAGCGAGCGCAGCGCGACACCGATCGATCGCGCCAGCCGCGCCGCCTCCCGCTCTCGGCCCGCGGCCTCGTGGGCCGCCACGGCCCTGTCGAAGAACTCCAGCCCCGGCCCGGGGCGCGCGGCGCGCAGCGCCATCTCGCCGGCCAGCTCCTGCAGCTCGGGTCGCTGCTCGTCGTCGGCGAGCTCGATGGCGGTGAGATAAGCGCGTTCGCCGGCGTCAGGCGCGCCAACGGTCGCGGCACGCTGACCCGCCCGCCGCAGCGCCGCCAACGCCTCCACCCGCAGCTGCTCGCTGTCCGGATCGTCCTGCGCCGCCCGGTAGGCGTCGAGCAGGTGCGCACTGATCGCCTCGGCCACCTCCTCGCCATCGTTGGCGAATGCCCGCCGCAGATGCTCGGCCGCGGCGAGATGCCGCGCTTTGCGCTCGCGTCGCGAGAGCATGTCGTAGGCGACCGTGCGCAGCATCGTCTGCGCGAACGCATACTGGCCGCGGTCGGGCGAGAGCGGGTCGGCGCGCACCGCGAGCACCTGCTTGCGCACGAGGTCGGCCAGCACCGCGTCGAGCCGCTCGGCCTGCACGTCGCCTAGCGCCTCGGCGGCCGAGCGCGGGAAGCCGCCGCCGAAGACGGACATCGACTTGACGAGCTCGCGCTCCTCGGGGTCGAGCGCGTCGAGGCGAGCGGCGAGCAGCGAGCTCAGGCTGGCGGGCACGTCCAGCTCGCCGACGTCGCCGGCGACGGCCAGGTGCCCGTTGCGCTGCTCGAGCACGCCGCGATCGGCCAACGCGCGCACGGTCTCGATCGCATAAAGGGGCACGCCCTCGGCGCGCTCGACTATGCGGTCGCGCGCCTCCGCGGGCAACTCCTCGACGAGCCCGTCCAAGAGCTGGGCCATGGCGGCGTCGTCCAAGGGCTCGAGAGAAAGAACCGTCGCCGCGCGCCGCCCCGCCGGCCAGCCCTCGCGCCGCTCCGACAGCTCCGGTCGCGCGAAGGTGAGCATGAAGATCGGATGCCGGCCGGACCAGTCGAGCAGATGATCGATGAAGTCGAGCAGCCCCTCGTCGGCCGAGTGCAGGTCCTCGAACACGAGCGCGACCGGGTGGTGCTCGGTGAGCCGCTCGAAGAACAGGCGCCAGCCCGCGAACAGCTCCTCGCGGCTGAGGCCGGGGTCGGTGACGCCGAGGAGCGCGCCGAGCCGCGGCGTCAGGAACTCGCGCTCCGCGGGATCGGGGATCCAGCGCTCGAGCCCGGCGGCCAGCTTCGCCTCGACCTCGGCCGCGGCGGTTTCCTCCGGGATCCCGAGCCGCTGGCGCACCATCTCGGCGAGCGCCCAATAGGCGATCCCTTCGCCGTACGACAGGCAACGCCCCGAGTGCCACAGAACGATCTCGGCGACCCCGTCCGTGTACTTGAAGAACTCCCAGCGCAGCCGCGACTTGCCCACGCCCGCCGCACCGGTGACGGCGACGAGCCGGGCCACCCGGCGCTCCACGCCCGCGTGAAAGAGCTCCTTGACGAGTCGCAGCTCCGACTCGCGCCCCACGAACGGCGCCTCGAGCCCCTGCTCGCGCTGCGAGCCCTTGGTGCCCGCCACCACGCGCGTGGCGCGCCACAGCCGCAGCGGCTCGGCTTTGCCCTTGAGCTCGTGGTCACCAGCGTCCTGATAGGCGATGGCGGCGGAGGTGGTCTGGCGCGTGACGTCGTCCACGTACACGCTGCCGGGCTCGGCGGCGGACTGCACGCGGGAAGCGGTGTTGACGCGGTCGCCGATCACGAGCCCCTCACCCGGATTGACCGCCGAGGCGACCTGTCCCGTGACCACTCCGGCGCGCGCACGTAGCTCCGGTGCGCCAACTTCGCCGCCGAAAGCGGACACCGCATCCACCAGCTCCAGCCCCGCGCGCACCGCGCGCTCGGCGTCGTCCTCCTGCGCCACGGGCGCTCCCCAGACAGCCATCACGGCGTCGCCGATGAACTTCTCGATCGTGCCGCCGTAGCGGCCGATGATCGTCCGCGCGCGGTCGAAGTACTGGCCGAGGAGGTCCCGCACGTCGTCCGCGTCACGCGACTCGGACAGGCTCGTGTAGCCCACGAGATCGACGAACAAGACCGACACAGTCCGCATTTCTGCCGCATTACCAGCGGAAGTGGGCGCCTCCGGCGCGCTCGCCGGCGCGGCAGCCGCGATCGGCGTCCCGCACTCGCTGCAGAACTTCTGACCCGGCTCGTATGAGGCCCCGCACGACGGGCAGCGGGCGCTCAGCGCCGACCCGCACTCACCGCAGAACTTCGCGCCGGGCTTGTTGTCGCTCTCGCAGTTAGGGCAGACCACGCGAGTGAAGGGTATGCCGCGGGCGCCCCGGGCGCGAGTCATGTCACCCGTCTGGGGGTAAGTCCTTCCCCTGACGCGCGTGTCTCGACCGCTCAAGGGTAACCCGGCAGTGTCCGACAAGAGCCGGGATACCCATGAAGCGCTTGGTGCCTCACCGGGGAAGCCTGGTCCTTACGTTCGGCGTGTCCGCGCTCATCGCGACGGTGATCGTCGGCCTCGCCATGCGCCACTTCGCCGCCACCGTTATCCGGGACCGGGCCGTCGACGACGCTCACCAGGCCGCGCAGCAGCTCACCTTCCGAGTCCAGGGCGCCGCGGCCACGGACAAGCACTTCGCGCAGGACCCGGAGCGCCACCTGAGGAGCATCCTCAAGGACGCCCTCTCCGCGGGCTACGGCCCGACCACCCCGACGAGCGTGAGCATGGCGGGCCCGCTCAGCCTCACCGTGAACTCGACGCACGCCTCGACCACCGGCCACCTCCTCAGCTTCCGCTTCCCGGTCCGGGTAGCGCGCGGGTCGGGTGGCATCGGCATCCTCCAGGCGGACGTTCCCTACGCGCGCGTGATGGCCAGCGCCGGCGCGGCGCTGCGCAGACTCGACCTGACGCTCGCCGGCTGTCTCGGCTTCCTCTACCTCGCCTCGCTCCTGTTTGCGCAAAGGGCGGCGGTGGGCATCGGCAAGGAACTCGTGGAGCGTGAGCAGCGAGCGCGGCGCGACCCGCTCACCTCGCTCCCGAACCGCGAGCAGCTCCACGACCTGGTGCACAACGCGATCGTGCAGTCGAAGCGCAACAAGCAGAAGGTCGCGCTGATGCTGATGGACCTCAACCGCTTCAAGGAGATCAACGACACGCTCGGCCACCACACGGGCGATCGCGTGCTCGAGCAGCTCGCGTCGCGGCTGCGAAAGGTGCTGCGCGACTCGGAGAGCGTGGCGCGCCTGGGCGGCGACGAGTTCGCGATCCTGATCCCGGCCGTGAGTGACAAGGGTCAGGTGGCGGCGGTGGCGGAGCGCATCCTGAAGGCGCTCGAGGAGCCGTTCGTGGCGGCCGGCCTCGCGCTCGAGGTGGACGCGAGCATCGGCATCGCGCTCTACCCCGACCACGGCGACCGCGTGGCCAAGCTGCTGCGCGCCGCGGACGTGGCGATGTACCTCGGCAAGGAGTCGCTGAGCGGCTACACGTTCTTCACTCATGGGGCCGACCCGGGCGAGGATGGCGGCAAGCGCCTCGCGCTGATCGGCGAGCTGCGCGGCGCGCTCGACCACGGCGAGCTGATCCTCTACTACCAGCCGAAGATCGAGCTGGCGACCGGGCTCGTGAAGGGCGTCGAGGCGCTCGTGCGCTGGGAGCACCCGCGCGGCGGGCTGCTCGCGCCGGACGAGTTCATCCCGCTGCTCGAGCAGTCGAGCCTCCTGCGCCGCTTCACGCTCTACATCGTCGAGAAGGCGTTGCGCGACTGCAGCATCTGGCGCAGCTCCGGGCTCGACTTGACGGTGGCGGTGAACCTCTCGATGCGCAACCTGCTCGACTCGCAGCTCCCGGCCGACCTGCGCATGCTGATCCACAAGAGCCCGAACCTGAAGTCCGACGCGCTCGAGCTGGAGATCACGGAGTCGATGATCATGTCGGACCCCGAGCGGATCTTCCGCGTCTGCACCAGCCTGCGCGAGCTGGGCTTTGAGCTCACGGTGGACGACTTCGGCACCGGCTACTCCTCGCTGGCCTACCTGCAGCGGCTGCCGGTGAGCTCGCTGAAGATCGACAAGTCCTTCATCGGTGCGATGGGCGCGGGGGACACGGACAGCGAGACGATCGTGCGCTCGACGCTCGACCTCGCACACAACCTCGGTCTCGCCGTGGTGGCCGAGGGCGTCGAGACCCCGCAGGTGTACGACCAGCTCGCCTCGCTGGGCTGCGGCTACGCGCAGGGCTACTTCATCAGCAGGCCGATGCCGGCCGACGATCTGGTGGCGTGGCTGAAGAAGCGTCAGACCAAGCCGCGCGAACTGTCCGAGCCGAGCGCCGCACCGCTGCCCGGCGCGGCCACCGCGCTCTCGCGCGCCTAGAGCCCCTTCGCCACCGCGAGCACCGCGCGCACGTGCGCGCGTACCTGGCTCGGGCTGAGGCTGCCGGCCGGCAGCTCGACCGTGATCGCCGCGCTGCCGCGCAAATGGTGGTCCTGCCACAGGGTGGAGGTGCCCGGCAGCGAGGCGTGGTGGTAGAGCCGCATGCCCGACGTGCGCGCGTAGATGCGCCCGGCGCGCAGGCCGGGGCTGCCGTTCGCCCAGATCAGGTTCATGTGCTGGTGGAACCAGATCGTGACCTTGGGGTGTGCCCGCAGTATCAGCGCGCGGGCCAGTCGCGTCTCGCGCTCGGAGAACGCCTGCGGCCCGCCGTAGTAGGTGTCGAACGGGCGCCCGCCGCCATGCCAGTCGGTGGACCAGTTGCGGTTGAGGTCGACGCCGCGGCCGTTCTGGCGGGTATGCCGGGCGTGGCCGTCGGGGTTGAGGTCGGGAACGATCCAGAGGTTGGCGGGGCTATGGGCGCTCTGGCGCTCGAGCGCGCGCGTGACGGGGAGGCCCGCGTCCTCGTTGCCGTGGATCACGCCGAACACGAGCACGCGCGTGCCGGACGGGTTGCCCGTGCGCACCAGCTCGATCGGGCGGCCCTCCTCGGAGCGGCCGAGCAGCGTGCGGTTGGCGCGCGGCGCACCCGCCGCGCTGAGCGGCGGCGCGCCGGCCAGGCCGGCGGCCGCGATCACGAGCCCGATTAGAAGTGCCTTATTCACCGATTTAGAAGCCCATTTCGCGGCTACCCTCCACGCCGGGCGACCGCTTGCCGCGCGGTCAGGGGTAGGCCAAGTCAGGCGGCGAACGATGATCGCGTACGCGCCCAAATCTGTGAAGCAGCAGCCCCTCCTCGCGCCAGCTCAGCGTGCCCTGCGCGCATCATTGTGGCCGCTTGCCGAGCTCGGCCTCGTGCTGGGTGGCGCCGCGCTGAGTGCGTGGCTCGTGCACGTCTTGCTGGTGGCGACCAACTTCAACCCACTCAGCGAGGTGGCCGGCGGCCTCGGACCGGTGTGGGCGGCGGTGATGCTCGCGATCGCGATCGCCGCCCAGATCGTCCAGCGGCGTTCGACCGTCCACGTCGCGCGGGCGCGCGCGATCGTGTCCGGGCTCGCCGGCCTGGCCGCGGGCTTCGTCACGCTGCCGCTCACCGCCGGGCTCACCGGCACCGACCAGCCGCTGAACACGATCCTCGGCGGCGACATGGCGTTCCGCACGGAGGACGTGACGCGCTTCGCCTCGACCTCGCAGCTGCAGGACTACACGTTCAAGGGGCTGCACGCGTTCTATCCCCCCGCGTGGTTCTGGGTGGCGGGGCGCACCGCCCACCTGCTCGCGCTGCACGAGCCGTGGCACATCATGAAGCCGTTCAGCATCTTCACGATCGGGGCGGCGCTCTTCCTCGCTTACGTCCTGTGGCGGATGACGCTCTCGCCCGCGGGGGCGCTCTGCGCGGCCATCGGCTCGTCGCTCGTGCTCGACTCGCAGGTCGGTCCGCTCAAGTTCGCCACCACCGCCTGGTACTCGCCGTACGCCTGCTTCGTCGCGGTGACGGGCGCGGCGTGGGTGGCGGCGACGCTCACGGCGATGCGCACGCCGGGCAGGCGGGCAGTGGGGCGCCTGGTGTTCCTCGGCGTGGTCGGCGCCGCGCTCGCGCTCTGTTACTACCTGCTCTTCATCGTCCTCGCGCTCGTGCTCGTGGTGCTCGCGCTTGCGAGCGGCGAGAACCGGCGGCGGGTCGTCGCCCGGCTCGGCGGCCTGCTCGCCGGCATCGCGCTCGCCACCGCGGTGTTCTGGGTCCCGCTGCTGAAGGCGCTCGCCCACGGCGCGGCCTCGCAGGGCGGCTTCGTGCGGCCCGACTTCCTTCACGTGTTCGTGGGCATCGGCCGGCCCGAGGCGCTCGCGATCCTCACGCTCGTGGTGATCGGCGCGCTGGCGCTGACGATCGCCTCATCGGCGAGCCAGGCGGTGGCGGGCGTGCTCGTGGGCGCGGTGGTGTACCAGCTCGTGTCTGTGGCGACGCTCGTGTTCGCCCAGAACCAGCTCCAGCCGCACCGCGCCGTGACGATGATGTGGGCCACGATCGGCGCCGCGCTGCCGGTGGCGCTTGAGAGCTTCAGCCTGAAGCGGGGCCTCGGGCGGCTGATGCAGCCGCCGCTGCCGCGCGTATTCGCCACCTTGGCGGCCGTGGTGGCGGTGCCCGCGATCTTCGTGCTCGGCTCGGCGCAGGGCTCCGACCTCACGAGCGGACCGTTCGCGCGCGAGGCGCACGAGCGGCCAGGGCTCAGCCAGACGCGCGCGATCTCGAGCTTCATCACGCAGGCGACGGGCAAGCGGCCCAAGGAGCTCACGCTCGTGGCCGGCGACCACGCACTGCTCGTGACCCAGCCCTACTACGGCTTCCTGCCGCTGCGCGCCCGCTACGCGCACCCCGACGCTCACCTCGCGCAGCGCATCGAGGTGCTGCGCGCCGCGGCCCGTTGCCCGGGCCCGAAATGCACCGTGGACGTGCTCGAGCACTCCAAGTTCGGCCACATCGGCGCGCTCGTGTTGGCCCGCAACGCCGGCAAGCTGCGCATCGAGACCGAGGAGGACAAGTTCCCCGAGTCGGTGCCGATCACGATCGACTTCCGGCCCAAGCAGTTCGGTCCCGGCTACTGGATCAGGCGCACGATCGGCGGCTACGTGGTGCTCGTGCACCGGTAGACGAGGTGGGTGACGCCCGGCGCGTGGACCATCCGCTCGAGCTCGAGCTCGAGCCGCGGCGGGGTGGGGCCCAGCTCATCAAGCAGGCGGACGCCGCCGCCGAGCAGGACCGGGCCGGGCCGGGCGCGGGAAACTAATCGTCGCCGTCGACCGCGCCGGAGCCGGCGATCGCGTCGTGCCGCGGGGTGGGCATGCGCGAGCGCGCGCCGTGGATCGACTTCCAGATCGCCTCGTTGAGGCCGATGTCGGGAGCGGCGTCGGCGTCGCGAAGATCCCACTCGGCCGACTCCGCGGCCATCGGCGACGCCGCCGAGTTGGTGGCGAAGGCGCCGCCGCCAAACGGAGCGATCTGCGGCTGGATCGCCGTGTACGGGGTGAAGTTGGGCTTGTTCGTGAAGGCCGACCACATCGACGGCGCGCGCGCGTCGACGATGCTCATCGGCGGCATGCCCAGCAGCCGCTCGAGCAGCGCGGTGAGCGCGGCCGTGTCGTACTGGTGCGAGTCGATCCGGTTGATCTGCGTGTAGGGGCTGATCACGTAGCCGAGCGTGCGGTGCGCGTCCACGTGGTCGGGGCCGTCCTGCGCGTCGTCCTCGGTGACGAGGATCGCGGTGCTGCCCCAGTAGGAGCTGTGCGAGACGGCGTCCACGAGGCGGCCGAGCGAGAGGTCGTTGTCGGCCATGTACGCCTCGGGCGTGGGTCGGCCCGCCTTCGTGCCCGCCGTGTGGTCGTTCGGCAGGCGCACCATCTCGAGCTGTGGCAGGGGATCCGTCGGCGGCTTGAGCGGGCGCAGCGGCCTCAGCGTGCGGCGCCGCCGCGGGGAGAGGTGGCTGCGCCGCTCGAGCTCGCGCTGGCGCTGGGCCTTCTGCTGCTTGAAGCGCGCCAGCGAGCGCACGTGCTCCGAGTTCATGATCGTGAACTCGCGCTGCCACTCGGCCTCGCGCTCCTGGTCCGAGCAGGTGAGGTTGAAGCCGGGGAAGCTGCGGTCCACGTGGTCGCCGAAGCGCGGACTGAGATGCGTGGCGATGGTGGTGTTGCCCTGGCCGATGCAGGCGTTCGGCGACTGCGTGAACTCGCCGTAGATCCGGTAGGAGACGTGGTGCCGGTAGGCGTCGTCCCAGATGTAGCCGGCGGTCGGGGAGGCGGCTGAGCGCTTCACGCTCGAGTCGAACGCGAGCGGCTCGCTCGCGAACACGCGGTTGGGGTTGACGGCCTCGAAGTCGTAGGCGCGCTGCTGGCTGCGCTCGCCCTGTGTGTAGACGAACGGCCAGAGCCGCTCGACGTAGTCGGTCGCGCCCGCGTGCGTGATCCAGTTGTGGCCGTCAGCCGACACCTGGGCGTCCGCGTAGAAGTTGTCGAACAGCGTGAAGCGGCGGCCGAGCTCGTGGTGGTTGGGCGCCGAGGCCTCGTTGAAGAGCGTGAGCGTGGGGTCGCCGTGGCCCTTGCCGAGGTCGCCCAGCACCTGGTCGAAGGTGCGGTTCTCCTTGACCACGTAGATCACGTGCTTGATGTGCTGCTTCAGGTACGCGGGCTCGGGGGTCGGTTTGGGCCGCACGTGGTTGTAGCTGCGGACCGCGCGCGTGTAGGCCGTGAGCGCCGCCTGAGTGGTCGGAACCGGGATCACGTCGAGTGAGCCCTTGACCATCGACTTCACCGACTCGGTGTCCTGGTGGATGTTCGGGTCGACGGTGTCGGCGCACTGCGGCAGCGGGCTGCGCGGGCCGCACACGTTGGGACCGCTGGCCGTGCCGTTCAAGTTCGTGACGACGAGGTTGCGGCCGTCCGGCGTGATGTCGACGTCGGTCGGATACCAGGCCGTGGGGATCAGCCCGAGCGAGCGGCGCGAGTTCACGTCGATCACCTCGATCGCGTTCTCGCCGGCCAGCGCCACGTAGAGGCGGCGGCCGTCCGGGCTCACGCTGAGGCCGTCCGGCGTGGCGCCCGGCGGGTGACCCTTCGAGAGCCCGACGTGGATCGTGGCGGCCAGCCGGTCGTGCTTCGTGTCGATCACGGACACGGTGTCGCTGTTGGCGTTCGACACGTACATCTCGTCGCGCGCCGGGTTGGCCGCGATCGCGTCCGGGTGGTCGGCCTGCTGTGGGTCGTACAGCGGCGAGAGCAGGATGTCGTACTTCTTCTGCTGCGTGGCGGTGTCGATCACGGACACCGAGCGGCCGAGCCAGTTCGTGACGTACGCCTTGCGGCCGCTGCGGTCGAACGCCAGCGCGATCGGCTCGCGGTGGATGCCGAGGTCGATGATGCCCGTGACCTGGTTCGTGGCTGGGTCGATCACCGTGACCTGGTGGCCGGGCGGATTGTCCTGGCTCGCGGCGCCGGACTGGTTGTTGGCCACGTAGATGCGGTCGCCGATCGGCGTGTGCCCGTAGGCGAGGCCGGACGGCCACCAGGGCGCGGCGATGTCGGTGGTGGGCGTGAGCTGGTCGCCGTCCACGTCGTAGGCATGCACCACGTTCTCGCCGCCGCCCGACACCCAGGCGCGCGTGCCGTCGGGGGAGAACACGACGCCCATGAACACCGACTCGCCGAGCTCGCCGTCGTAGGGGATCGAGTCCGTGCGCAGGCCGGCGGAGAGGTCGAACAGGTCGGCGCTCTGGAAGCGCGCCGCGCCGCTCGAGGCCGACAGCGCGAACCGGCCGTCAGGCGAGAGCGCGCTGCCGAGCGGCCCCTGGAAGCCGCCTACGCCGGGGTCGACGAGGAGCTGCGTGCCCGCCGGGTTGACGATCCAGCCCGCCGGGGTGCGCACGATCGCTCCCGCCGCCGAGGGCAGCAGGAGGAACGCGAACGCGGCACCGAGGAGCGCCGCGATGTTCCTCAGCGAGGCCAACTCCCCCGGAACACGACACGCCCGCAGAGTTGCGCTCACGCGCCCAGCGTGGCCGGGACGTCGTCGACTATCAGGCAGTCCACCTCGGCGGCGACGAGCTTGCGCCGCTGCTCGGCGTCCGGGCACCACCCCACCACCTGCAAGCCGACCTCGTGGGCGACCCGGATCGAGGCGGCCAGCTCCGCGGCGTCGAGCTGGAGCGACTGCACGTGCGGCGCCACCACGTCCATGCCCAGGTGTACCGCCGCCGGGATCGCCTTGCGCAGGGGGAAGCGGATCCAGGTGAGCAGGCCGACCGGCACCTGGGGCGCACGCTCGCGGACGATCAGCGGCGCGGACGGGTCGAAGCTCGTGGCGAGCAGCCTGCGCCCGCCGCCCACACGCGCGGCGAGGTCGGCGGTGAGCGCGGCCGTGGTCTCCCCGCGCGGGCGGCGAGCGTCCTCGAGCGCGGTCTTGATCTCGAGATTCACGCCGACGTGGGGAGGCAGATCTTCGAGCAGCTCCTCGATCCGCATGAGGCCGAGCTCCGCGGCGGGCGCGGACTCGATCGGATCGTGGGATGCCACGAGCACGCCGTCGGAGCTGCGGCGCACGTCGACCTCCACCCAGGTAATCCCCGCCGCCACCGCGGCGCGGAAGGAGCCGAGCGTGTTCTCCCGCTGCCCGCCGACGATGCCCCTGCCACTGCCACGGTGGCCGCAGAGCACTGGAACGACGTCGAACACACGAGTCGGCGGCTGCACCATCGAGTAGCTTGCCACGCTGTGTCGACGCCTGCCCTGAGTCTGATCCTGGTGGTGCATCGCGAGCAGGGCTGGCTGCCCGAGCTCGCCGCATCCGTCCTCGACAAGCGCTTTTCCGACCTCGAGCTGGTCGCGATCGACGACGCCTCGCCGGACCACGCGCCCGAGCTCCTCGACTCGCTGGCCGAGCGGGACTCACGCGTGCGCGTGCAGCACCTGGCCGCGCGCGTGGGCCTCGGCGAGGCGCGCAACCTCGGCCTGGAGCTGGCCGAGGGCGAGTACGTCTGGTTCGTCAACACCACCGATCTCGTGGGCTCGCTGGCCACGCCCGGCGCGGCCGACCTGCTGCTCGTGGCCTACCGGCGCGCGAATGTGCTGGGCGAGGAGCGGCCCGGGTCCCGCCCCGAGCCGGCCGGCGCGGACGCGCTGCAGGTGTGCGACAAGCTCTACCGCCGCGAGCTCGTGGGCGACCTGCGCTTCGGCCCCGGGCTCGGCAGCGCGCTGAGCGTGACCTGGCCGGCCTTCTTCCGCGCCGAGCGCATGGCGCCGTGGCGGCGTGCCGGCTACATCCGCCGCGAGCCGCCCAACGCCGAGCCCGAGCGGGGCAGCCCGTTCGACGTCTTCGCCCAGTACGAGACGGTCTTCGAGCACGCCGCGGGCGCCCCGGATGAGCGCAGGCGCACGGTGCTGCCCGCGATGCTGCGGCACGAGCTGTCGCTGCTCGCACGCGAGGTGCCGGAGGGCGACCAGCGCGAGTTCTTCGAGCGCATGTCGGACGCCTACCGCCGCCATCGCCGCGGCGACGAGCCGCCGCTCGGCAGCCGCGGCCTCGAGCTGCGGGCGCGACTGATCGAGCGCGGCGAGTACCGCGCCTACGCCGCCTTCAACGGCTCCCTGGCGCTGCGCCGCGAGCTGAGCCCGAAGCGCGCGCGCCGCATGGCCGGCCGCGCCAAGCGCGCCCTCAAGCCGCCGTCGCGGAACGACCGCCAGGCGCTCTACCGCGCGCGCCAGAAGCAGCCACTCGACCCCGACCTCGCGGTGTTCGCCGCCTACTGGTTCCGCGGCTACTCCTGCAACCCGCGCGCGATCTACGAGCGGGCGCGCGAGCTGGTGCCGTCGCTGGACGGGGTGTGGGTGGTGAACAGCGACGGTGCTTCGAGCGTGCCCGACGGCGTGGAGTACGTGATGGCGGGCTCGCCCGACTACTTCGACCTGATCGCTCGCGCCTCGTGGTTCGTCAACAACGTGAACTTCCCCAACAACATGGTCAAGCGCGAGGGGCAGGTGCACGTGATGACCCACCACGGCACGCCGCTCAAGCGCATGGGGCTCGACCTGCGGACGGCGCCCGACGGCGGCGAGCGCAGCGGTCTGCCCGGCCTGTTGCGCCGCTGCGCGCGCTGGGACTACAGCGTGTCGCAGAACGCCTTCACCACGCCGATCTGGGAGCGCGTCTATCCAACGCGGTACGAGTCGCTCGAGACGGGCTACCCGCGCAACGACGTGCTCGCCACCGCCACCGACGAGGGTGTGGCGCGCGCCCGCGAGGAGCTCGGCATCGAGCCCGGCAGGCGCGTGGTGCTCTACGCCCCGACGCACCGCGAGTACCAGGAGGGCTACGTCGCGACGCTCGACCTCGCCTCGCTCGCGAATGGCCTCGGCGACGACTTCGTCGTGCTCGCGCGCATGCACTACTTCTACGGCTCGACGGACGAGCTGCGGGAGCTCGACCGGGCGGGGCGGCTGCGCGACGTGTCGAAGCACCCATCGATCGAACAGCTCTGCCTCGTCGCCGACGTGCTCGTGACGGACTACTCGTCGATCATGTTCGACTACGCGGTGCTCGACCGGCCGATCGCGATCCACGCGCCGGACTGGGACGAGTACCGCGAGAAGCGTGGCGCGTACTTCGACCTGATGGCCGAGCCGCCCGGTCCGGTGACGACCTCCGACGCGGAGCTGGTGGAGGTGCTGCGTGCGGGCGAGGACGGGGGCCGCCTGCGCGCCGACTTCCGCGCGAGGTTCTGTTACCTCGACGACGGACACGCCGCCGAGCGGGTGGTGCGGCGCGTCTTCCTCGGCGACCGCGACGCGGCCGGCGCCGCCACCAAGCCGCCCGAGCCGGTGGCGCCATGAGCCGGCTCGTGCTCGTCGCAGGGGTGGGCCGCAGCGGCACCAGCCTGATGACCGGGATCCTCGGCCAGGTGGGCTTCCACATCCCGCAGCCCGAGATCAACGCGGACGAGACCAACCCGCGCGGCTTCGGCGAGCCGGCCTGGGTCGTGGACTTCCACCACAAGGTGATGCGGCGGCTGCGCGTGACCGTGTTCGACTCGCGGCCGCAGGCCTGGCAGGTCACAGACGCCGCCGCTGACGACGCCGCCGTGCGCGGCGAGCTGCGCGATTGGCTCGGCGGCGAGCTGGGCCAGGCGGACGCCGTGGTCGTCAAGGACCCGCGCGTGGGCTGGTTCCTGCCGCTGTGGGCCGGCTGCGCGAGCGACCTCGGCGCCCCCGCGTCGTTCGTATGCATGCTGCGCCACCCGGCGGAGATCCTCGCGAGCGCGCGCAAGTGGTACGGCGACTGGCAGACCGACGCGAGCCGCGCCGCCGCCTGGCTCAACGTGATGCTCGAGACCGAGCGCAAGACGCGCGAGCTGCCGCGCGCCTTCGTGCGCTACGAGGAGCTGCTGGGCGACTGGGACGGCACACTGCGCCGCGCTGGCGACGCATTGGGCGACCCGCTGCTGTCCGCGATGGACCGCTCGAAGTTCCCGCAGGTGGACGAGTTCGTGGATCCGAGCCTGCACCGCAACCGGCGGGGCTGGGATGGGCTCGAGGTGCCCGCGCGCGTGCGCGACATGGCCGAGCGCGTCTGGAACGAGCTGCAGCCGCTGGCCGACCCGGGCGGCGACGCCGAAGGCGTGCGCTCGACGCTCGACGCCTCGCACGCCGAGTACGACACGTTCTACGAGGAGGCCGAGGCGATCGCGCAGTCGTCGGTGACGGCCGTGAAGCCGCGCAAGCGGGCGGCCAGCGCGCCGCCCACGCTGCGCGTGCGCCTCGCCCGGCGCATCCCGCCGCGCTACCGCAAGCGGCTCCGGCGGTTCGCCGGCCGCACCGGATGAGCGCCCCGCTCGTCACGGTCGTCGTCCCGATCTACAACGTCGAGGAGTACCTCCCGGCGTGCCTCGACTCGGTCGCGCACCAGACGCACCAGAACCTCGAGGTGATCATGGTCAACGACGGCTCTACCGATGGCAGCGTCACGATCGCGGAGCGCTACGCCGCCGCCGACCCCCGCTTCCGTCTGATCACGCAGGAGAACGGTGGCCTCAGCCGCGCACGCAACACCGGCGCGGCCGCGGCCACGGGCGAGTTCCTCGCCTTCGTCGACAGCGACGACGTGATCCCGCGCGAGGCCTACGAGCGGCTCGTCACGCCGCTGCTGGAGACGGGCTCCGACTTCGCCACGGGCAACGTGATGCGCCTGATGTCGACCGGGCTCACGCCCGCGCGCTTTGTCGCGAGCGTGTTCGCGCGCACCCGCCTCAAGACTCACGTCACGAAGTTCCGGCCGCTGCTCCTCGACCGCATCGTGCCGAACAAGCTGTGGCGGCGCTCGTTCTGGGAGGAGCACGACTTCCGCTTCCCCGAGGGGGTCCTGCACGAGGACATCCCGGTGGTGCTGCCGGCGCAGCTCGAGGCACGCTCGGTGGACGTGATCGCGGAGCCCGTCTACCTCTACCGGGTCCGCGAGGGGTCGGACCTCTCGATCACGCAGCGCCGGCTCGAGCCGCGCGCGCTGATCGGGCGGGTGGATGCGGTGGAGCACGCGCGCGATTACTTCGCGCGCAAGGGTGCACGGCGCGTCAAGCGCTGGTACGAGGAGAGCGTGGTGGCCGAGGACCTGCGCTACTACCTCGACGTCCTCGACGGAGCGACCGACGACTACCGCACGCTCTTCCTCGAGCGTGTCAACGCGTTCCTCGACGGCGCGAGCCGCGGCGTGTTCCGCGGGCTGTCGGCGATCGACCAGCTCAAGTGGCATCTGGTCAGGCGGCGGCTGATGCCCGAGCTGCTCCAGGTGATCCGCTTCCAGAAGGAGCGCCTGCGCGAGACGCCGCCGGTGCGCGTGGGGCGGAGGTGGTACGGCGACTACCCCTTTCGCACCGACCGCGAGCTGAAGATCCCGCGCTCGATCTACCGGCTCAGGGAGGAGCTGGTGGTGTCGCCGCGCGTGGACGACCTGCGCTTCGACGGCGACGAGCTGAAGATCGGCGGCTACGCGTTCATCGCCGGGATCGGCGCGCCGACACGCGACACGCAGCGCGTGACGGTGACGGCGGTGCGCCGCGGGCGCCTGCTGCGCGTGCGCACGCGCACCTCGGCGATCCGGCTGCGGGCGCGGGTGGTGCACCGGCCGGAGGTGGCGGCGATGACGACGCAGGCGTCCGCCGACGTGCAGTGGTCGGGCTTCGAGGCCACGCTGCGGCCGCGCAAGCTGAAGGCACTCGGCCGCTGGCGGCCGGGCACCTGGGACCTCTACGTGACCGTGCGCGCCGGCGGCGTGACGCGGCGGCGCTCGCGCTTCCTGGTGGACAGCCCACGCCCGGTGCGCGCGGTCGACCACGCGCTGCCCGACGGGTTTTCACTCAAGGCGTCGCCCGCGCCCACTGGCGAGATCGCGTTGCACCTGCGCGACGGCTGGGCGAGCATCGTCGGGCACCGCGTCATCGACGGTGTCATCGAGCTGTCGGGCCGCATGCACGGGCCCGGCTCAGCCCTGCGCTTCGCTCGTCCGGGGTCCGAGAAGCTCGAGTACCCGCTCGAGCGCTCGGGCGACACGGACTTCACCGCGCGCGTGCCGCTCGCGGACCTCGCGGCGGCGGTTGGGGACGCCAAACCCGAGCCCGCCGGCACCGAGTACGCGGGCGCGCGCGTGTGGAACGTGTGGACGGTGGGGAAGGGCGAGCCGTCACGCCGGGTGTCGCTCGAGGAGCACGTGCGCGAGGGCTCGTGGGCGTCCGACGGGCTCGAGCTGGCGCTCGTGCGCAGCAAGGACGGCGACGCGGTGCTGCTGGCCCGCGCGCCTCAGCCCATGGTGGACGAGGCGCGCTGGGCCGACTCGGGCGAGCTCGAGCTGTCCGGCGAGCTGTGGGCGGGTGCGGCGTCCTTCGACGAGCTCGTGCTGGTCGGCAGGCTGCACCTCGACCAGCACCCGTT
>DASXNY010000072.1:0-9210 GCA_036494715.1 Thermoleophilaceae bacterium
GGCTGGCCCGCGAAGTGGAGCACGGCGTCGCAGCCCTCGAGCAGGTCGCGGATCGCGGGGTCGCCGGCGTCGATGCGGATCGGGTCGAGCTCGGCGGATGCCTCGCGCGCGCGGCTCTGCGGCCGCGTGACCGGCAGCACCTCGTGGCCGGCGTCGGCCAGCAGCACGGCGGCGCGCCAGCCGATGAAGCCCGTCGCGCCGGTGACCATCAGCTTCATCGCAGGTACTCCGCGAGCGAATGCCGGTACTCGAACGGCGAGCTGAACGAGTGCGTGGCGCCGCCCGCCGGCTCCTCGTCCTGAGCCAGCGCGGCCACGTCCGCCACCGTGACCGTCTCGGCCGCGACGTTGGCCCGCGCGATGCCCTGCTCGTCGGCGGCGGCGAGCATGATCCGGGCGGCATCGTCCACGTGCACGACCCCGATCGTGGCACGCCCGCCGTCGTCGAGCGTCAGCTCCTCGCCGGCCGCGGCCAGGCGCCGGAACTTGTCCACCACGGTCTGCGACTCTGGCCGGTCGTGCTCCACCGGGCTCGGCCCGTAGACGATCCCGAGCCGCATCAGCGCGAGGCCGAAGCCGTGCCCGCGCGCGTACAGCTCGAGGCACAGCTCGGCGTAGATCTTCGATAGGTGGGCCAGGTCGCCCTGGGGTCCGTACGGATGGTCGGACCCGACCTCGCCGGACAGCGACGGCCCGTAGACGTGCAGCGAGCTGGCGTAGACGAGCGAGCGGCAGCCTGACTCGGCCACGGCGTCGGCCACGCGGCGGGCTCCGCTGAGGTTCGTCTCCTCGGTGTAGTCGGGGTCACTGATCGAGAGCGGGCGGCTGGCCTGCGCGGCCAGCAGGAACACGCGCTCGGGCTTGTCCTGGAACAGCCCCTCGAGGTCGTCGGCGTCGCGGATGTCCACCGTCTCCACGGCAGCGCCGAGGCCGTCGAGCTGCCCGCGCTCGGTGGCGTACCAGTTGTCGGCGAGCACGACCTCGCGCCCTGAGTCGATCGCCATCTGTGCGAGGCGGGCTCCGATGTAGCCCGCGCCCAGGATGAGGTCGGCCACTAGATGGACCGCACGCCCGGGCCGGGCGGCACGACGTTGCGCGTATCGACGATCGAGCGGGCCTCTTCCCAGAGCGGCGACTGCAGGAACTCGCGGTGTGGCGTGAGCATCACGACGCAGTCGGCGGCGCGCACCTCCTCGCTCGTCCAGGGCACGCTGCTGTGGCGCTTGTCGTCCACCTCCACCTCGTCCACCCAGGGGTCGCAGTAGCGCACGTCGGCGCCGCGCGCCTCGAGCTGGCGCAGCACCTCGAGCGACGGCGACTCGCGGATGTCGTGCACGTCGGCCTTGTAGGCCATGCCGAGCAGCAGCAGGCGCGAGCCGCGGATCGGCTTGCCGGCGTCGTTAAGCGCGTCGGCCACGCGCTGCACCACGTGGTGGGGCATGTTCGCGTTGATCTCGTGGGCGGCCGCGATCAGCTGCGCCGAGTAGCCGTACTCGCGCAGGCGCCAGGCGAGGAAGTGGGGGACCACCGGGATGCAGTCGCCGCCAAGGCCGGGGCCCGGGTAGTGGGCGAGGAAGCCGAACGGCTTGGTGGAGGCGGCCTCGATCACCTCCCAGGCGGAGATGCCGAGGCGGTCGCACATCAGCGCCAGCTCGTTGGCGAGGGCGATGTTGACGGCGCGGAAGGTGTTCTCGTGCAGCTTCGCGGTCTCGGCCACCATCGGCGACGACACCGGGATCACGTGCTCGACCACCTGGCGGTAGAGCAGCTCCGTGCGGCGCAGGCACTCGGCCGTGACGCCCGCGACGAGCTTCGGCGTGTTGCGGATGCCGTAGTGCTTGTTGCCGGGATCCACGCGCTCGGGGGCGTAGCCGAGGAAGAAGTCCTCGCCGACCTTGCCGCCGCTCTGCTCGAGGATCGGCAGCACGATCTCCTCGGTGGTGCCGGGGTAGGTGGTGGACTGCAGCACCACGAGCTGGCCGGCGCGGAGGTTGGCCGCCACCGACTCGGCCGCGGACACGATGTAGGAGATGTCCGGCGTGCGCGTCTTCGACAGCGGGGTGGGCACGCAGATCGTGAGGGCGTCGAGGTCCCGGACCGCGGCGTAGTCCGTGGTGGCGTGCAACCGGCCGTCGAGCGTGTCGTAGCGCTCGGCCGGGACGTCGACCAGATACGAGCGTCCTTCCTGCACCGCACGCACGCGTTCGTCGCTCACGTCCACGCCCGTCACGCCGAAGCCGGCCTCCGCGAAAACCATCGCCAAGGGCAGGCCCGCGTAGCCGAGACCGACGATCCCGACGGCGGCCTCGCGCGTATCTATGCGCTCGTCGAACGCCTGAGCTGACGAGACAACCTCACTCACGCGGGACAAGGCTACTGGCCTCATCGGGGGACAAGTGGGCGGTTTCCCTCTCCAGGCTGCGCTATAAACGCATGCGTATGTCCTTCTGGGACTCCCTGCGCGGCCTGGTCGAGCATGGATCGGTGGCGTGGGGCTTCGTTGTGGCGGTGGTGATCGTGCTGCTGCTGACGCCGGTTACGGCCTGGCTTGCGCCGAAGATCGGCGGCGTAGACGCCGGCGGCGACCGCCCACGCGTCCACACGAACCCCGTGCCCCGCATCGGCGGACTGGCGATCGTGATCGGCATCCTGGTGCCTGCCTTGCTGTTCGTCGACCTCGACGGGCCGCTGGTCGGCATCCTGATCGGCACCGCGGGCGTGGCGCTGATCGGGTTGATCGACGACACGCGCGGGCTGCGCCCGGGGCCGAAGCTGCTCGCCGTCATCGCGCTGACGCTCGTACCCGTGCTCGGGTGGCATCTGAAGATGGATCACCTGAGCGTGCCGGTGATCGGCTCGGTGAACCTCGGCTGGGCCGCCTACCCGATCACGATCCTCTGGATCGCGTTCCTGGCGAACCTCGTGAACCTGATCGACGGCATGGACGGCCTCGCCGCCGGCATCGTCGCGATCGCCGCGGGGTCGTTCGCGCTGCTCGCGATGTCGTTCCTGCGCGTGAGCCCGGCCGCGCTGGCCGCGATCGTCTGCGGCGCCACGCTCGCGTTCCTGCCGCGCAACTACCACCCGGCGAAGATCTTCATGGGCGATACGGGTGCGCTCGCGCTCGGCTACCTGCTCGCGGCCATCGCGGTGCAGGGAGTGCTGAAGACCGCCGCCACCATTGCGCTTGCCGGCCCGCTGCTCGTGATGGCGGTGCCGATCCTCGACACCTCGTTCGTCGTGCTCAAGCGGCTCAAGTACCGCCGGGCGCCGTGGGGCGCGGACCAGAACCACTTCTACCACCGCTTCATGCGCATCGGCTTCTCGCAGCGGCGCACCGCGGCGTACCTGCACCTGTGGGCGATGCTGCTCGCCGCCTACGGGATCATGCTGCGCTTCGTGCCGCCGCGGCCGGAGGGCGTGTGGAGCCTGTCCCACTCCGTGATCGCCGCGGTGGTGGGGCTCGGCGTGCTGGCGGCGTCGGTGTGGATGGTCTACACGCTCGAGATCCTCAAGGCGCGCCACTTCCGCGCGATCGGGCTCGGCCGCTTCGTGCGCGAGACGGCGGAGGACGGCCGGGTCCCGCACGAGGAGCAGCACGAGCAGGACGAGGCCGTCGAGCGGGCGCTCAGCGGCGGCGGGTAGGCCGTGACCGACGAGCGCGTGGCCACGCCGCTCGCCGGACAGAAGCTGGCTCCGCCGCCCCCCGACCGGGTATTCCGCGAGCACGACAGTCAGCTCATCGCCTGGCCGTGGCGCCGGCTCCTGCCGGCACCCACGGCAGCGCGAGCTCGAGCAGGTCGCGCGGATCGCGCCGCACGCGCTGCTCGACCCGGCCCGGCGGCTTGCGCTCGATCTTGATCTCCGCCGGGTCGGTCGGGAAGCGCAGTCTGCCCTCGGCGGCGAGCAGCTCGTCGACCGCGCCCATCCTGCCCTCGAAGATCGACCACACCGGCGTGCCGAGCACGGCCGCCTCGCGGTTCATCGTGCCGCCCGCGGACACGAGTGCGTCCGCGAACGCAACCAGGCTGCGCCCGTCCACCGCGCGGTCCGGGACGATCACTCGGTCGAGCCCGAGCGCGCGGATGTCCTCGCGCTGCTCAGGCGTGCGCGCGAGCACCACCGCCTGCGCGCCCTCACCCTCGACCACGTGCCTGAGCAGCCGGGGGAGCAGCGGGCTCTCCGAGCCGCCGAGGTAGAGCGCGTACGAGGGCGCGGTGCGCACGACGCAGAGCGGCAGCTCGCGGTCGACGCCGAGTTGCTCGAGCACGGCGGTGTCGGGCTCGAAGTCCGCCATGTAGTACTCCTCCTTGAGCCCCGGATAGCGGATCAGCTTGGGCGGCTTGGCGCCGTAGCGACGCAGGCGCTCGGCGGGGATCGCGTCCGGCACCAGCACGCGGTTGGCGAGCCGGCAGTTGACGTGGTGCTGAAGCGCCGCCCATTCGTAGTCGAACATCGTCGAGTTGGGGATCCGCAGCGCGCGCGAGGCGATCGGCAGGTCCGTCGAGCCGTGCGCCAGACTGCAGTCGAAGCCGCGACCGCGCCCGAAGCGGAGCATGTCCCTGACCCGTCCTGCGGCGGCGCGCGCCTTGCCCGCGCGCGACACGCCGCCGTAGTGGCCGAGCGCCGTGTAGGCGTGGCCCCAGTCGTCGAGCAGCTCGAGCGTGTGCGACAGCGGCCGCGCGGTGAGCTCCACCTCATGGCCATCGCCCTCGAGCAGCTCGACGAGCGGCCTCAGGACCAGCACGTGCGCGGTATTGGTCAGGTCGACCCAGATCCTCATGGCGTCATTCCTTGCAGGGCCGCCGGTCCTCGATCTCGAGCAGCTGCTCGACCACCATCTGCAGCGTCGTGTGCTCGATGCCGAAGCGCTCGGCCAGCTCGTGCTCGAGCGCGCGGCGGACCGCGTCCGGGTCGTGCGCCGGGTCCGTGCGCACATGAGCCGCGAGGGCTGGGAAGCCGGAGGTGACCGTCCAGACGTGCAGGTCGTGCACCTCGCGCACGCCTTCGACGGCCACCATCGCCGTGCCGATCTCCTCCACGTCCACGCCCGGCGGCGCCGCCTCCATCAACACGTCGATCGGCTCGCTGATCAGCCGCCAGGAGCCGGCCAGGATCAGCAGGCTGAGCAGCATGCCGGTGATCGGGTCGACGCGGTCCCAGCCGGTGATCAGCACGAGCGCGCCCGACACGACCACCGCGAGCGAGCCGAGGGCGTCCGCCGCCGAGTGCCGCAGTACGGCCTCGAGGTTGATGTCTCCGCGGTCCCCGCCGGCCAGCGCCGCCGTGGCGAGCGCGTTGCCCACGAGCCCCACCACCCCGATCACTAGCACGCCGAGGCCTCGGACGTCGGAGGGTTGCGACAGGCGCATCACCGCCTCGACGAAGACGAACACCGCCACCGCGACGAGCACCACGCCGTTGGCCAGCGCCGCGAGGATCTCCGTGCGGTGGAAGCCGAATGTTCGCCGACCGCGGGCGGGGCGCCCCGCCATCGCCGCCGCGAAAAGCGCCAGTCCGATCGCCCCGACGTCCGAGAGCACGTGCCCGGCGTCGGCCGCCAGCGCAACGGAGTGGAACAGCACCGCGCCCACCACGGCGGCCGCCACCATGGTCAGGTTGATCGCGAACGCGACCATCATGCGCGACCGGTTGGCCTCCCGCCCGGGTGAGTGGGCGTGCCCGGCGTGGCCGTGCGTGTGCGCGTGGGAGTGATGCATCCCTGCCTCTTTTATCGGGTAAGGAGGCTGTATGCCTTCGTCCGAGCGCGGGAGGCGCGCGGCGGGGCTCGACGGCCTGCGCGCCCTCGCTGCCCTTTCGGTTGTGTGCTTCCACGTCTGGCTGTACCGCTTCCCGGATCCCACGCGGATCAGGCAGTCCGGCCTGTTCGACGACGTGCTGTCGGACTTTCGCCTCGGCCTGATCCTCTTCTTCGTGCTGTCCGGCTACCTGCTCTACCGCGGGTTCGCGCGCGCCGCGCTGCGCCAGGACGAGCCGGTGAACCTCGGCGTGTACGCGCTCAGGCGCAGCGCGCGGATCCTGCCCGCCTACTACCTCGCGATGCTCGGCACCTTCGCGCTGCTGTGGGGCGCCCGGAGCACGCCTGGCGTGCGCCTCCCCGACGGCGGCGACCTCGCCCTGTTCGCGTTCTTCGGCCAGAACTACTCCACGCACACGATCCTCACGTTCAACCCGGTGACGTGGACGCTCTGCCTCGAGGTGCTGTTCTACGCGCTGCTGCCGCTGCTCGGGGCGATCGGCTACCGCTGGAGCGAAGGGCGCGCGCGGCGCCAGGCCGCGCTGCTCCTCGGGCTGATCGGGTTCGGCCTGGCCTGGAATGCAGGCGTCTATCTGCTGGGCGGCAACATGTTGGCGGGCAAGGCGCTGCCTGCGTACCTCCCGTACTTCGCGCTCGGGATGCTGCTCGCGCTGTGGGTGGAGCGCTCG
Organism: Thermoleophilaceae bacterium; assembly: GCA_036494715.1. Classification (GTDB taxonomy): domain Bacteria; phylum Actinomycetota; class Thermoleophilia; order Solirubrobacterales; family Thermoleophilaceae; genus JAICJR01. The sequence continues at coordinate 6,447 of DASXNY010000072.1, forward strand.
GTGGAGCGCCACGGGCAGCCGCCTCGTGTCGGCCCGCTGGCCACGCTGGCGCTGCTCGTCGCGGGCATCGCGGGCGTGGTGTGCAACGGCATCTGGCACGCGAGCGCGGCGGCGGACGCCGTGCCGCTGCTGACGGGCGCCATCCAGAACCTCCCTGCCGGGATCGGCTTTGCGGCGCTGCTCGCCGCCGTCGTGGTGGGGCGGGGGCCGGCCACGGCGTGGATCCATGCACGGCCGCTCGCGCTGATCGGCCTCGTCTCCTACGGCATTTACCTCTGGCACGTGCCGCTGATGCTGTTCGGTGTGCGTTTCGGGCTGCTGCCGCACGCCTTTGTCCCGCGGCTCTTCACCGTGCTCGTACCGGCCGTGCTGGCCGGTACGGCGAGCTGGCTGCTCGTCGAGCGGGTGATGCTGGCGCACGCATCGCGCATGGCCCGGCGCTCGGCCAAGGCGGGCAGCCGCCGCGTGGTGACGACGCGTCTCGACGCGCGTACGGCGCCCTAGCTCGCGACCCGGCTCCTCCCCGGAGCTCAGCCGGAGCCGGCGCTTCGCTGCGGCCAGCGATTGTGCGCGACGTGCGACGGCCCGCCGCCGTCGCCCTGGCTGCCCGGGTCGGCGGTCTCCGCGCCGTCGTCGCGATTCGCCGGCTCGCCGCCGCTCTCGCCCGCGGCGAGCCTCGTGACCGCGGCAAGGATCTCGTCCGCCAGCTTGGTGCCATCCGAGCCAGACTCGGGCGTAGCCGCGATGCGTACGACGACCTCGTCCGCGTCGACCTCTTCGAGCCCGATGTGCGGCCGCGAGCGGGTGGGGACCGAGACGGCCTCGTCGAGCAGCTGCTGGATGTAGCTCGGCTTCACCCCGGCGCGCAGGCGCGCGCGCAGGTTGACCGAGGCGGGCTCGCGCAGCGGGACGACCGCCGCGCTGAGCACAACGCTGTTGGGGACCATCGTCCGGTCCTCGCCCTGAGCGAGCGTGGTGTAAAGCAGCCCGAGCGAGCTGACGATGCCCTCGACCTGGCCCGCTACGGCACCTGCCTGGAAGCGCACCCGGTCGCCCACCCGGAACGGGCGAGCGCTCAGCAGCACCATGCCCGCGATCAGGTTGCCGATCGTCTGCTGCGCCGCGAGACCGACGATCACGGCGGTGAACGCACCGCCGACCGCGAGCGTGCCGGGCTGGAGTCCAGCGACCCTGAGCGCGAACAGGATCGCGATCGAGAGGGCGACCAGCCGGATAAGGAAGCCGACCGTGCCGGCCGTCCCGTCGTCCATGCGGCGGAAGAGCGACGGCCCGAGTGCCCGGCCGAGTGCGCGGGCGAACGCCCATCCGAGCACCACAAGGACTACGGCCGAGACGATCCGCACAGGCAGGTCGACTCCGAAGAGCTCCTTGCGGTGGCTGTAGGCGTAGATGACGCCGACGAGGAGCGGCGTGAGCACGAGCGCCTGCCAGCGGGCTGCGCGAGCACGCTGCACCGCCTGCACGCGCAGCTGACGCGCGATCGGCGAGGTGGCCTGCGCGCGGAGCTGACGCGCGATTGGCGTCTCTCGAAGGGCCTGCCTTCCGTCTCTCTTCTTGAACAAGCGCATGAAGTGGAACCGGGACCGCGGCTCCGGGCGCACACGTAGGAGGGCCCCGCCGTTCGCCCTACTTCGCGATCCCCCACACAAGGGGGGTTCCAAACATGTATTCACGCGAGGCCTCAGAACAGTGCGGTTTGTGCGGGTGGGGGCGGTGTGGTGCGTTCGCGCGGCGCACTCGGGTCAGCCGCGGCCAGGTCGCGGTCGCGCATGTAACGGCGGGGACTTGACGGCCGGCCGGGCGGGGCCGCGAGGTCCCGCAGCCGTTCGCGCTCGGCGGGCGCCATGTACGCGCCGCGGCGATAGAGCTGTTCGTAGCGCGGCACCAGGTCGGGCCGGTGGGCGCGCAGCCAGTCGAAGAAGATGCCGCGCACCTCGCCGCGCAGATGCAGCGCTATGCCGCCGACGCTGACCGCACCCGCCTCGGTCGCGATGTCGAGGATCTCCTCGACCTGCTCCGGCGCGTCGTTGATGCCGGGCATGAGCGGCGCGATCAGCACGCCCGTCGGGATCCCGGCGCGGTTGAGCTCCGCCACCGCCTCGAGCCGCGCGCGCGGGTTCGGCGTGTGCGGCTCGGTGGCGCGCCATGCCTTCTCGTCGAGCGTGGGCACCGACAGGTTGGCGCTGACCGGCGCCACCTCGGCGACCTCCTTGAGTAGCGGCAGATCGCGCAGCAGGAGGGGGGACTTGGTAAGCACGGAACAGGGGTTGCGAAAGTCGCGGAATGCCTCCCAGATGCCGGGCATCAGCTTGTAGCGGCCCTCCACCCACTGGTACGGGTCCGTGTTGGTGCCGAGCGCGACGTGCTCCCCCTTCCACGACGGCCGCGCCAGCTCCGCGCGGAGCACCTCGGGCACGTTGACCTTGACGACGATCTCGCGCTCGAAGTCGCGGCCGGCGTTGAAGTCGAGATAGGTGTGGGTGGGGCGAGCGAAGCAGTTGTGGCTGACGACCCCGTTGGCGATGAAGTCACCAGTACGGGTGGTGATGTCGTAGAGCTGGAGCTTGAATCCGAGCGGCTCGATCGACTCGACCCTCAGACGCGCGTCGGTCTTGACGGCCTTGCCCGCGATCGACGGCTTGCGTGTGATGGCGGGATCAATCGATTGAAGAAAGGCCAGCTGCCTGACGAGTCCGCCCAGGAGGCGAACGCAGCGGATGCCGTTCGGCAGCCCGCGGTCCTC
>DASXNY010000073.1:0-27475 GCA_036494715.1 Thermoleophilaceae bacterium
AGAACCGCGACGAGGATGACCGCGAGCAAGGCGAGCCAGGCCGGGACCGATCCTCCTCGCCACACCAGGAGCCCGAACGCAACGACTAGCGGCACGCCGATGAGGATCACCGCCATCTTCGTGAGGTCCACGGCGACCCCGTAGCCGACATCCTTCGCGAAGCGCGTCAGCCATGAGTCGCCCGGTCGCCTCTCAAGATCCACGCCGCGATGATCGCACCGCGGGAGGACCGCTGAGACTTGCCTGAGCGAAGACCATGGCGAGATCGTGGCGGCTCACCTGTCTCTGTCGCACGGCCATGGCTCGGCGCGGCAGGCAATCATCGCCCGGAGCGGCCGAGATCCAGCGAGATCTAGTCGCATCCGCCGCACCACGGCACCCGGTTGGCCGCCGGGAGATCGCCCCTCGTAGAGCCGTAAACCGGCGGGCGCGGCCGGTCACTAGCGACCTGTTCACACGCGAGAGGTCGCTGGTTCGAAACCAGCCGCGCCCATCCAGGCTGGCCCGCGATTACGACTGATCGCGGCGCCGCTGTCGGCAGGTGAACGCGGCACGGATGGGTGCGCGATCATTCGCGGTGGTGAGCATCGAACGCGCCTTGACGGGGCAGTGGTCGTTTCCCCGCACCCACGACGACGCCGAGCGTGTGGTCTACGTCACCGGCCACCGCAACCCGGACACGGACTCGATCGCGTCCGCGATCGGCTACGCGGAGTTGAAGGGGCGGATCGACCCGGGCACGCAATACGTGCCCGTGCGCCTGGGCGAGCTGAACGCCCAGACCCGCTGGGCGCTCGAGCGCAGCGGGGCGACCGCGCCCGAGTACCTGCCGCACGTGTTCCTTCGCGTGTGCGACGTGATGCGCACCGACTTCCCAATCGCGGGCGTGGACGAGCCGGTGCGGACGGTGGGGCTGGCGATGGCCGCGGGCGACCTGGACCTCATGCCGGTCGTCGACGACGGCGGGGCGCTCGCCGGTGTGATGACCGAGCGGGCGTTGGCGCGCCGCTACATCCGCGAGTCGCGCGAGGTGTCGAGCCTCGTGGACACGCCGACCAGCGTGAGCGCGGTGGTCAGCGTGCTCGAGGGCAGGCGGGTGGTGGGCGAGGACCGCACGGTCGCCGGGCGGGTGTGGGCTCAGTCGATGGACCCCGGCGCGCCGAGCCGCATCTCCGAGGGTGACGTAGTGGTGGTCGGCGACCGCCCCGACGCTCAGCGGCTGGCGATCGACAACGGCGCGGCGCTCCTGATCACGAGCAACGGCAGCGCGCCGGAAGAGGAGATCCTGGCGCTGGCCGAGCAGCGAGGGACCGCGGTGGTTTCCTCGCCGCTTGACACCTACGTGTCCGCGCGCATGGTCACGCTCGCCGCGCCCTGCCGCGGGCTGATGGACGCCCAGCCGCTCACAGTCGGCCCCGACGACCTCGTTGGCGAGATCGCCGAGCAGGTCAAGGACGTGCACTACCGTGCCGCCGTGGCCGTCGACGCGGCACGCCGCCCGATCGGCATCGTGACCCGCTCCGACCTGGTCGGGCCGCCGCCCCGCCGCGTCCTGCTCGTGGACCATGCGGAGGCGGCCCAGAGCGTGCGCGGTATCGAGGAGGCAGAGATCGTCGAGATCCTCGACCACCATCACATCGGGTCGATCGAGACGCACATACCGGTAACAGCCACTTTCGACCCGGTCGGCTCGACCGCCACGCTCGTGGCCCAGCGCTATCGGCAGGCGAGGCTCGAGCCGAGCCGCCCGGCGGCGACGATGTTGCTGGCGGCGGTGCTCTCCGACACGGTTCTCCTGCGCTCGCCGACCACGACCGAGCGCGACCGCAGCGCCGTGGACTACTTCGAGAGCGCGCTCGGGATCGACGCCACCGAGTTCGGCCGCCGGATGTTCGAGGAGAGCTCCGACACCTCGGGAATTCCCGCAGACCAGCTCGTGACCCGGGACGTCAAGGAGTACCAGGCGGCGGGCGGCGGGCTGATCGGGATCGCCCAGGTCGAGACGATCGGCAACCCGCTGTTCGACCGCAAGGACGAGCTGCTCGCCGCGATGGGCGCCGAGCGGGAGCGCCAGGGATATCCCTTCTACGCACTCATGGTCACCGACATCCTGCGCGGGGAGACGCAGCTGCTCGTGGCTGGCGACAAGGCCCCGGTCGAGCGCGCATTCGGCGAGCAGATGACGGACGGCGTGATCTCGCTGCCGGGCGTGATCAGCCGCAAGAAGCAGGTCGCCCCGCGGCTGCTCGGCGCCGTCTGAGCCGCCGCCGGGCGCCCGCCGCCCAGGCGTGCCGGCGCCGGTTACCCGAAGGGACGTAGCGGCAATCGCGCGCTGACGCGGGTTCCCGCGCCGGGCGGGCTGTCGACCTCGATGCGGCCGCCCAGCGAAGTGACCCGATCGGCCAGCCCGCGCAGGCCCGTCCCGGACTCCGGCTCGGCACCTCCTGAGCCGAACGCCGCAATGCGTCCGCCTGATGGCGGCGCTCGAGCTCGGCCGCGGCCCGCGACGCGAAGATCCGCATCGCATCGACGTCGTCATCCTCGGCCGCCATCGGCCCCGCGTCCATCACGCCCATGTGGCCTAGGTGCGTTCCATCGGCCGCGCGCAGGTGTGGCCCGACTGGCCGCTCGTGGCCGCATTGCTGGACCGCCGGGGCGTTGTCTCGGTCGTTGTCTCAAACGGAGCCCCACGAAACCGTACGTAGCCCCACCGGCTGCACGTGCCCGAAAGCCAGATAGTCAGCATTTGCAGGCGAAATCAGTCTCGCACCGGCACCTGCGAGTGCTGACACTCAGGAGGAATGGGCTCTCGCCAATGATGGATGGCTTCACACCCGAAACTTGAGGTGAATGCCTCATGACGGCGCGGACTGCGTGCCTTAGTCTGCTCGCGTGGACACCAAATGGGAGGTCGTCGAGTCAGGTCCACCCGGCGCTGAACGGACCGTGCTGCTGCTTCCCGGCGGGATGTGCAGCGCTCGCTCGTATGCAGAAGTGATGGCCGAGTCCGCGTTGGCAGGCACACGGCTGATCGCGGTCACGATGCCCGGGCATGCCGGAGCACCGGCGCCGCAAGACTTCAGCACCGAGGCATACGCGCAAATCACCGCCGAGCTTGTCCGGAGTGTCGGAGCCGATGTGGTCGTGGGCTTCAGCATGGGCGCGATGGTGGCGTACGAGATGGTGGTCTCTGGGGCATTCGCAGGCCCGGTCGTGCTGCTCGGGGTCAGCCTGTCTGCGCCGGACGAGCCCGGCTTCTTTCGAGCGATCATCCGACTGGGTTCGATCCTGGGGACGCTGCCGTTTGCCGTCCTCAAGAAGGGCGCGCCGTCGTTGGTCAAACACGCAGCGATACCGCCCGAACGTCAGGCACAATTGAAGGCCGACTTCGCGCTGAACGACACACGCGACATGCGTCGGGGACTCCAGGCCTACCTGCATTGGCTGCACCGTGACGATGACCCAGCGCGGCGGTTCTGCGAAGCGGCCGTGCCAGCGTGGGTGGTCCACGCCGAGAAGGGCGACGGCGGACTGACCCAGCACGAGCGGGCGGTCCTCGAGGCGTGTCCCCGTGTTCAGGTCGTGACGGTGCCGGGAAAGGTCTTCCTTCTCCCCAACGAGGTGCCTGAGCGCATCGCCGACGTGATCGTCCAAGCGCTGGCAGAGGCCTGAGCACGTAGGTGACGAGTCGTACACGGGGGACCCTGGAAGCAGCGCGCGTGCTGAAGCCGGGCGGACGCTTCGCCGTCTCCGACGTGATCGCCGACGAGGACATGGACGAGACCACCAAGCGTGACATGGTGCAGTGGACCGGCTGCATCGCCGGCGCCCTCACCCAGCGCGAGTTCACCGGCGCCTTGCAGCAGGCCGGCTTCGAGGCGATCGAAATCACCGAGACGCATCGCGTACACGAGCACGCCGTCTCAGCGGTCGTGTGGGCGCGCAAGCCGAGTTCCTAGTTCCAGACAAAACGGACCCCCCGGCCTACGCCGTCTGGGTTACGGTGCGTCTACTCGCACGCACCTCAACGATTGGAGACGCCAGATGGCCAAGGCGACCAACAAGACCAGCGACTGTGGCTGCGGGGGCGCCCTGCGCACAAGGCAGGTGGGAAAGGGCAAGCCGGCGGGCGACGACTGGAGCGACATCGTCCAACGGTTGCTTCGGGACGGCGCCAAGCAGGCGCGAGATCACATCAGGACCCTGGACGACCCCGGCGAAGGCGAGGTCCAGGTGCCGGTGCGCATCACCGCCTTCTTTCGGTACGGGTTCAAGGGCAACCGGCTGATGGACAAAGGACTGGTGGGCTGCGTCTGCACCAACGACGGCAGCGTCTGCGTCTGCAAGGGCCAGTGCGACTTCGACGCCTGCTGCGACGTGGACGCGGGAACGAGTGGACCCATCGTGGCCAAGAAGTAAGCCGCTCCGTCGCGCCACAGTCAGCGAGCGAACGGAGTCGGCGGCAGACCGCCCGTTAGCGACGGGCGAGCCTGCGCCGGGGGTCGCCGAATGCGCTCGGCCAGCTCCGGCGCCTCGCGATCAAGTAGCCCCGCCAGTGTCTCCCTCGTGCGCTCTTCGGTCGCGCCGAAGCCGGTCAAGATCTCCCCGGCCACGCCCTGCCGCACCGCGTAGAGCGCGAGCAGCAGGTGCTCGGGCTCGGGGCACCGATGGCCATGGCCTGCCCAGCCTGCGCGTCAAGTCCGCCTGTTCGGCAAGTGTGTGCTGGCCGAGCTCAGCTGAAGATCTGTCGAGCAAGCCCGTGCCGGGAGCCGGCAGACACAATAAAGAGCTCGGCAACGACAGGAAGCGGGCAGCGAGATGAAGACGATCGGCACCGAGGAGCACTTCGTCACGGAGGAGGTCCTTACGGCGTGGAGCCGGCTCGACGCTTCCGCTAAAGATGACTCGCGGACCAGTGTCCCTCCGGGGGAGACCGGAGAGCGGCTGCGCGAGGTCGGTGAACGACGGATCGCGGCGATGGACGACGCCGGGCTGGACGTTCAGGTGATCTCGCTGACCTCGCCTGGCCTGCACAACCTTCCCGCGGACGAGGCAGCCCACCTGCAGGTCGAGACGAACGACCGCATCGCGGAGCTGGTGAACGCCCACCCAGACCGGTTCCAGGGCTTTGCAACGCTCGCCACCCCCGCGCCCGCCACAGCCGCGCAAGAGCTCGAGCGCGCGGTAACCAAGCTCGGCCTCAACGGTGCACTGCTGTTCGGCCGCACCGGTGAGCGCAACCTCGATCATCCCGACAACTGGCCGATCTTCGAGGCCGCGGCGTCGCTGCGCGCGCCGCTGTACATCCACCCGCAGATCCCGCAGCCGCGGGTTCGAGCCGCGTTGTATTCGGGCTTCGACGACGCGATTGACAATGCGTTTGCCACCCACGGCATCGGCTGGCACTACGAGTCGGGCGTGCAGTTCCTCCGGCTCGCGCTCGCCGGCGTGTTCGACCGCTTCCCCGACCTCCAGGTGCTCCTCGGCCACTGGGGCGAGGTGGTCCTGTTCTATCTCGACCGTGCCGACGGGCTGGCCGTGCAGGCCAAGCTCCCGCAACGATTCTCAGACTACGTTCGCCGAAACGCCTACATCACAGCAGGCGGCGTCTACAGCCAGCGCTACCTGCGCTGGGCGACCGAGGTGGTCGGCGTGGAGCGCATCCTGTTCGCGACCGACTACCCGTACCGGCCCGCTCCCGACGGGGGCGTCGAGCACTTCCTCCAAACCGCGGCGCTCGATCAGACAGACCAGGAGCGGATCGCGGCTGGCAACTGGGATGCGCTCGTCGCCGGCATCGTGCGCTGAGCGCCTACGCCTCACACGCTCTGCTGGCCCAGAGCGCTCGCGAGCGCGGTCGCGGCGTCGGCGTCCGCCGAGCCGCGCCACGCGACCACCTGATCGGGCCGGATCAAGGCGATCGGGGCCTCGTACAAGTCGTGTGCTTGCCGTGACGGCAGATCGACTACCTGGAGATCGATCCGCAGGTCACGCGCGGCGGTGAGAACGCGCTCCCCCTCGGGAGGCGCGGAACCAAGTCGCAAGAGTGTCCACTCGAAGCCGAACAGGTCGTAGAGCGAGCGGCCATCGGCGAGCCACAGATGTGGCGCGCGGCCTCCCGGCGACGCACTCGGCACATAGGTGTTGGCGGAGTCCGGGGGCGCGTGCGAGCCGTCGGGCACGATCACCGGTGAGCCGTCGTAGCGGGTCCCGAAGGTGATGCCGGGGATGTCGAACTCCTCGCGGCCGTGCCGCTCGAGGTATGCGCCCGCCTCGCGCCGCAGCCGCTCGCCGAGCGGCCCGTCGTCTTCAAGCCCTTCCTGCGGACTGAAGGAACCGAGCGAGTCCGCGAACGCGCGCGCGTAGCCGGTGTTACGGACGGCGGCAGGCCGGCGTTCCAGCTGGTAGCTGTCGAGCAGCAGCGGCCCTGCGACGCCTTTTATCGCGGCGGCGAGCTTCCAGCCGAGATTGACGGCATCCTCGACGGCCGTGTTGTAACCGAGCCCTCCCGCGGGCGTGAAGAGATGCGCGGCGTCTCCGCCCAGGAAGATCCGGCCGCGCCGGAAGCCCTCAGCCACAAGCGCGTGACCCGCTGTCCAGCTGTCGCGGCCGAGTACGGCCGCGTCGACATCGGCGCCTACGGCGGCGCGAAACATCGCCAGCGCATCCGCGTCGGTCATGTTCCGCTCGTCCTCACCGTCGCGAAGCTGGGTGTGGAAGGCGAACTCGCCCTTGCCATCCACCGCCGCCATGAATGCGCGACGGTCGCGATTGAACGTCACGTTCATCCAGGCAGGGCGATGCGGGACCACGTCATAGAAGTGCGGCGCAGACAGGTAGATCGCGTACATGCGGCCGCCGAAGAAGTCGCGCACCACGCCCATCTCCCCCGTCCATCCGAAGCCAAGCTGCCTTCGGACGAAGCTCCGCGCGCCGTCGGCGCCGACCAGGTAGCGCGCGGTCACGACACGTTCCGCGTCGCCGTCGACCTCGGCCACGTGCGCGGTCACCCCGTCGCGGGACTCGGCGAACTTGGTCACCCGCCAGCCGAAGTTCACCGAGATCCCGGGCAGCGCCTCGGCGTGGCGGCGCAGCACCTTCTCGACGTACTTCTGCGACACCCGATGTGGAAGCTCGGCAGCGCTCCAGGACCCTCCCAACGTCGCGACGCTCGCTCGTGCCTCCCGCGCCGAAGGCAGCTGGAAGCGCGCAAGCTCATGCGCGGCGAAGCGGGTGAAATAGGCAATGTCGGTCGGGAAGTCCTCCGGCAGGCCGAGGCTGCGCACCTCGTCGGCAAACCCCAGCCGCCGATAGTGCTCCATCGTGCGCGCCTGGGTCGCGTTCGCCTGCGGATTCAGCGCGGTGGACGGCTTGGGGTCGAACACGCCGGCGCTGACCCCTCGGCGACCAAGCTCGTTCGCGAGCGTGAGGCCGAAGGGTCCGCCTCCGGCGATCAGTACATCGAACCGTGAGGACTGGGGCACGCCCGGCAGGTCAGCGCCGGCGACGCTGGCGAGTGGCTGGACCACGAGAGCCGGCCGGCCCGTCGGGCGCCAGCGCGGCCAGGCGGCTGTCGACGGCCTGGCGCACACGCTCGAGCGCGGCCGGGTCGCCGCTCGCGACGAACTGCATGTTGCCGAGGACCATGAAGCTGTTGAGCTCGAAGGCAATCTGCGGCGGGTCGGCGCCGGGATCCAGGTCGCCGGCCGCCTGCCCAGCCGCGACCTCCTCCGCGAGCAGCGCGAGCCAGCGCTGGCTGAAGGCCATGGCGCCGTCGCGGACCGGGCCCGGACGGGAGTCGAGTTCGTTCACCGCGGAGACGAAGAAGCACCCGCCCGGGAAGACGCCCTCCTCGACGTGGCCGAGGAACCGGTCGATGTAGGCCCGTAGCCGGGGCACGCCGGGCGTCGTCTCGCGCGCCGGCTCGATCACCTGCTCCTCGAAGATCTCGCTGGCCGCTCCGACGGTCGCCAGCTGCAGCTCCTCCTTGGAGCCGAAGTGAGCGAACAGCCCGCTCTTGCTCATCCCGACCGCGTCGGCCAGGTGCGCGAGCGACAGCCCATCGAGCCCGTCGATCGTCGCCAGGCGGGCGGCCTCGTGGAGGATCGCCTCGCGGCTGCGCTGACCGTCCGAGCGCCGGCGGCGGGGCGGCCGAATAGTGGAGGCGTTGGTGGGATTCGCGGCCATGCCTTGACAAGTTAGCACGATCGGTCGTACACTCGCTCATCAAGAACGACCGATCGTGCTAACTAGCTCGAATCCCCAGAAGGAGCTCCGGCCATGGCCACCACGCAGACCGCGACATACCCCACCTCCGGCGCCCGGCAGCAGGTCGGACCCATCGGGAGGCTCGGCCGCTGGACCGCCACGCACTTCAGGGTCGTAGCGGCGGCGTGGGTCGCGATCGCGGTGGGGCTCGGGGTCTTCGCGCCGCACGCCGAGAAGGCGCTGTCCGGGGCGGGTTGGGAGGCGACCGGCTCCGAGTCCGTTCTGGCGCGCCAGCTGATCGACAAGAACTTCGACGGACTCGGGAGCTACGGCCCGACGGTCGTGGTCCACGCGCGGGACAAGACCGTCTCCGACCCGGCTTTCCGACGCGTACTGCAGGCGGCGGAAGCCAAGCTGAAGAGCGATCCGGCGGTGACGACGGTGCTGCCCCCGCGGGCCGGCGTGTCGATCTCGCCCGACGGCCACACCGCCGTGATCCAGGCGGGCGCGGCGCGCGAGTCGAACGCAATGGTGCGCGCAGCCGACGAACTGAAGGGCCCGCTCGCGAAGCTCGGCGCCGACGGCGTGCGGGTCGATCTCACCGGCGCGGCCGGCATGTGGTCCGACTTCAACCACGCGAACAAGTCCGCGATGATGAAGTCCGAGCTGCTCTCGTGGCCGGTCACGCTCGCAATCCTCGTGCTCGCGTTCGGTTCGCTGGTGGCCGCCGGGCTGCCGCTCATGCTGACGATCGTCGGGTTGGTCGCCGCGGCAGGCTCGCTCTGGATCGGTACTCGCATCGCCGGCATCTCGATCTGGGCGATGAACTTCGCGCTGATGTTCGCGCTGGCGCTGGGGATCGACTACGCCCTCTTCATCGTCTACCGCTTTCGCCGCGCCTTCTTCGGCTCGGGCCTGTCGGCCCAGGAGGCGGCCGCGACGACGATGGACAGCGCCGGCACGGCGGTGCTCTTCTCGGGCCTGACGGTGCTGATCTCGCTGAGCGCCGTGATGCTCGTGCCGAGTCCGGCGTTCCGGTCCACGAGCCTCGGCATCATGCTGTCCGTCGTCTTCGTGCTGGCCGCGACGCTGACGCTTCTGCCGGCGGTCCTGGCAAAGCTCGCGACGCGGCTTGACAGGCCCGCGCTCCCGTGGGTCAAGGCCGGCGAGTACCACTCGCCGCGCTCCGCGGCGTGGGCCGAACGTCTCTGGCGCCGGCCGCTGCCGTACGGCCTCGCGGCGGTCGCTCTGCTCGTAGCGCTCGCAGTGCCGGTGCTCTCGCTCAAGACCGGGATGCCGTCGATCAAGGTCGTGCCGTCGGGCGACAACTCCCGGGTGGGCTACGACACGGTCCAGAAGGCGTTCGGGGTGGGTTCCAATGGTCCGCTCCAGATCGTTGCGCCGAAGGCAGAGGCTGCACGAGCTGCGGCGGCTGCGCGGCGAGATCCGGATGTCGCGCGCGTGATTCCGCCGCGGGTGGGCGCGGGCGGTCTGGCGCTCGTGCAGGCGATCCCGAGGACGGACCCGTCCGCGAGGGCCACGGGCGAGACGATCGATCGTCTTCGAGCGGCTCTGCCCCCGGCTGCCCTCGTCGGTGGCCTGGTGGCGGAGAACCACGACCTCGAGGCGGCGCTGTCGGCCAAGACGCCGCTCGTGATCGTCGTCCTGCTCGGCCTCAGCTTCCTGCTGCTGATGCTCGCGCTGCAGGCGCCCGTGATCGCTGCGCTCGGCGTCGTCACGAACCTGCTGGCCACCGCGGCTGCCTTTGGAGTCGGGAAGTGGGTCTTCCAGGACGGCATCGGGCACTCGCTGCTCGGGTTCGAGCCACAGGGCTTCCTGGACGCGTGGGCGCCGGTGTTCTTCTTCGCGATGATCTTCGCGATCTCCATGGACTACACGGTGTTCCTGCTCTACTCGGCGAAGGAGCACTGGGTCCAGTCGGGCGGCAACGCAAAGGAGGCCATGGTTGGCGGCATGGCCCAGTCCGGACGCGTCATCTTCGCGGCGGGCGCGGTGATGGTCGCGGTCTTCTTCACGTTCGCTCTGAGCGGCCCGCTCCCGCCGAAGGAGATGGGGGTCATTCTCGGCGTTGCCGTGCTGCTCGATGCCGCGCTCATCCGGCTGCTGCTCGTGCCAGTCCTGCTACGGCTGCTTGGCAAGTGGGCGTGGTACCTGCCGAAGCCGCTCGACCGGCTGCTGCCCAATGTCGGCTTCGGCCACGCGTGATCACCCGCCGCCCGTCGCCTCCGCGCCGGCGCGGCGCTAGCCGCTGAGACTCGCCGGCTGGTTCGCCAGCGCCTGATAGTCCCGGCAGGGCTCGCCGCGAAGCCCCGGGCAGGGCGGCAGTCCGGTGGTCACGTTCACGCCCGGGACCACGGGCAGTACGAGGCTCGAGGGCATCGCGTTGGAATGGGCGATCGCGACGGTGGCGGTGCCCGGCGGGTCGGCCTCGCCGAAGGACCAAATCGGCTGGTCGCCGTTGGGCGCCGTGATCGTCACCCGGATGCGCGAGCCGGCGCGGTAGACGTGGCCCTCGTAGTAGAGCGGGATCGTGACCTCGGTGAACTGCCCCGCCGGCAGCGGCGCCACGTCTGACGCGCGCAGGCTCAGCACCGGCTCGAGCGGCGTGCTCTTGGCGGCGTCGAGCTTGCGCTCGTTCGCGCGCAGCCAGCCGTTCTGCACGAAGGTCTCCTTGCCGTCCGGCCGCACCTCGCTGATGGTCGCCTGGAGGTCGACGTTGGGTGTCGAGGAGCGCACCCAGGCGTGTACGGCGCCAGCGCCGATCGCCGTCGTGTTGCTGGTGAGCGGGCTCGTGACGTACGACGCGGCACTGCCCGCCGGCGGCTGGACCCAGTTGTACGGCGGCGTCGCCGTCCAGAGACCGCCCGAGCCGGCGGCGGTGTCGCCGGTGAAGTCGGTGAGCGGGCGGGCGTGGGCGTCCCAGGTGAACGAGTCGGCGGCCGCCGTCGCGGGCTTGCTGTCACCCAAAGCGCCGCCCGAGCCGAGGTACCAGGAGCGCGCGCTCGTGCCCGGGATCGGGAACTTCGCCCACGACTGCTCGAACCCAGGATCGGGATAGCCCGGCTGCGGGCCGCCTGCGCCGTTGTCGAACAGCACCCGGATCTGCGGCAGCGCCTCGAACGCCGCCAGCGCGCCCGCGTAGGTGGGTTGGAGCTGGATCGGATCGGGCGGGATCGTCACGCCCGTGATGCCCATCGCCTCCTGGTAGATGAGCGGCGCGGCGGCATGGATCAGCGCGCTGTTCACGATCGGCGCCTGCTGCGCCACGTACAGCTCGAGGAAGTCGTACCAGCGGTTGAACGTCGCCGGGTCGAGCGAGTCGACGTGCGTGCCGTTCGTGAACGTGAACCACTTGCGCTGCGTGCCGCTGAAGTGCTCCGCCAGATCGGGGCAGTGACCGCCGGTCTGCTCGTCAGTCCACTGGCAGGCCATGAACGTCGGCACCTTGATCTTGTTGACGAAGGTCACCGGCGAGAGCGGGTCGGCGACGGCGGGCACGTAGTGGTCGTTGGCGCGAATCTTCGCCATCAGGTCGACGGCCTCGCCGTGCAGGACCTGGTTGTCCTTGCAGGTCGTGTCGCCGTCCTGGATCTTCTGGTACGCCCACGCCTGGCCGCCGTCGGGCGACGCGGGCTCGGCGTCGTGGATCCGTTCCTGCGCCCAGTCCACGGCAAAGCCCGTGTTGAGGATGCCGCCCGGGTAGAGCGTCGTCTGCGTGTTGTCGATGACCGAGAAGGGCGCGATCGCGGCGAGGCTCGGCGGCTGCGTCTGCGCGGTGAACAGCTGGCTGATGCCGCCGTAGGAGATGCCCATCATCCCCACCTTGTTGTGCAGCACCCACGGCTGCCGCGCGATCGTCTCGATCACGTCGTAGCCGTCCAGGTTCTGGAGCGGTTCGAAGAAGTCGAAGGACCCGCCGGAGCAGCCCGTGCCGCGCATGTTCACGTCCACGACCGTGAAGCCCATCAGGTTGGCGAGGACCGAGATGCCGTTCTCGGGGCCGGCCGGATTGGCGTAGCCGTAGCCCGAGTACTCGATCAGCGTCGGGGTGGGCCCGCTGGGCAGCGGCGGCAGCTGGAAGCCCGACGGCAGCGGGAGCACCTTCGCCACGTCCTGGGGCGGATGCACGTAGATCGACAGCTTGGTGCCGTCACGCGTGGTCAGGTAGCCGTAGCCGCTCGACGGGATCGACTGGTTGTAGCCGTCGGTGCTCGGCGGCGCGGACTTGGTCGTGAGAACCGTCAGCGGATCCGACTCCGCCCCGCCCGCCGAGATGCGGTAGCCGCTCCCCGGTGTGACGTTCCTGAACACGATGCCGCCGAGCGAGTCGGCCTGCTGGGTGGCGACCGTGTTGCCCGCGCTGTTCAGCAGCGACGTCTGCTCGTTCGCGGCGAGGCCGGTGGCGTAGACCTGCTCGACGCTGCCGCGTGCACTGAACGACGGCTCAGCCGCGCTCGCGCCCGCGGTCGACAGAAGGAAAGCCGCGACCCCCGCGCACAGAAGCTTCGAAACGTACCCCCCGGACATCCCGGCGGGAACTCAAGCACGTTGCTCGCGCGCGCGTCGCAGTTCTCCCGCGACCGTGGCCCGGCAGCGCCCCTCGTCGGAATTTACGGCGGGTTGCGGGGCCCTCACTGCCAGCCGGCGGGCGCCCACGACTCGGCGCGCCTTGCCGCTCTGGTGCTCGCCGTCAAAGCCGGGGTGGAGTCGAGTGCGATTACCGCGCCGGTACGGCGAAACTCGCGTGGCGAACAGGCGTAGGCCTCGCGGAAGACGCGGCTGAAGTGCGGAGCGCTCGGAAGGCCCCAGCGCGACGCGATCTCGTGGATCGGCTCGTCTCTCAGCGCAGGGTCGAGCAGGTCGCGCCGGCAGCGCTCGAGGCGCGCGGAGCGGATGAAGCCGCACACGGTGAGGCCCTCCGTCTCGAACACGCGATGTAGGTAGCGTGTGGAGACGAAGCACGCGCCAGCGATCTGTTCGGGATCCAGGCTCGGGTCGCCGAGCCGCGTCTCGATCTCCGCCTGCGCACGCAACAGCAGCTCGCCCGCCGCCCGCGGGCGACCCGCGTCGGGCAAGGTGCCGAGGTCAAAGTAGAGCCGGCGGACCAGGTCGATCACGTGGCCCTCGAGGCCCGGATCGTCGCGGTCGATGCTGCCGTCGGCAAGCCCGCTCGCTGCCTCGATGAAGAACCGAGCGGCCAGCCGCGGCAGGCCGCGGTCGCCGGGGATCCTGACGCTTGTGAGCCGGCAGAGGTTGGCGGCCTGTTTGCCGAGCGTCGACTTCCGCAGCCGCAGGACGAGCACGTCAAACGGCTCGTCCGCGCGGACGATCGCCTCCCTGGCGCTGTCATACGCGGTCATGTCCCCCGGCTTGAGCGCCACCGATCGCTGCTGCTGGGCGCCCTGGAGCCTGCCGCGCAGGAGGATCTGGAGGTGCACGCAATCCGGGTCACCGGCCGCGATGTGGCCGGCAGTCCGGCTCAGGGTGTTCGCGCCGGCGGCGACGCGATAGACATCGATCGAGGCGAGGCGCTCGACCCACATCTTGGCGCCGAAGGGGCGATGCTCCTCGGCACTGATTCGCAGCGGGTTGAAAAAGCTGCGCATGGACTCCGCCCAGAACTCGGCGCGCTCCTGCGCGGGTACCGCATTTGTGTCGATCAGCAGCGCCACAGCACTACCACTCGGAGCGTGGAGATCGCCACCTCACTCCCCCGGATCAGCGAACTACGCCTGCACTCTAGCGCGATGTATACAGCGAAGGCGCCAGAGTTGTATACAAACCTCGATCGGCTCTTTCGGAGGGAGGAAAGCAGTGAGCAAGAACCTCGAAGACCTGCTCGCCGGCAGCGACCCGGCGACGCTGCTGCGCAATTCACAAGCCGGGCCGAACGTCTATCCCGGCGTCCCAGCCGAGTTCACCAACTGGCGTGACGAGCAGCACGCGTGGCAGCACACCTGCGTGCTGTTCAACCAGTCGTACCACATGGCCGACCTGGCGGTAGAGGGCCCGGACGCGCTGAAGCTGCTCTCGCACCTCGGGGTCAACACGTTCGACAACTTCGCCGTCGACGAGGCCAAGCAGTTCGTGCCCTGTGCCCCGGACGGCTATGTGATCGGCGACGTGATCCTGTTCCACCTCGCCGAGCACGAGTTCAACCTCGTCGGCCGCGCGCCTGTGCTGAATTGGGTCACCTACCACGCCGAGACTGGGGGCTATGACGTACGCGTGGAGCTGGACCAGCGCTGGGCGCTGCGCACGGACGGGCGACGGAAGTCCTACCGCTTCCAGATTCAGGGCCCTGCCGCGATGCAGCTGATCGAGAAGCTCCTGGGTCAGGCGCCGCCCGAGCTCAAGTTCTTCAACCTGAGGGGCGTCGAGATCGCGGGCCAGCGGGCTCGGGCGCTCCGCCATGGGATGGTCGGTCAGCCCGGCTGGGAGCTGTTCGGTCCCTGGGAGGACGGCGAGGCCGTCCGCGAGGCGATCGTCGCGGCCGGCGAGGAGTTCGGCCTGCGACAAGTCGGCGGCAGGGCGTACTCGTCCAACGCTCTCGAGTCGGGCTGGATCCCCTCGCCCCTGCCGGCTGTATACAGCGGCGAGGCGCTGAAGCCCTATCGAGAATGGCTGCCTGCCGTGGGCTACGAAGGGGGCGCATCGATCGGCGGGAGCTTCTACTCCGAGGACATCGAGGACTACTACTTCACGCCCTGGGACCTGGGCTACGGCCACCTGGTCAAGTTCGACCACGATTTCATCGGGCGCGAGGCGCTCGAGCAAAAGGCCGGCGATCGGCATCGCCACAAGGTCACGCTGGCGCTGAACGACGACGACGTGACCCAGACGATCGGCGCGATGTTCCAGAAGAGTGACCGGGCCAAGTTCATCGACTGGCCGTCGGCCGTCTATTCGATGCACCCGTTCGACAAGGTCACCGTCAACGACGAAGTGGTCGGCGTCTCGACCTGGATCGGCTACACGGCGAACGAGGGCAAGATGCTTACGCTCGCGGTGATCGACGCCGAGTATGCCGAGCCCGGCACCGAGGTCGTGCTCATCTGGGGCGAGGAAGGCGGCGGTTCGGCCAAGCCCACCGTCGAGCCCCACGTGCAAAGCGAGATCCGCGCGATCGTGAGCCCGGTGCCGTACGTCGAGGCGGTGCGCAGCCAATACGCACCGGGCAGCTGGCGGGGCGCTTAGTCAGCCCTCGTGGATGATCACGCCGCGGATGTTCTTGCCGTCGAGCAGGTCGCGATAGCCATCGTTGACCTCCTCGAGGCTGTAGCGGCGCGTGATGATCTCGTCCAGCTTGAGATCGCCCGACCGGTATAGACCCAGAAGGTTCGGCATCTCGTAGATCGGGTTGGCCCCGCCGGCGAGCGACGCCTGGATCCGCTTGTGCCAGCCGACCAGCGGCGACGCGCTCATGTTGAGCGTATTCACGTCGGGGCGGCCGACCGAGGTGATCACGACCCGGCCCGCCTTACCCACCAGGCTGATCGCGTCGGCCGTGATCTCCGGCTCGAGGACGCCGACTGTGATCACCGCGAGGTCGGCCATCTGGCCGTGCGTGAGCTCGACGAGCTTCTCGCGCGCCTCCTCCACGTCGCGTGTGGCGAAGGTGGCTCCGAGCTTGCCGGCGGCCTCGAGCTTGAACGGGTTCGGATCGATCGCGATCACGTTCGCGGCGCCGGCGAACCTGGCGCCCTGCACCGCGTTGATGCCCACGCCGCCGACTCCGAGGATCACGACGGTCTCACCGGCCTTGGTCTCTCCCGCGCGCACGGCCGAGCACCAGCCCGTGGTCACGCCACAGCCGACGAGCGCGGCGACCTCGAACGGGATGTCCTCGTCGATTCTCACGCACGAGTGCTCGGACACCACCGTGCGCTGCGAGAACGTGCCGAGCGCGCAGAAGCCGCCGAAGTCCTCATCGTTGCGGTGGAAGCGGAACGTCTCGTCCTGCATGCAGCCGATGCCCGCGTACAGGCCCGCGTCGCAGAGATTCTGGTGTCCGGTGGAGCAGTAGCGGCAGTGCCCACAGGCGGGGATGTAGGACGTCACGACGTGGTCGCCCGGCGCCACTCGAGTGACCGCCTCGCCGACCGCCTCGACCACGCCCGCGCCCTCGTGGCCACCGACCAGCGGGAAGCGGATGTGGCTTCCGCCCGACTCGCGAATGTGCTCGTCCGAGTGGCAGAGGCCGGCCGCCTTGTAGTTGATGAGGACTTCGTGGTCCTTGGGCTCGTCGAGCTCCAGCTCGGTGATCTCCCACCACTGGCCCGGCTCGTGGAGCACTGCCGCCTGCGTCGTCATGCTCGCCATTGGGTCCCTCCTTACGCGGTCAGCCCGCTCATCGCGGACACGGTCTCGCTGCCGAGCAGCCGGATGTGCTCGAGGTCGTCGATATCGAAGATGTGGAAGTAGACGGTCTCGCAGCCGGCCTCGGCCAGGTTCTCGAGCTCGGCGCGTACATCCTGCGGTTCGCCGATCACGCCCCGGGAAAGGAGCCGCATCCCGGGCTCGCCGAGCCGCTCGAGCCGCCGGTCGATCTCGTTTTGCGAGCTGCCGCAACACACCGGCAGGGTCGCCGACATGCGCAGCGTGCCGGGGTCGCGACCCAGCTCCTCGCAGATCCGGCGAACGGTCTCGAACCGCTCGCTGCTGCCCTCCGCCATGCCGCTGTTGAACTCGTCGGCGTAGCGTGCGGCCAGCGTCGGTGTGCGACGCGGGCCGGTGCCGCCGATGACGATCTCCGGGCGCGGTCGCTGAACGAGCGCCGGGAAGTTGGCGCACTCATCGATCTGTACGTGACGACCGTGGAAGCTGAAGCGCTCGCCGGGCCGCGTGGTCCAAAGGCCGTCCAGAACCTGGAGCGTCTCCTCGAGCCGGTCAAAGCGCTCGCCCGTCCGCGGGAACGGCAGTCCGAACGACTGGTGCTCGCGCTCGTACCAGCCGGTGCCGATGCCCAAGCAGATGCGCCCGTCGCTCATCTGGTCCGCGCTGGCCACCGCGATCGCAAGCACGCCCGGATGGCGGAACGTGTTCGCGGTCATCAGCGTGCCAAGGCGCACCCGCTCGGTCTCCCGCGCGAGTCCGCCCAGCGTGGTCCACGAGTCGGTGGGTAGGTAGTCCGGGTCCTCCGGCTCGATGCCGAGATAGTGGTCCGAGCGGAAGAACGCGTCGAAGCCCGCCTCCTCGGTGGCCTGCGCCATCGCCACGATGCGCTCGTACGTCGCGCCGTGACGCGGCTCCATCAGCACCCTCAACTTCATCCTCGCGACACCCCCGGGTATGGCATGCGGGGCGGCCCGCCGCCGTCGACGCTCAACACCTGACCTGAAATCCAGCGAGCACGGTGGCTAGCCAGGAACAGCACGGCCGCGGCGGCGTCCCAGCAGGTCCCCTCTGTCCCGAGAGCAACCATCCCGAGACGTTGTTCGCGGGCCTCGGCGGGCAGATTGGCGGCCACGGCCGCGGTCCAGAGCGCTCCCAGCTCCACCGCGTTCACGCGCACTCCGCGCTCGGCCAAGAGGTGGGCCGCGCCCGCGGTCATCGCTTCGAGGCTCGCCTTCGCCAGCCCATAGACGGTGCCCGGCCGGCGCGCCGCCAGCGAGGCGATGTTCACGATCGCGCCGCCCGCCGACATGCGTTCCGCCGCGTGCCTGCTCATCAGCCAGGCAGTCTTGAGGTTGAGCTCGAACAGCTCGTCGAAGCGCTCCGGCTCCACCTCGAACAGCTCTTCGGGGCTCCAGGCGGCCACGTTGTTCACGAGCGTGTCCACCGGACCGAGCTCGGCCTCAACGGCCCGAACCGCGCGCCGGCAGTCCTGGTCGGAACACACGTCCGCGATCACCGTCAGCGCGCTGCCGCCAGCGTCGGCGATCTCGGAGACAGTCCGGTCCGCGCGCTGCCGGTCCACGTCCACCACGCCAACCCTCGCGCCGTGGCGAGCCAGCACGCGGCTGATCGCCCAGCCCACGCTGCCGTGGTCGGCGCCGCGGCTACCACCGCCGGTGACGAGCGCGGTGCGACCCGTCATCCACTCGGCCGTGAGCGGCTCGCCGAGGTCGAAGGGCGCTGTCGCGAGCACGTCGGTGTCGCTCACGGCTCCGCGCCCTCCGGGTAGCGCAGCTCCACCTGCTCCGCCGGGACCGCGAACATCTTGCCCAGGATCGCCTGCATCACCGGGCGCGGCGCGAGGCAGTCGGCACACGCCTCCGGAGTCGCGCCTATCTCCACGAGCACGCGCTCGCCGTCCTCCCTGGCGTCGATCGTGTAGCCGTCGGCCGCGAGCGCGGCGCGCAATGTCTCCAGTGCCGCTTGCTCAGGCACGGTCAGCCTCCCTCCGGAGCGGCGGCAGCCATCGCCGGTTCGATCGCGACCGACGTGTTCGACCACTCGCCGAAGACGCGGAAGACCATCGAGATCGCCGCGTTGCGGGCGCCGGCCACGACGATGGGCACGGCTTCGCGACTCGGCAGGATGTGCGAGAACACGTCGGCCGGCACACGCTCCCCGGCGCTCGCCGAGCGCGCGCCGTGACCGCTGCTGCCGAAGCCGTCCTTGCCGGCCTGACGCAGGTCCCCCTCGCGGCGGCCGCAGTGCTCCACGAACCAGTCCTGCACGTCGGTCTTCGACATGCCTGCGGAGGCGAGCATCTGGGCGTGCTCGGGGCAGAGCACCACTCCGCACGAGGTCTCCCTGAAGATCAGCGCGCCGGTCCGCGAGATCGTGTCGGCGAAGTCCCACAGGAGCTGCTCGGGATCCTGTGTGTGGCGGTTGTCCACGAACTCGCAGGTGCGCGTGAGCGTTGCCGACACGGCATTCGTGCCTGGCGCGAGACCGGTGGTCTCCGCCAGCGGCTCCCAGGGGCTCTCCTCCTCGTTCTCGCCAAAGCAGATCGACCAGCGGCCGGGCAGTCCCTGCGTGGCCTGGTCGAACACGTGGGGCACGACGCCGAAGGCGTTGCGCAGCATCAACCCGAGGGCGCGCGGGATGGTGGCGTTGGGCCGGAAGCCCGCCGCGAAGATGCCGCCGGTGCAGTTGAGGCCCAGCTCGTGGCGAATCGGTCCGTTGATCACGATCAACGGCGCCGGCCCGCTCGTGCTCTGCCAGCCGCCACCACCCGCGGCGCGGTCGAGCATGACCGCATCCCAGGCCGCGAGCACAAGCGGGAAGTAGTCCGGGAGGCAGCCCGCCATCGCCGCGTTGATCGCCGCCAGCTCCACTGTGCACTCGCGCCCGAGGTGGTCCATCCGCCACAGCACCTCGACGGGGGAGCGGCCGGTCTGCGCCAGAAAGCGGTCGACGTACTCCTTCGATGCGGGCACGACCGGCAGGCCGTCGGTCCAGCCCTGCTCGTAGCAGTGCTCGAGCGCCTCGAGTGCCATGTCGGGATCGGGTGTGACCGCGTCCGTCACGCCGCTTGGTGCGATCGCTCCGCCGCCAGCATCTCGGCGACCTGGTCAGCCACCAGCTCCGCGCGCTCGCGTACCTGCTCCGGCGTCAGCCCGGCGACCGGATGCGCTGTCGTGAGGTAGCGGTAGCCGGGCGCTCCCTGGATCTCGGCCATCGCGTCGGCGGTGGTCCGGAACGCCTCCGAGCAGATGACCGCGGCGGGAACGCCGTGGCGCTCGAACAGGACGCCGTCCGCCACCGCGGAGGCACTGCACGAGCCGCAGTCCCCAATGCCGGTGACCACGACGTCGCACTCGGCCTTCATCTCCTCCACCGTCTCGGCGGGGACCGGCGCGGTGAACACCTCCTTGCGGCGCATGGTCACGGCGCTGATCCCGTAGCGCTCCTCGAGCACGCTCCCGACTTCCTCGAGGAACAGCCGCGCGTTCTGCTTGCCGTTCTCGAGCAGGCCGACGGTGGCGCCGCGCAGATCGCCGCTGCGGCGGGCGAGCTCGAGGCCCGCCTCCGCGTCGCCACTGGTCCGGCCGGTCGGATCCATGATTGTGCTGGCCATTTCGCGTCCTCCTGCTGCTAGTGCTCGTGGATCAGAACGCCGCGGATGTTCCTGCCCTCGAGCATGTCCTTGTAGCCCTGGTTGATCTGGTCGAGGCTGTAGCGCTGGGTGATCAGCTCGTCGAGCCGTAGGTCTCCGGCCCGGTACAAGCTCAAGAGCCGCGGCATGTCATAGAGCGGGTTGGCGCCGCCGAACAGCGAGCCCTGGATGCGCTTGTGCCAGCCCGTGATCGGCGAACCCTTGAGGTGGAACGTGTGCACGTCCGGCCGCCCCACCGCGGTCACCACCACGGTGCCGCCCTTGCCGATCATGTCCACCGCCTGCTCGAGCACCTCGGCCTCCATCACGCCGATCGTGATCACGGCCTTGTCCGCCATCTGGCCGTTCGTGTGCTCCCAGACGTAGTTCTTGGCCTCCTCGGGATCCCCGGTGGTAAACGTCGCGCCGAACTTGCCGGCCATCTCCTGCTTGAACGGCACGGGGTCGACGGCGATCACGTGCTTGGCGCCGGCGTAGCGGGCGCCCTGCACGGCGTTCATCCCCACGCCGCCGGTGCCGAAGATCACGACGGTGTCGCCGGGTCGCGTCTCGGCCGCATAGACCGAGGAGCCCCAGCCGGTGGTCACGCCGCACGCCACGAGCGCGGCCACCTCGAACGGCACGTCCTGGTCGATCGGCACGCACGACGCTTCCGGGATCACGATCCACTGCGAGAACGTGCCGAGCACGCACATGCCGCCGATGTCCGTGCCGTTGTCGTGGAAGCGGAACGTGCCGTCGGGCAGGCAGCCGATGCCGGCGTTCTTGCCCTCGTCGCACATGTTCTGCCTGCCCGTAGAGCAGTAGCGACAGTGGCCGCAGGCGGGAATCCAGGAGGTGACGATGTGGTCGCCCTCGCGGACGCGCGTAACCGAGGGCCCGACGGCCTCCACCACGCCCGAGCCCTCGTGGCCGCCCACCATCGGGTAGCGGAACGGCCCGCCCTCCCGGACGTGCTCGTCGGAGTGGCAGAGGCCGCACGCCATCACCCTGATCAGGACCTCGCGGGCCTTCGGCTCGTCGAGCTCGAGCTCTACGACATCCCACGGGTTGCCGCCCTCCATGATCACACCAGCCCAGGTCTTCACTGACTTGCTCCTCCCGTCGCAGTGCCCGTGGCCTCTCCTACGAGCTCCCGCGCGTCGATTCCCAGAAAGCGGAACGTGTTGTGCCACGTGATGTCCTCGAGCTCGTCCGCCGCCAGCTCCAGCGAGCGCAGCGTGCGGCCCGCGGGCTGCTCGCGCGGTATCGCCGGGAAGTCGCTCCCCACCAGTACCTGCCGGTGGCCGACCAGATCGATCAAGAAGCGCAGCGCACGGCGGTCGAACACGAGCCCGTCGTAGAAGAAGCGCCGGGCCAGCTCGGACGGCGAGGCTCCCTCTCCGTCCGCGGACGGCTCCTCGTTCCAGGTCTTGCCCCAGAAGTAGTTCGCCCGGGAGAGCATCATCGGGAAGCCCCCGGCGCCGTGGCTGAACGCCACGCGCAGGCGCGGGTGGCGCTCCGCAACGCCGCCCGTGATGAGCGCGGCCGCGGCCAGCAGAGCATCGGCCCCGACCGCGAAGGCGGCGACGGGGATCAGTCCCTCCGGCACGCGCGCACCGAAGTCGGCCGGCATCGCGTGGATGAAGACCGGCACCTGCAGCCGCTCGGCCTCCGCCCAGAACTCGTCGTATTCGCCGGCGTGCAGCGAACGCCCGGCCACGTTGGAGGCGATCTCCACGGCGTGCAGGCCCATCTCGTCGACGGCGGCAAGCTCGGCCGTCGCCAGCTCGGGCGCCTGCATAGGCAGCATCGCCATCCCCATCAGCCGGTTCGGCTCCGCCTGGCAGAGCTCGGCCACGAACTCGTTCACGCGGCGGGAGAGATCGAGTCCCTCCGCGCCCGAGAGGCCGTAGTCGAGCAGCGGCGGCATCGGCGACACCACCTCGGCGTCCACGCCGCTCGAGTCCATCTCCTCCAGGCGGCGCTCGGCGGAGTAGAAGGCGTCAATCGCCTTGAACTGCATCCGGTCTGTCTCGAGCAGGCGCGCGTGGGGGTCATCGCACGGGCCCACGCGCGGTCCGCGGTGATCGGCGCGCGTGCCGACGGCGTCGAGCGCGCCGGGGATCACGTGCGCGTGCATGTCCACGAGCATCAGGCGCCCCCTCCGTTCGGCGACACGCAGACGCACACCGCGCCGCCGTCGCCCAGCTCCTGGATCGCCGCCTCGGTGTCGGCGAGGTCGAACGTGCCGCTCTGCAGCCGCTCGAGCGGGAAGCGCCCCGACTCGATGATCCGGATCGCCTCGAGGTAGGCCTCGGCATCGACCCCGAAGGCGCCGACCACGGTGATCCCCTTGTTGATCAGGCGGTCGGTGACGAGCTCGATCGGCTTGTTGCCCTTTAGCCCCGCAAACACGATGCGCCCGCCGTGCCGCACCGACTCGATTGCGTCGTAGATCGGCTGCTCGGCCATCGGCGTGAGCTCGAGCACGACGTCCGCCAGCGCGCCGCCGGTGATCTCGGCGACCCGCTGGACCACGTTCTCCTCATCGACGTTGATCGTGTGGTCGGCGCCGAACTCCCGGGCGAGCGCCAGCTTGTGCTCGTCGCGGGCGAGGCCGGTGACGATGACCGTTCCGGCGCCCACCGCCTTCGAGGCGATCACCGATGTGAGGCCGCGCTGCCCGGGGCCCAGGATCAGCACCGTGTCGCCCAGGCCGACACCGCCGAGCGAGCACGTCCAGCGCACGCCGGCGCCGAGCGGGTTGAACATCACCGCCACCTCGGCGGGGATGTCGCCGCGCATCCTGTGCAGGATCGCGTTGGGGTGCAGGTACATGTACTCGGCGAAGCCGCCCCAGAGACTCGGCTCCTTCGAGAGCGGCGTCACGCCGTGGGCGCCCACGCGGTTGGGGCAGGACATGTAGCGGCCGGTGAGGCAGTGGTCGCAGCTGCGGCAGGGGATGATGATCTCGAGCGCCACGCGGTCGCCGGGCTGCACTCCCCAGCGCTCGGCCGCCCGGTCGCCCACCTCCTCGATCACCCCGAGCGGCTCGTGGCCGGGGATCAGCGGGTACATGCCGGGCCGGCCGAGGTGGCCGCGGTACTGCTCCACGTCGGAGCCGCACACCCCGCAGGCCTCCACGCGCAGGATCCCCTCGTCGTCGCCGATCTTCGGGAGCCCGATGCTGCGCATCTCGAACGCGCCTGGCCCCGTCTGGACCGCGGCTCGCGACTCGCCTCCATTCCGCGATGCCATCAAACCTTCGCCTCCTCGTAGAGCGGGACGACCGGCAGCGGCCCCGCGTTCTGCTCCGGGGGCGTGTAGCCCCAGTACTTTGCGCGCGCCCCGCCGTCGACTACGAAGTCGCAGCCGGTAATCAGCCGCGCGAAGTCCGAGCACATCCACGCCACGCAGTGGCCGATGTCGGTGGGCGTCGACGGCTCGCCCATCGGGATGTTGCGCCGCACGTCAAGCTGGCCGGGCGGTCGCCACCAGGCGGGACGGTCCGCGGGGGGATCGGGCCGTCGCGGCCTTCCCGTGCGCTCCCACTCGGCCAGGAGCTCCGGGTTGTCGGGCTCGGGCGCGGTGGGCGAGAAGCTGTTCACGCGGATCCCGTAGGGCGCCAGGTCCATGGCGGCTGCCCGGACGAAGTTGGCCACGCCGCCCTTGTGAAAGGCGTAGGCGATCACGCCCGGCGCGCCCTGCCAGGCGTTCGAGGAGAGGATGCAGACGATGCTGCCGCGGATGTCACGCTCGATCATCGAGGTGGCGACGTGCTTGGAGTTGAGGAAGCTGCCCGCCGCGGCGACGTTCACCGCGCGGTTGAAGTAGTCGAGGCTCTCCCCGAGCAGGCCGCGCCCGCCCAGCAGCGCGGCGTTGTTCACCAAGATGTCGATCCGGCCCCAGGCGTCGAGCAGCGCGCCCACGTAACGCTTCACGTCCTCCTCGGAGGTCACGTCGCCGGCCAGCGCGAGCGCCTCGCCACCGTGCCGCTGGATACGCCGCGCGCTTGCGGCAGCAGCCTCTTCGCGGACGTCGTTGCACGCGACCTTCGCCCCGTAGCGGGCCAGCGCCAGCGCGATCCCGCTGCCGATGTTCGGGCCCGCGCCGGTCACCAGCGCGACCTTGCCCTCGAGTGAGACCTCGACGCCCACTACTCCCTCCCGTCCACGATCACGCTCTTCACCTGCGTGTAGTCGAGGATCGACTCCGCGCTGACCGTGCGCCCGAAGCCGCTCTGCTTGTAGCCACCGAACGGTGCGCCGATCACGCCGCCCGACCAGAGCGTGTTGATCGACACCTGGCCGGCCTGGATCCGCCGGGCCAGCCGCACGGCCTTGCCCACGTCGCGCGTCCACACCGAGGCCACGAGCCCGTAGCGGGTGTCGTTGGCAACGCTCAGCGCCTCCTCATCGTCGTCCGCGCTCAGTACCGAGAGCACGGGCCCGAAGATCTCGTCCTGCGCGATCCGCATGTCTGGGCGCACCTCGTCGAAAATCGTGGGCTCCACGAAGAAGCCGCGCTCGAACAGCTCGCCGCCTGGCTTCCCGCCGCCCACCACGACCCGCGCGCCGTCCTCGCGACCGCTGTCGAGGTAGCCCAGCACCCGCTGCTCCTGCTTCGCGCTGATCAGCGGGCCCATGTCCACCTGCTCGTACCAGGGACCCACCTTCACGTTCTTGAACCCCTCGGCCAGGCCCTCCACCACCTGGTCGCGGATGCTCGCATCGGCCACCACGCGCGACCCGGCCGCGCAGATCTGGCCGCTGTTGAGAGTGATGCTGCGGACGATGGTGGGTATCGCCTTCTCGAGCGGCGCGTCGCGCAGCACCACCTGCGGCGACTTGCCGCCGAGTTCGAGATGCAGCGGGATCAGGTTCTGGGCGCAGCCCTCCATCACCCGCCGCCCGGTCTCGGGCGAGCCGGTGAAGCTCATCCGCCGGACGCCCGGGTCGTGGGTAAGCGCGTCGCCCGCCTCGGCGCCGTAGCCCGTCACGACGTTGATCACGCCCGGCGGGATACCGGCCTCGAGCGCCAGCCGCCCGAGCAGAAGCGGCGTCAGCGGCGCGTCCTCCGCCGGCTTGATCACGATCGTGTTGCCGGTGGCAAGCGCGGGCCCCGCGTCGTTCACCGTGTTGGGACCCGGGGCGTTCCAGGGGATGATGCTGCCGCAGACCCCGTAGGGCTCCCGCAGCGTCATGCCGATCACGTCCGGGAACACGCTCGGCAGCGTCTGGCCCGTGACCTTGTCCGCCATCCCGGCGGTGAAGGTCAGGATCCCCGGCATCGGCACCGGTCCCCAGCGCGGGCGGCCCACCTCCATACGCTCGAGGAGGTCCAGCTCGTCCTCGTTCTCCCGGCACAGCTCGGCCCAGCGTAGGAGGAGCTGGGCGCGCACGCTCGGGCTCGTGTCGCGCCAGGCTGGGAAGGCCTCCTCGGCGGCCGCCACGGCGTCGGCCACGTCTTCCGCTCCGCTGCGCGGCACGGCGGCGAGCTGCTCGCCGGTGGCCGGGTTGATCACCGGGATCGTCTCGCCGGAGCGCGCGGACACCCACTCCCCGCCGATCAGCTGGGTGCCGTCGGTGAGCAGCGCGCTCACGTCGAGTGTGGTCACCGGGCTCGGACTTGTCTGGCTGGTTGCCATGGCTCCTCCTCTTGCTCGACCGGGAAGTGGCAGGCCGCGTAGTGGCCCTCGGACAGCGAGCGCAGCGGCGGCTCCTCGCGGGCGCAGACGTCCTGCCCGCGCGGGCAACGTGTGCGGAAGCGGCAGCCCGAGGGCGGGTTGACGGGCGATGGCGGCTCGCCCTTTACGGTGTCGGCGATCTCGACCCTCGGGCTCGCCGGATCGGGCTTTGGAATCGAGGCCAGCAGCGCGACCGTGTACGGGTGCAGGGGCTCGCGGTAGAGCGCCTCGGAGGGCCCGAGCTCCACGAGCTTGCCAAGGTGCATGACGGCCACCCTGTCGGACACCTGCTTCACCATCGCCAGGTCGTGCGCGATGAAGAGGTACGTGAGACCCAGGTCGGCGCGCAGATCCTCGAGCAGGTTGAGCAGCTGCGCGCGGATCAGCACATCGAGCGAGGAGACCGCCTCGTCGTAGATGATCAGCGCGGGCTCGAGCGTCAGCGCCCGCGCGATCGCCACCCGCTGCGCCTGGCCGCCAGACAGCTCGCGCGGGCGCCTCGAGCTGAAGCGCGCGGGGTCCAGGCCAACCCGCTCGAGCACCTCTGCCACCCGTTGCTTGCGCTCCTTCGCCGTGCCCGACTTGAACGCCACGAGCGGTTCCTCCACGAGGTCGGAGACGCGCCACTTCGGATTGAGCGACCCGTACGCATCCTGGAACACCATTTGCATCTGGCGCCGGGCAGCTAGGAGCTTCTTGCCCTTGCATCCCACGAGCTCCTGGCCCTGGAAAGAGACCGAGCCGTCCTTGGGCGCGGGCGCCTGCAGGATGGCGCGCGCGAGCGTGGACTTGCCGGACCCGGTCTCGCCCACGAGCCCTAGCGTCTCGCCCGGGAACAGAGAGAACGACACGCCGGAGACCGCGTGTACCACGCCGGCTCTGACGCCCGCCCGGTCGCGCACTGGGAACTCCTGGACCAGGCCCTCGACCTTGAGCAGCGGCTCGCTCATGACGGCACCGCCTCCCGCCCGACGGGATGCCAGCACGCCCACCAGTGGCGCGGCTCGCCCTCGAGGAACGCGGGACGCTGGTCCTCGCACTGTTGGGTGCACCTCGGGCAGCGCGGCGCGAACGGGCAGCCAGAGAGCCCCGCGGCGAGGTCGGGCGGCTGCCCCGGAACAGCCGCCAGCCGCGTGTGGGGCCGATTCTCGAGCCGCGGGATCGCCTCGAGGAGCGCCTGCGTGTAGGGCATACGCACCTGGCCGAACAGCGTCTCCGCGGGCGCCCGCTCGGCCGCTCTCCCCGCGTACATCACGAGCACCTCGTCCGCGAAGCTCGCCGCCAGGCCGAGATCGTGGCTGATGATGATCACCGCCATCCCGAGCTCGCGCTGCAGGTCCATCAGGAGCTCCATGATCTGGGCCTGCGTGGTTACGTCGAGCGCGGTCGTGGCCTCGTCGGCGATCAGGAGCTCGGGCCGCGCCGCCAGCGCGATCGCGATCATCACCCGCTGGCGCATGCCGCCCGAGAGCTGGTGTGGGTACTGCCTGAAGCGCTCACCCGCGGCCGGCAGCCGCACCAGCTCCATCAGCTCCACGGCGCGGTCGGACGCCGCGGCGCTCGAGCCC
>DASXNY010000074.1:0-7652 GCA_036494715.1 Thermoleophilaceae bacterium
CACGTAGTCCGAGGGGCCGATGTAGACGTCGTCGGCGGGCAGCGTCTCGTCCATGATCGACGTGACGGCCTGGGTCTTCGAGATCTTCTTCGACTCGAGCCGCTCGCGCTCGAGCATGTTGTAGAAGTCCATGTTGCCGCCGACGTTCAGCTGCGAGGTCCGCGCCATCTTCACGCCGCGGTCGGCAAACAGCCGCGCCAGCTGGCGGTGGACGATCGTGGCGCCGACCTGTGACTTGATGTCGTCGCCGACGATCGGTAGGCCCGCCTTCTTGAAGCGCTTGGCCCAGTAGTCCTCCTGCGCGATGAAGACCGGGATGCAGTTGACGAACCCGCAGCCCGCCTCGAGCACCTGCTCGACGTACCACTTGGTCGCCTGCTCGGAGCCGACCGGCAGGTAGGAGACGACGACGTCGGTCTTGGTGTCCTTGAGGATCTTGACGATGTCGTCCGTCGGTCCGGGCGCCTTCTCGATCTTCTGCTTGAGGTACTTGCCGAGGCCGTCGTGCGTCATGCCGCGGTAGACGGGGATGCCGAGCTTCGGCACGTCGGCGAACTTGATCGTGTTGTTCTGGCCCGACCAGATGGCCTTCGAGAGGTCCTTGCCGACCTTCTCCTTGTCGATGTCGAAGGCCGCCGTGAACTCGATGTCCCTGATGTGGTAGCCGCCGAGGTCCACGTGCATGAGGCCCGGGACGCGCTCCTTGGGATCGGCGTCCTTGTAGTACTGCACTCCCTGCACGAACGCGGATGCGCAGTTGCCGACGCCGATGATCGCGACACGCACCTTGTCGCTCTGGTAGCGCGACGCGCCGTTCGTGGTTCCGTTTTCAGTCAAAGCTTTCGTCCTCCTGAGGGTCTGCTTACAAGCCCCAGGCAAACGGGGCGCGCAGGGTTATCGAACTCCGTCCGCCTCCCGCGGTTACGCGGCGGCCATTCGGTTCAGCTCGCGTCTGACGTGGAAGACGCGCTGAAACACCGTGAAGCTAGTGAGTATGGCCAAAGCGTAGATCGCGGGCTTCAGCAGGGAAAAATCGCCCAAGCTCGCTCCGCGGGCAAAAACCAATCCTATTGACAGGATCACGACTCTCACCGCACGCGTCGCAAGCCCCACCTTGCACTCAACCCCGAGCGCCTCGGCGCGGGCGCGCGTATAGCTCACGAGCATGGAGCCGAGCACGCTGATCACGACGGCTGCCACCGCCACGTCGTCGTGCTTGACCGCGGCGAAGTAGGCCGCCACCGCGGTGAGCACGATGCCCTCCTCGGCGCGATCGAGCGTCGAGTCGAGGAACGCGCCGAAAGGAGTGCCCTTGCCCGACATGCGCGAGTAGCGCCCGTCGAGCGTGTCCATGATCGAGCCGATGATGAACGTGATCCCGGCGAGGAAGAAGAGCCGCTGCGTGATCAGCACCGCGGCCGCCACGTTGAGCACGAGACCCGTCAGCGAGATGGCGTTGGGCGTGAGGCGCGATTCGATCAGCCGGTCGCGCGCGAGGCTGCGCACCTCGGACGCGGTCAGAGGACCCTCGCCGTTGCGGCGTCCCCCGCGCCTACCGGCCCGGCGTCGCTCCCGCGTGGCCGAGCCCGTATCTCCTGGCTCGATCGTCAAGCGGTGGCTCCGGCGAACGCCCAGGCGTCAGGCCGAGCCCGGGCAAGCACCGCGGAGGAGGCGTAGGCCGAGGCGGCTGCCACGACCGCGCCCACGGCGGCGTCAAGCCAGAAATGGTTTGCGGTGACGATCACGACGAAGGAGATGTACAGCGGATAGAGCGCCCAGAACACGCGCGCCGGCTTCCACTTGACGAGGCGCACACCCGTCACGCCGACCATCAGCGCGAACGCGACGTGCATGCTCGGCATGGCCGCGTAGGGGTTGTACAGAACGCTGGCGCTGTGCGCGGCGCCTTGGCCGAAGAAGTCGGTGACGGTGTCGGTGAAGCCCCACTCCGGCATGAAGCGTGGCGGCGCGGTCGGATAGAGCACGTAGAGGACGAGCGCCATCCCCATCGCCAGCATGAACATGTTGCGCACGAAGTAGAAGGCCTCGTTGCGCCAGAAGTAGAGCCAGACGAGGAACGCCGTGGTGATCACGAAGTGGGCGTTGACGTAGGTGAAGTCGGCGATCTGGATCAGCCAGCCGCGCTCGACCGTCCACGTCTGCACGCTCGGCTCGAAGAACAGGTGCAGGCTGCGCTCCGCGTTCACGATCCAGCGCGCGTGCGCGAAGGCGCTCGTCACCTCGCCGTCGACGAGACCCCGCACGATGCGATAGAGGTAGTACGCGCCGCCGAACAGCAGCAGCTGGCGCACGGCATCGACCGGCCCGTTCGGCAGGGCCCTCGTTGCTAGTTGCCGGATACGGGCCATCACAGGAGCTTAACGGCCCTGTCAGAGCGGTGCCCGAAGCTCAGGCGCAGCGCTGTCCGCGCTCGAATACGCGTATCGGGGAGAAGTCGATGCGCAGGCGAACGATCCCCGTGCGCTTCGCGGTGATGCGCGTCCAGGGGCCGTCTTTCTGCACGCAGGCCCCGTTTGCGACCCAATACGGAGTCCAGCGCACCCGCACGAGCGCGCTGCCCGCTCGCTGCACCGAGAGCCGCACCTGTTCGGCTCCGAACGACGTCGCGGTGATGCGCGCCGCGCCCTCCGGAGCGACCAGTGAATGCGGGCTCGTCACCTGGTAGACGCGCCAGTTGGGCGAGCTCCAACGCAGCTTCAGATACGGCAGGCCAGCGCTCACCAGCCGGGCTTCCTCGCGCCCGCTGTAGTCGAGCTTCGCGCTCGGTAGAGCGACCCACGCCACCGCGTTGTCGGCGAGCCAGTTCCTGTACGTGCGCGCGTTGAGCGTGCCGTTGTAGAAGAGCGCGTTGCGGCCGATGTCGAGCTGGCGCTCCCAGCCGCGTGCGATCGGCTCGTGGATGGCCACGTCCGCCGCCTCCCAGTGGGCGTCGGTGAACACCACCTCCACGCGCCCGGGGGGATCCTCGTTGGCCTCGAGGAATTGCACGAGCGGGCGGTAATAGGCGCGGTAGCGCGAGGCGTCGTCCTCGCCGTTCATCACGGCCCGGACGGGCGCCGAGAGCTGCCAGAAGGCAAGCGGCGCGAGGATCGCGATCATCGCCAGCGGCCGCGCGAGGTCGCGCCGCGTCGCGAGCAGCCCACACAGCGCCACGGGTCCGGCGAAAAGCTCGCCGAGCCGCGACGCGTTGCCGCCGAGCGGCGTTGGTGCCACGTAGGCCACGATCGCGAGGAGCGCGTAGAGCAGGACGCCGGCGCGGAGGGTGCGCTCCTCGCGTGGAAGGAGCCAGGCGAAGGCCGCCATGCTCACGAGCACCGGCACGAACGCCATCACCGCGTAGGGCTGGTGGCCGCCCTCGGGGAACGCGACCACGAGCAGGATGGTCGGCACCACGCCCGCAGCCGCCACCACGAGTGCGGCCCAGCGCTCGCGCCCGCCGGTCGTGAGCGCCACGGCAGCGGCCGCGAGCGCCAGGAACGCCCCCGCCACCGGGCTGCCGAGCGGGCAGAGGATGGCGAGCAGTACGGCGAGCGTTGTACGGCTGCGCTGGAGCGCGAGCAGTGCGGCGAGCCCGAGTGCCACCCCCATCGCGTACGGCAGGCGACCGGTGAAGAGCATCGTCGAGGTGGCCACCCCGAACCAGAGCGAGCCCCACCGGGCCTGCGGGCCGAAGTGGCGATGGGCCAGCGGCTCGAACGCCGCCGCGGCAGCCAGCGCGGACAGTGCGCCCGCCACTGCCGGCCCGAGGTACCAGGCGAGCGGCGGGAAGAGCACGCTGTACGCGGGCGTGTGGTGACCCCCGTACCAGTCGCCGTTCCAGACGGTGAACGCGTGGCGGCCGAACAACTCCGAACGGAACACGTGCGCCGCCAGGTCCCCCGTCTTCGGGGCGAGGACGAGGTACAGCCCGCCCGCGAGCGCCGCCGCGATCACCGGGGCGAGCCGCCAGCCGTCGAGGCGCGCTGGAGCGAGCGGCGTCGGCCGCAGGCGTGTGGATTCGGCGGTGGCCATCAGCTCACGAGAAAGTCCGTCACCGTGTCGATCACCCTGGGATCGTCGATCCACGGCCAGTGGCGGACGCCTTGTAGGACCTCCACACGAGTATCCCCGCCGAGTGCGTCCGCATATCCGGTTGCGAAGGATGAGGGCAGATACGGATCGTCCTCTCCCCACAGGACGAGCGCAGGACAGCGGATCGCGCCGAGCCGGTCACCCGCGCGCTCGAGCACCGACGATGGGGCCGAGCGATAGAGCTTGAGAATCGCGCGCTGGGTGCCGTGGTCGAAGTGGTTCCAGACGCTGTCGAGGAACGCCTCGGAGGGCGGCTCTACGACGCCCTCACGCGTCAGCCGCTTGAACGCCCAGCGCGACCTCAGCCCCATGAACATCTCGCCCGCCAGCGGGGTGCGCCAGATGCGCGCCAGACGATGCCAGGCGTAGCCGGGCAGGAGCGGCACCGCGTTCATCAGCACGAGCCGCTCGACGCGCTCCGGAGAGCGTTGCGCGAGCGCGAGCGCCGCCGCGCCCCAGTCGTGTGCCACGAGCGAGTAGTGATCCACCTCCCGCTGCGCGAGGAACGCCTCGAGCACGTTCGAGAAGCCCTCGATCGTGTAGTCGAAGTGCGCAGGCTTGCCGGAGCGTCCGAAGCCGGGCAGGTCTGGCGCGAGCCCACCGGTGCGCTCGAGGAACGGCACCCAGTCGTCCGAGTTACCCGGACTGCCGTGGACGTAGAGCACGGGCGGACGCCCATCGGCCGACGGCGCCTCGCGCCAGAAGACCTCGACGTCCGTGACGACGGCGGACTTGTCGGTGACGGGCACGGATGCATTAGACCGCAGTCCGCGCTCCCGCAGTCCGCAGATAGTTTCCTGTTCGTGTCCGAGTGGAAGCCCGCAACGCGTCGCAAGCTGCGCGCCATCCGCGATCGCCTGCGCGAGGCCTACGGCCGACCGGTCCCGCACCCGCACCACGCGCCGGTCGACGAGCTGATCCTCACGGTGCTGTCGCAGAACACGAACGACCGCAACCGCGACGTCGCCTTCGCGCGCCTGCGCGAGCGCTTCTCGAGCTGGGCCGAGGTGCGCGACGCGAGCGAGGACGAGGTGGAGGAGGCGATCCGGCCCGGCGGCATCTCGCGCGTGAAGGCGGGGCGGATCCAGAAGATCCTGCACGCGATCGGCGACGACGATCTCTCCTGGCTCGCGGACGAGCCGCTCGACAAGGCGCGCGAGGAGCTGACGGACCTGCCGGGCGTGGGGCGCAAGACGGCGGCCTGCGTGCTGCTGTTCTCGTTCGGGCGCCCGGACGTGCCGGTGGACACCCACGTCTACCGCGTCGGCACGCGGCTCGGGCTGTTCAGGCCCAAGGCGTCGTTCGACGAGGCCCACGATGAGATGCTGCGGCTCGTCGGCGACGACGCCGACGAGGCCTACGAGGTGCACGTCGGCCTGATCCGCCACGGCCGCCGCACCTGCCACGCACGCAATCCACGCTGCGAAGAGTGCGTGCTCCTGAGCCTCTGCCCCTACGGGAAAGCCCGGCTGCGTACCCGGAAATAGTCCGGCGGACTGCCGGACTGCGAAGTGCGGACCGGGACTGGGCGCAGCGCCCAGAACTTGCTATAACCGGACTTAGATTTTTTCCGACAGGAGGAAGTAACAAGATGGCAAAGACAATCGGCATCGATCTTGGCACGACCAACTCGTGCATGGCCGTGCTCGAGGGCGGCGAGCCGCGCGTGATCGAGAACGCCGAGGGCGCGCGCACCACGCCGTCCGTAGTGGCGTTCACGTCCGGCGGCGAGCGTCTCGTGGGCACGGTCGCGAAGCGCCAGGCGGTCACCAACCCGGAGAACACGGTGTTCTCGATCAAGCGCTTCATGGGCCGCAAGGAGGGCGAGGTCAAGGAGGAGGAGAAGATCGTCCCCTTCACCGTCGTCAGCGGTCCCAACGGCGACGCGCGCGTGAGCGCCGGTGGCAAGGAGTACTCGCCGCCGGAGATCAGCGCGATGATCCTGCAGAAGCTGAGGGCCGACGCTGAGGCCTACCTCGGCGACACGGTCGACAGCGCCGTGATCACCGTCCCCGCGTACTTCAACGACGACCAGCGCCAGGCCACCAAGGACGCCGGCAAGATCGCCGGCCTCGAGGTCAAGCGCATCATCAACGAGCCCACCGCGGCTTCGCTCGCGTACGGCCTCGACAAGGAGACGGACCAGACGATCCTCGTCTTCGACCTCGGCGGCGGCACGTTCGACGTGTCCGTGCTCGAGATCGGCGACGGCGTCTTCGAGGTGAAGGCCACCGCGGGTGACAACCACCTCGGCGGCGACAACTTCGACAAGGCGATCGTCGACTGGATGGTTGCCGAGTTCAAGGCCTCGCAGGGCATCGATCTGTCGCAGGACAAGATGGCCCTTCAGCGCCTCTACGAGGCCGCCGAGAAGGCCAAGGTCGAGCTCTCGACCACGCAGGAGACTCAGATCAACCTGCCCTTCATCACGGCCGATCAGTCCGGCCCGAAGCACCTCGACACGCGCCTGTCGCGCTCGAAGCTCAACGAGCTCACGGCCGACCTGCTCGACCGCACCGTAGGCCCGACCAAGCAGGCCATGGGCGACGCCGGCGTCACCGGCGACTCGATTGACCACATCGTGCTGGTCGGCGGCATGACTCGCATGCCGGCCGTGCAGGAGAAGGTCAAGCAGCTCACCGGCAAGGACCCGCACAAGGGCGTGAACCCGGACGAGGTCGTGGCGGTCGGCGCCGCGATTCAGGCCGGCGTGCTCGCCGGCGACGTCAAGGACGTCCTGCTGCTGGACGTCACCCCGCTCACCCTCGGCATCGAGACCAAGGGTGGCGTGATGACCAAGCTGATCGAGCGCAACACCACGATCCCGACGCGCAAGTCGGAGATCTTCTCCACGGCTGAGGACAACCAGCCGAGCGTCGAGGTCCACGTGCTCCAGGGCGAGCGCGAGATGGCGACCTACAACAAGTCGCTCGGCAAGTTCCAGCTCACCGGCATTCCGCCGGCGCCGCGCGGGATCCCGCAGATCGAGGTCGGCTTCGACATCGATGCCAACGGCATCCTCAACGTGTCCGCCAAGGACCTGGGCACCGGCAAGGAGCAGAAGATCGAGATCCGCTCCGGCTCCGGGCTCTCCGATGACGAGGTCCAGCGGATGGTCACGGACGCCGAGTCGCACGCCGAGGACGACCGCCGCCAGCGCGAGCTGGTCGAGGCCCGCAACACCGGCGAGAACGCGGCGTACCAGGCCGAGCGTCAGCTGAAGGAGATGGGCGACACCGTCGACTCCGCCTCCAGGGAGCAGATCGAGGCCGCGATCAAGGATGTGCGCGACACGCTCGAGTCCGACGACGTGGCGGCGTTGGGCGCCAAGACCCAGGCGCTGCAGGAGGCCTTCCACAAGGTGTCCGAGCAGATGTACGCGGCTGCCGCGCAGGCCCAGCAGGCCGATGGCGGCGGCAACGGCACCGACGGCTCCGGCGCGACCGGCTCTCCGTCCGAGGACGAGGAGGAAGTCGTCGACGCCGAGGTAGTGGACGGTGAGAGCGACAAGTGAACGACGAGCGACCAGTAACCCAGCAGCCCGAGGGCGGGGAGCCGTC
>DASXNY010000075.1:0-15090 GCA_036494715.1 Thermoleophilaceae bacterium
CGGTGCTCATGGGCGACATCACGAGGCCCATGCCCAGGCCGAGGAGGATGAAGGCGGGCAACAGGTAGCCGTAGCTCGTGTGCACGCCGATGCCCGACTGCCAGAACAGTGACGCGGCGCAGAGGACGAGTCCGCCGGTGATCAGGTAACGCGGTCCGACGCGGTCGGTCAGGCGCCCGGCCACCGGCCCGGCGACGATGATGATGAGCGTCGAGGGCAGGAAGCGCAGCCCGGCCTCGAGCGGCCCGTAGCCGAGCACGTTCTGCATGTAGAGCGTGACGAAGAAGAACGTGGCCAGCATGGAGAAGGTCACGACGAAGCCGACGATGTTCGTGGCCAGGAACGTCTTGGAGCGGAAGAAGGCGAAGTCGACCATGGGCACGCGGGTGCGGCGCTCGATGAGCACGAAGGACGCGAGCCCGATGGCGGCCGCGGCGAGCAGGCCGACGATGCGCCCCGAGCCCCAGTGCCAGCGGTTGCCCTCGACGAGCGCAAGGACGAGCGCGGTCAGCCCGATGGTCAGCGCGGCGATGCCCGGAACGTCGACGGTGCGCTCGACGGTGTCGTCGCGCGACTCCCGCGTGGCGAAGAGCGTGACGAGCACGGCGCCGACGGCGACGGGAAGGTTGAGGAAGAAGATGGCCCGCCAGCTGACGTCCTGGGTGAGGAAGCCGCCGACGACGGGGCCGATGGCCAGGGCCATGGCCGAGACGCCGGCCCACGTGCCGATCGCCTTGCCTCGCTCGTGGGGCGGGAAGGCGTTGGTGATGATCGACAGCGTCGCCGGCATCATGAACGCCGCGCCGGCGCCCTGGACGGCCCGGGCCGCGATGAGGAACGTGTCGCTCGGGGCCAGGCCGATGGCCGCGCTCGTCGCGCCGAAGACGACGACGCCGAAGAGGAACATGCGCCGGCGACCGAAGATGTCGCCGAGCCGACCGCCCGTCACGAGGAGGACGGCGAAGGTCAGGGTGTAGGCGTTGACCGTCCACTCCAGGGCGGACAGGTCGGTGTGGAGGCTGCGCTGGATCGAGGGCAGCGCGTTGTTCACGACGGTGTTGTCGAGCATGATCATGAACAGCGCGAAGCACATGGCTCCGAGCGTCCACCACTTGCGGTTGTCCTCGGTGAGGCGGAAGCGTTCAGGCATTACGGAGTTCCCTTCATCTGAATCACAAGTTCTGCGATGTCATCGCGCTCAGCCAGCACGGCGAGCGCGGCTGCGAGCTTCGTACGCTCGCGTGGGGTGAGGCTCTCCACGAACTTCCCTAGCTGGGAGAAGCGGATATCGATCAGCCGCGCCACGAGCTCGTCGGCCTTCTTCGTGGGGCGGACGCGCTTGCTGCGGCGGTCGGACTCGTCCTCGGTGCGAGTGACGAGGCCGCGGTGCACGAGCCCGTCGACCGCGCGACTGATCGCGGGGAGCGAGAGCTCGAGCGAGTCACCAAGCTGCTTCAGCGACATCTCCGCCGGCTCGGAGGTGGAAAGCGTCTGGATCGCCTTGACTTGCGTCAGGGACAGTCCGAGCTCGTCGATTACCTCGAGCATGCCGCCCTTGGGGCCGCATGTCTTGAAGATGTAATGCAGGAAGGCCGACATGTTCTCAACCAGGTCGTCGGCCGTCTGAATTGATTGCTTACCTGCAGTCGATGCTTGCATGCATGCAAGTATTGCAGACAAGCATCGATTTGACAACCTCGTGTGCGACCTCTTAGGTACGCCTAACTCCTAGCGTGTTAGTCTGCTTTGCCGAATGAAGGGGTTCGGACGCAAGTCGTGGATCGTCTTCGGCCTCGCCGGCCTGGCGCTGCTGCTCTACGCGGCGGTTACGGCCAAGGGCGGAGTGCCCGATCCGAGCGACGAGAGCAACCTCAGCCACGGCGCCGTCGTGCTCGACAGCGGCCTGCTCGTGCTGCGCGAGGGGCTCGAGGCGATCCTCGTGCTCGCCGCGGTCACGGCGAGCTTCCGGGGCGCGGACGCGATCCGCCGCCGCCCGGTGGCCGGGGGCGCGGTCGTCGGCATCGGCGTGTCGGTGGTCACCTGGTTCATCGCCGCGTGGGCGATCGGCCAGCTCGGCGGCCCCGGCCTCGACATCCAGGCGGCCACCGGTCTGGTCGCGGTGGCGGTGCTGCTCGTCGTGATGAACTGGTTCTTCCACCGCGTCTACTGGACCGGCTGGATCCAGCACCACCACCGGCGCCGCAACCGCCTGCTCGCCGGCACAGGCGCGGGCGTGACCGCCGGGCTCGTGCTGCTGGGCTTCACCGCGGTCTACCGCGAGGGCTTCGAGATCGTGCTGTTCCTCCAGAACATGCGCCTCAAGTACGGCGCGGGCACGGTGCTCGAGGGCGTTGCGATCGGGCTCGCGTTCACCGTCGTCGTCGGCGTACTCACCTTCTACGCGCACAAGAAGCTGCCGTACAAGCAGATGCTCGTGCTCACCGGCGCCACGATCGGCTTCGTGCTGGTGGTGATGGTGGGGGAGAGCGCGCAGGAACTCCAGCTCGCCGGCTGGCTCCCCACCACCAACATCGGTGTGACCTTCCCCGGCTGGACGGGCACCTGGCTTGCCTTCTTCCCGACGGTCGAGACGCTGGTGGCCCAGGGCCTCGCGGTCGCCGCGGTGGTGGGCTCTTACCTCGTCTCCGAATACATGCTGGTCCGCAGGCCCAAGCGCGTGGGGCAGGCGGCGGCGCGCCGCCCGGACACCGAGCCGGCGCTCGTCAGCTAGCGGCTACGGCAAGCCGACCTGGTCGTTCGAGTCCTGTCTCGGCGGCCCGATCACGAGGCGCGCCGGCTGCAGCGTCTTGGCGACGGCCTGAGCCTCGCCCGCCTTCAGCGTGTAGTGGCCTCGCGCGAGCGTGATCTGGATCGTGCCCGTATCGGTGGGCGCGATCGGCGCGCTGTGGATCGGCGCGATGGTGCCGCCGTCGAGCGTGAGCGTGTGCGTCGACTGGGTCTGATTCGAGACCTGGATGATCACCGGGCCCGCGCCGAGATTGTGCGGCGATACGTTCACGCCGTCGTTCGTGATCACGCCGTTCAGCTGAATGGGCGCGGGCGGACGTGGCTGGTCGGCGAAGTCCTTGCCGCCGCCTCCGCACCCTGCCAACACCGCCAGCGAAGCCGCTCCCGAGGCGAGCGCTCCGACGCGGATACGTCCCCTGATGCTCATCCCACTCCCTCCGGCGGGCACCTTAGCCGAACCAGACGGAGCGGCGCGAAGCTACCAGGCGGTCGACTTCGGTCTGAATGCGGCCCCGGATCTGCTCGGCCAGCGTCTGCACGAGCTCGAGATCCTCGGCGTCGTCGGGCCCGTAGCGGTCGAGCGAGATGGGCTCGAGGAAGTGGATCTTGAACTTCGCGGGCAGGTACATCAGCCCGGCGAGCGGGCCGAACTGCGGGAAGGCGTGGTTGATCGGGAAGTAGATCAGCCCCGTGAGGCGCTGCAGCGCCGGCACGTGGGCGAAGATGGGCATCGCCTCCTCGGCGCCCACCACCGCGATCGGCACGATCGGCACGCGGGCGCGCAGGGCGGTCTTGACGAAGCCCCCGCGACCGAAGCGCCGCAGCCGGTAGCGCTGCCAGTAGAGCTTGCGCGAGGCCTTCTGCCCCTCTGGGAAGACGATCGCGAGCCGGCCCTCGTCGCCCAGCAGGCGCTGGGCATTGGCGGGATGGGCGGCCACTAGCCCGATCTTGTTGGTGAGCATGCCGACGCCGGGATAGCCCTTG
Source organism: Thermoleophilaceae bacterium (assembly GCA_036494715.1). Taxonomy (GTDB): domain Bacteria; phylum Actinomycetota; class Thermoleophilia; order Solirubrobacterales; family Thermoleophilaceae; genus JAICJR01. The sequence continues at coordinate 3,733 of DASXNY010000075.1, forward strand.
AACCAGTGCTCGCCGAGCATGTAGAGCGGGCGCGGCTGCGGGTGCTCGTTGCGGATCGCCTGCATGATCATCGGCGCGTCCGGCGGGAGCGCGCCCGAGTGGTTCGCCACGAGTAGGGCGCCGCCCTCGGTCGGCACGTTCTCGACCCCGTGCTGCTCGACCCGGAACCAGTAGCGGTAGTAGAAGTTGAGCAGCGGCTCCATGAGCGAGAAGACACGCTCGGAGCGGCCCCAGTCGTCGACCTCGCGGGACGGGTCGGGGGAGGGGATCAGCGCCCGCAGCCGGCGCAGGTCGGGCTCTGACAGCTCCTCGGCGAGGCGTGCGCGCTCGCCCAGCGAGTAGATGTCGCGGCGCGGGTCGAACTCGGCCGGCGCGGGCCTCGGGTCCTCCGCTCCCGCCCCTGAATGCAGCGGCCCGCCGAGCAGCGGGCTCTCCGGGCTCAGCCGCCCACGACTAGCTGGCGCTCGCCGTCGAGCTCCCGAAGTCTCCTCTGCAGGCGATCCCAAGACTGCCCCTCCGCATCCTCGTATTCACGCCCCTGGAGCTCGCGCAGGCTCTCGTTGTAAACCGCCCAGGCCTGCTTGGTTCGGGCGTCGAGCTCGGTGAGCTTACGGGTTACCTGTTCGTGGGTGAGCGCGGTCACTTAGGGCCATCGTACCCGCGATCCGCGATCGAAGATCGTGGATCGCGGGGAGGACGAGGGGCGCGGGGCGGAGGGTGGGAACTGCCTAGCGTTGCTCGAACGGCAGTTCGATTACCTCGGCGGTAATTGCCCCGTCGCCGACCTGCACCGTGTCGCCGACTGCTGCTTCGCGGCGCACCAGCGCGAGCGCGATTGGGCCGTGTGCAGGGGAAACGCAGGTCGAGCCGATGATGCCCAGCTGTCGCTCCTCGAGCATGATCGGCGCGCCTGGCTCGACCTCCTCGGTGAGGCGCAGCCCGCGCAGGAAGCGGTTGGGCTTGCCCTTGTAGTGGAGGCGCGCGACGGTCTCCTGCCCGACGTAGCAACCCTTCTCGAAGTTCACGGCGCGCTCGTTGAGGCCCGCCTCCTGGGGGATCGTCTCGGGGCCCATGTCGAGGCCGTGGCGCGGGCGGCCGGACTCGATGCGCACGCACTCGGCCGCCTCGGCTGAGACGGGCTCGATGCCGAGCGCGTCGCGGATCGCGACGGCCTGGTCGGCGGCGCAGATGACGTCGACGCCGAGGTCGGTGGCCACGTAGATGCCGTGCTCGCCCTCGACGAAGGAGTGCTCCCCGTCGGGCGGTGTAGCGTCGAGCGCCTCGCGGGCGGCGGGGCCGATCAGGGAGAGGATCGCCCGCTGGCCGGTGACGTCCTCGCTCTTCACGTCGCGGCCGAGGCTGTACATCTTGATCGTGCGCGCCAGCGCGTCGTGGCCGAGCACCTCGCAGTCGAGCCAGAACCAGTCGGCGCCGCGCAGCACGCGCATGTCGGCGCGGATCTTGCCCTTGTGGTCGAGCAGCGTCGCGTAGCAGCCGCCCCCCGGCGCGAGCGCCTCCACGTCGTTTGTCACCTGGCCCTGGAGGAACTCGCCCACCTCGGCCCCCGTGAGCCGGAATTTGCCCCGCTCGGAACGGTCGACGAGGCCGACCGTCTCTCGCAGCCGCTCATACTCGGTCGTGGCGATCACGAGACCGATTCTACGAACGCGGTCGGTAAGCTCCCGGCCGTGGCTCTGGCAGAGGACTTCCAGGCAGTGCTCGACACGCTGCCGCCCGACTGGACGGACCTGACGCTCGACATGCGCATCTTCGACGAGGAGCGCTATATCGAGGCGGCGACGATCCTGGTCCAGATCAACGCGGCGCCATACTCGAAGCACGACTGGCACTGGCGGCTACAGGTCGCCCACGACTTCGGCCACGCGGCCGCGCCCGAGACCGTGCGCGGCACGCTCGCGCTGCTCGACGACCAGGGCATCGTCGGCGAGTTGGTGGCGCGCTCGTCACGCTCGGGGCGGGTGGAGGTCATGCAGGGGTGGGGCCGGACCGAGTCCGTGCGGCGGGAGTTCGCCAGGCGCCGCCACCAGTAGTGGCGCGGGTCGCGCTCCTCTGCCCGGACCTGCTGTTCGGCTCGAAGCTCGAGGGCGGGCTGCGGGCGGCGGGACACGAGGTGACGCGCTTCGCGGCCGCCGCTGACGCTCGCGCCGCGGCCGGCGACGCCGACGTGCTGGTCGTCGACCTGACCGCCGACGTGGCCGACCGAGTGGGTCTCGGCGATGTCTCGGCGGCGCGGACGCTCGCCTTTTACTCGCACGTCGAGCAGGACACCCGCAGCGCCGCCGAGGAGGCGGGCTTCGACCTCGTGGTGCCGCGCTCGCGGATGGCGCGCGAGATGGGCGCGCTCGTGGATAGGCTGGCGGCGCAATGAGCGAGCGCACCGCGGTCGTCACCGGGTCGTCGAGCGGCATCGGCGAGGTGACGGCGCGACGGCTGGCGCAGGATGGCTGGCGGATGCTGCTCGTCGCGCGGCGGGAGGACAGGCTGGCCGCGCTGTCGCGCGACCTGCGCGACTCCGCCTACCTGGCCGTCGACCTCACCGAACCTGGCGCGCCCGAGCGCGTGCGCGCGAAGGTCGAGGAGCTGTGGGGACGGCTCGACCTGCTCGTGAACAACGCGGGCTGGTCCCAGCGCGCGGCGTTCGGCGACCCCGACGGTGGCTTCGCGAACGTGCAACGGGTGATGGAGATCAACTTCGACGCCGTGCTGCGGCTGACGGAGGCCCTGCTGCCGACGCTGCGGGAGTCGGCGCCGAGCGCGATCGTCAACGTCTCGTCGATCTCCGGCCGCGTGGGGCGCGCGCGCACCGGCGCCTACTCCGCCTCCAAGTTCGCGCTGGCCGGCTGGAATGAGTGCCTCCGCATCGAGGAGAAGCGCCACGGCGTGCATGTCGGGCTCGTGCTCCCCGGCTTCGTGACCACCGAGGGCTTCCCGCAGAAGGACCTGAACGCACGCGCCGCCACGCGCTGGCTCGTCTCGACGCCGGAGAAGGTGGCGGCCGCGATCGTGCGCGCCGCCGACGGCAAGGCCGAGGTGGCCGTGCCGCGTCCGTGGGGCCTGATCCCGCGCCTGCGCTACGGCACGCCGGGGCTCGTGCGGCGCATCAACGGCTAGTGCTCGCCGAACAGCCGCGCGCCGCCCGCCGAGTCCGAGAACCAGCGGGAGGTGACGGTCTTCTTGCGCGTATAGAACTCGACGGCGTCGGGGCCGTGGGCGTGCAGGTCGCCGAGGAATGAATCCTTCCAGCCCGAGAAGGGGAAGAACGCGACCGGCGCGGCTACGCCGATGTTCACGCCGATCATCCCGACCTCGACGTCGTGGCGGTAGCGGCGAACCGCGGCGCCGGACTCCGTGAAGATCGAGGTGCCGTTGCCGTAGCGGGACTCGTTGACGACCTCGATCGCGTCCTCGAGCGTCTCGGTCTGGACGATCGCCAGCACGGGGCCGAACACCTCCTCGCGCAGGATCTCGTCGCCTGGCTTGACGCCGCTGAGGATCGTCGGGCCGACGAACGCGCTGCCGTCCTCCTGCCCGCGGCCGTCGACCACGAGCTCGGCGCCGCCGGCGGCGGCCTTCTCGATCCAGCCCTCGATGCGCTCGCGAGCGGCGCAGGAGATCACGGGCCCGACCGCAACGTTCTCGTCGAGGCCGTCGCCCACGCGGAGCGCGCCCGTGGCGTCGGCCAGTGGGCCGATCAGCTTGTTGTGCGCCTCGCCGACGGTGACGACGACCGAGCCCGCCATGCAACGCTGGCCGGCGGCGCCGAAGGCACTCGAGAGGATGCCGTCGACCGTCTTGCCGATCACCGCGTCCGGCATCACGACCATGTGGTTCTTCGCGCCGCCGAGCGCCTGGACGCGCTTGCCGTTCGCGGCAGCGCGCTCGTAGACGTGGCGCGCGACCTTGGCCGAGCCGACGAAAGAGACGGCGTCGATGCCCGGCGACTCGAGAATCGCGTCGGCCACCTCGCGGTCGCCGTTGACGAGGTTGATGACCCCGGGCGGCAGGTCGAGCCCGTCGATCAGCTCGAACACGCGGTTCTGGGTGAGCGGCACCTGCTCCGACGGCTTGAGAACGAATGTGTTGCCGCACGCGATTGCGAACGGCAGGAACCAGAACGGGACCATCGCCGGGAAGTTGAAGGGGACGATCGCGGCGCAGACGCCGACTGGCTGGCGGATCGTCTCGGCGTCGACGTTGGTGGCGACGTTCTCGAGGTTGCGGCCCTGCATCGTCGTGGGGATCGCGCTTGCGCACTCGACCATCTCGATCATGCGCCCGACCTCCGCGCGCGCGTCGCCGAGCGTCTTGCCCATCTCGCTGGTGACAAGGCGGGCGAGCTCGTCGGCGTGCTCGGTGAGGCGCTCGCGCAGCGAGAACAGCCAGCGGGCGCGCTCGATCGTCGGCTTGGAGCGCCACGCTGGGAACGCCTCGCGCGCTGCGGCGACTGCCTGCTCGAGGTCGGCGGCCGTGGATAGCGGCACGAGGGCAAGCGTCTCCTGCGTCGCCGGGTTGAGCACCTCGAGCGTGCGGTCGGTCGAGGGCGAGGTGAAGCTGCCGCCGACGTAGTTCTGGATCGTGCGAGTTCCGGCCTGAACGGTGGTCATGCGGTGACGGTAGCGCGCCGCAGAACGCCTTGCGAGACGGCGGCGCCCGCGATGATCACGAGCGCGCCGACCGGCTCGTTCCAGCTCAGGGTCTCGCCGAGCAGGACGACGCCGAAGAACGTCGCGAACAGCGGCACGACATAGGTGACGAGCGAAGCGGTGGTGGCGCCCGCGCGCCCGATGATGTCGTAGCTGAGCACGTACGCGAGCCCGGTGCCGAGCGCGCCGAGCGCGAGGATGCAGCCCCACACCTTGAGGCTGATGTGCGACGGCGCGCTGGAAAAGAACGGCGTGACGATCGCGAGCTGGACCGTGGCGATGAGCACCTGGGCGGCCGCCAGCGACACGAGTGGCTCGGGCCTGCCCGACAGCTGCTTGCGCGTGTACGTGAAGGCCAGGCCGTAACAGATCCCAGGTCCGAGACACAGCAGCGTGCCGAGCAGGCTCGGGCCGCCGAGCCCGTGCCACGGTCCGAGCAGGATCAGCACGCCGAGGAAGCCGATCATCACGCCGGCGACGCGGGTGCGCGTGGCCCGCTCCGACGGCAGCAGCGCCATCGCGAACACCACGGTCCAGAGGGCGGCCGTGGCGTTGCCGATCGCGGCCACGATCGACGATGCGTGCTGCTCGCCGAACGCGAACAGCGAGAACGGGATCGAGTTGTAGAAGAGGGCGACGACGAAGAGGTCGCGCCAGACGGTGCGGTCGCGGGGCAACGGAACGCGCCGGATCGCGAGCACGATCACGAGCGTGGCGGCTCCGAAGGCGACGCGCGCGAACGCGACCTCGAGCGGGTCGAGCGCCTCGAGCTCGACTTTGATGAACATGAACGAGGCGCCCCAGATCGTGCTGAGGAGCAGGAACGACGCCTGCCAGGATGGGAGCGGCCGCTGCGAGTCCATCTGAGCTAAACGTTGGCAGGTGGGAGCTTCGTGAGGCGAGACGTCCCATTACGGATCATATGCGTAGAGATTACGCAAAGTATGCGTAATCAGAGACGATCAGGTCGTTTACCTAGGTTGTGCGTACAAATTACGCAACTAGTGCGTAATAGCGTCTAAACTCCGACTCTGATGCGAGCGTCGAGCGGAGACCTCTTTCCCACGGACCGGCCGCTGCCGGCGAGTCAGATGATCGGGCGGCGCGACGACGTTCGCGAGCTGGCCACGGCGGTCGAGCAGGGCACCAACCTGATCGTGGTCGGTCCACGCCGCACTGGCAAGACGAGCGTCTGCGAGGCAGCGCTCACGCGGGCAAAGGGTCGCGGCTTCTACGTGGCGGCTGTCGACCTGTTTCGCCTCGCGGACGCGGCCGAGCTGGCGGAGGCGCTGGCGGCCGCGGTGCTCGACAACCGTTCCGGCACCCGCCGTGCCCTTGCCAAGGCGAGGCGGCTCGGGCGCGCGGCCCTCAGCGCGGCTCAGGCCTCGGCGGTGGTGAAGATGAGGGATCAGCTCGGCGACGGAGTCGAGCTCGTCCTGACCCCGGGTCTTGCACAGAGTGACCCCGACGGTGCGCTGATCGCGGCGCTCGAGCTGCCAGAGCGGATCGCGCGCGCCGACGGCAAGCACGTGGTGGTCTTCTTCGACGAGTTCCAGGAGGTCGCCGGCGACAGGCATCCGTACGGCGACCCGGATGCCGTAACCAAGCGGATGCGGTCGATCTTCCAGCGCTCCGATCATGTGAGCCACCTGTTCGCGGGCAGCCTCGAGCACGTCATGCGCGACCTGTTCGCTCCGACGCGCCGCGCCTTCAGCGGCTACGGGACGTTCCGGACCCTGCGTCCGATCGACCCGGACGAATGGCTCGACGGTCTGCAGGAGCGCTTCCACGCCGACGACTGCGAGCCCGCGCGCGGCGCGATCGAGCGCATCGTCGAGCTCGGCGAAGGACACCCGCGCGTGACGATGTTGATCGCGCAGCAGACGCATCTGGCCTCGGTCCTGCTGGGAACCCGTGCGATCGAGCTGTCCACGGTCGAGCTCGGCTACCGCGCCGCGCTGGACGGGGACGAGGCGGCACTCGAGGAGACGGTCGGGCGGATCCGGTCGCTGCACAAGCGCGCGCTGCTGATGGCGCGTCGGGTCGCGACGGGTTCCACGCTGCATACGGGCCTGCGCTCCGGTGAGGGCGACCGCGCGCTGAAGTTGCTGAGGGCCGCGGGCATCGTCGAGCACGAGGAGCGCGGCCGCTGGCGAATCGTGAACCCGCTGCTGCGGCGCTACCTGATCGAGTCGCAGCCGTTCAACTAGCTTGTGCGGCGATGGCGGCCACGCTGCGCAGCAAGCTCCAGTTGAAGGGCGGTGACTCGCTCGAGCTCCGCGGGGCGCCGGACGGGCTCGACCTTTCCGAGCTCGCGGAAGGCGACACCGTGGTGGGCGCGCTCGCCTTCGTCAGCGCGAGCGCCGACGTGCCCGGGCAGCTGGCGGCGCTGACGAACGCCGCGGCCGAACCGAGCGGCCTCGCCTGGGGCGCGTATCCGAAGAAGTCGTCCGGGATCGAGACCGACGTCACGCGCGACCACGGCTGGGACGCGCTTTACGAGGCGGGACTTCAGCCCGTCCGGCAGATCGCGATCGACGACACCTGGAGCGCGCTGCGCTTCCGGCGTGCCGAGCACGTCGGCTAGCGGCGCTCGTTCAGCGCGACGTCGAACACGTCGCTCACGCGGGGGCGCGTCTTGAGGATCCCGAACTTGGCGTCGAAGGCGGCCCACGCGTTCAGCGCGGCCGGGTCGAGTCGCGCGCCGGGGGCGAGGATCGGGCGGACCGCGGCCAGCTCGGCGCGGATCAGCGCGGGGTCCGCTCCCGACGCCTTCACTATCGGCTGCAGCGCGATGTCGGGATCGATGCGCGCGGCGTCGTTGCCGTCCCCGATCGCCGCCACTGCGCGCCTCACCATCCCGATGTCCTCGTCGAGCGTGCGGCGCTTGGTCGCGATGACGAGCTCGGGGTAGCGCGGCGCGCCGAACTGGTCGGCGCGGAAGACGCGCACCGGGACGCCGCGTTGCTTGAGCGTCACGCCCTCGGCGTTCCAGAACGCGGTGGCGGCGTCGACCTTCTTCGCGATCAGGTCGGGCACGGCGGAGAAGCCGATCGTCACGGTCTTCACCTTCGAGTAGTCGCCGCCGTCGGCGTCCACCATCGACTTCAGCACCGCGTTGTCCGACGGCAGGCCGGTCACGCCCACGCGCTTGCCCTCGAGGTCGCGCGGCCGCGCGACGTTCGACTGCGCGATCACCGACGCGAGCGGCCGGTTCACGAGCGCGCCCACGCCCACGATGTCGGCGCCCTTGGCACGGGCGAGGCCGAGGTCATGGATGTCGACGATCGCGAGGTCGGCGCGGCCGGCGGCGAGCAGCTTGAGCGAGTCGGTGGACGCGCTCGGCTGCCGGATCACGAGCTTGATCCCGTGCTGTGTGTCGAAGCCCTTCGCGACCGCCGCGTAGATGCCCGCGTGGACGCCGTTGGGCGTGAAGTCGAGGGCGACCGTGACGGGCTGCTGCTTGCCAGAGCCACCGCCGCAGCCGGCGACCACGAGCGCCGCGGCAGCGGCCAGAAGCGCAATTCCCGCGCGCATGCGGCGGGCATCTTAGGCGGTCGGAATTGTGACCGGTGCCACGAGTAGTCTGCGCGCCGTCAACTCGCTGACAAGGGAGGAGTCGCCATGTCAGAGATCCCAGAACGAGGACCGGCTGCCTACGTCGCCGAGTTCCTCGGCACCTTCGCGCTCGTCTTCTTCATCACCATCACGGTGAGTATCTACGTCACCCGGCCGGTGAACGGTGTGCAGCCGTTCATCGACTTCTCGGTGATCGGCCTCGTGCACCTGCTCGCGCTGTTCATGCTGATCCAGACGCTCGCTGTGGTGTCCGGGGCGCACTTCAACCCCGCCGTCACGCTCGCGCTGTTCATCATCCGGCAGATCCGCACCGCGGACGCCGTGATCTACTGGATGTGCCAGTTCGCGGGCGGCATCGTCGCGGCGCTCGCGACGAAGGCGATCGTCACCGACGAGGGCCGTGCCGTGCACTACGGCGCGCCCGCGGTGTCGAGTCACATCACGATCTTCGGCGGCTTCTGCTGCGAGGCGATCGGCACCTTCTTCCTCGTGTGGGCGATCGTCGGCGTGGCGGTCAACCCGCAGGCGGTGAAGGGCTGGGCCGGCCTCGTGATCGGCGGGACGCTGGGGCTCGCCGTGATGGCGATGGGTCCGCTCACCGGCGGCTCGTTCAACCCGGCCAGGGCGTTCGGCCCCGCGCTCGTGAGCCATTCGTTCCCGCCGAGCGCGATCAAGTGGATCCTTGTCTACTTCGTCGGCCCGGCGGTGGGCGGCGTGGTGTCCGCGTTCGCGTACCACACGATGTTCATCCTGCCCGGAAAGAAGGGAGCGGAGGGAATGGCGCCCGTGGGCTAGAGCTCCCGGTCCCAGTAGTCGCGCTGGCCGTCCTCCCGGCGGAGCCGGACGTCGTCGGCCTTGCCCGGGGTGTGCACGCCGATCTTGTCGCTGTCCGGGTAGACCGCCACGTTCAGGTCCGCCAGCGTGGAGATCATCATCACGCGCACGTTGCCCTCGGAGCCCGTGTTCTTCAGCTGGTGGGCGCCCCCGGGGCCGGTCGGGAAGCAGACGACGTCGCCCGGCTCGAGCTGGTCCTCGCCCCCCGGGTGGCGCAGGGTGGCCTTGCCCTCGAGGACGATCACCCACTCCTCCTCGGGATATTCGTAGTGGTACGGGCAGAGCGCCTGTCCCGGCGGCATCTCGTAAATCGTCGCGCCCATCTGGGAGGCGCCGATCTTCGGCCCGAAGCGGTCGTAGCCCGTTTCGTAGCCCTTCGGATCGTCCTCGTCGTGGACGATCTCGGGGCGGTTGAGGTTGTAACTCTTCATGGCCGCGATTATCCCGGCTTCGCGGTTTCCTAGACTGGCGGGTCCATGCGGCGGGTCACCTTCTCGCGCAACTTCACCGTCTCCCTGTCACGGACTTGCCAGTGCTACTGCAAGTACTGCGCGTTCGCGACCCATCAGGCGCATCTCTACGCGCCCGCGGAGGTGGAGAAGATGCTCGACGACGCCGCGCGCCGCGGGGTGAAGGAACTGCTCGTTCTGACCGGCGAGAAGCCGGAGGTGAACGCCGAGGTGGCGAGCCGCCTCGCCGACTACGGGCACGACGATTTCGTCTCCTACGTCGCTTGGACGTGCGAGCGCGCGCTCGAGCGCGGAATGCTGCCGCACACGAACATCGGCGCGGCCTCGCGCGAGGAGCTCGCCCGGCTGCGCGAGGTGACGGCATCGCAGGGCCTGATGCTCGAGTCGATCGTGCCCGATCTCGTGGTGCACCAGGGCTCGCCGACCAAGCACCCGGCCGTGCGGCTCGACACGATCCGCGCCGCGGGTGAGCTGCGCATCCCCTTCACGAGCGGAATCCTCGTGGGAATCGGCGAGTCGCCCGAGGACCGGATCGCCTCGCTTGCCGCGCTCGGCGAGGTGCAGCGCGAGTACGGGCACATCCAGGAGGTGATCCTCCAGAACTTCGTCGCGCATCCGCGCTACTACGGCGCCGAGCCGGCCGAGATCGCCGATCGCGCGCAGACCGAAGGTTCCCGACACCCGGCACCCGAGACCCGAGACCCGAGCTGGGCCACTCCGATCGATCTGGATGACATGAAGGTCTTGGTGCGCGAGGCTCAGCGGCTGCTGCCGGGGGTCGGGATCCAGATTCCGCCGAACCTCTCCGACTGGTGGCTGCCTCTCGTCGAGGAGGGGGCCACGGATCTGGGCGGGTTGTCCGCGAACGGCGATCACATCTCGCCCGAGCATCCGTTCCCGGGCGTCCACAAGATGCGCAAGGAGCTCTCGCCGCGCGGCTACGCGCTCACCGAGCGGCTTTGCGTTTACCCGCAGTACATGGATCCCGAGTGGGTCGAGCAGGGCGTGCTCGACGTGATCAAGCTGAAGTACTGGAGCTTCATCCCGAGGCGCGGCTCGGGCCGGCGCGAGGAGCGGGCGATCCGCGGGGACCTCGTGCCGGGGGCGATCGCCAAGGGGCGCGATGGAGTGGAGCTGTCCGAGGACGAGCTCACGGCGCTGTTCGCCGAGACCCGTCCCGAGGCGATCGAGGACATGCGCCAGGCGGCCGACGAGCTGCGCGAGGAGCTCGTGGGGGACACGGTCACGTTCGTCGTGAACCGGAACATCAACGTGTCGAACGTCTGCGTGGTGGGCTGCGCGTTCTGCGGCTTCGGACAGGGCAAGCGCTCGCCCGACGCCTACGAGCACTCCGAGGAGGAGTTCCGCGGGCGCGTGCGCGACGCCGTGGAGTTCGGGGCCACCGAGATCTGCATGCAGTCGGGCATCCACCCGGACTGGACGATCGAGAACTACGAGCACTGGCTGCGGGTGGCCAAGGACGAGGCGCCCGAGATCCACATGCACGCCTACTCGCCGATGGAGATCGACGCGATGTCCGACGGCATCCCGCTGTCCGAGGTGTTCGAGCGCCTGCGCGAGGCGGGGCTCGGTTCCACGCCGGGCACGGCCGCCGAGGTGCTCCATGACGGCGTGCGCGAGCGCATCTCGCCCAACAAGCTGCCCGTGCAGCGCTGGATCGAGGTGATCGAGGCGAGCCATGCCGCCGGCATCCGCTCGACCAGCACGGTGATGTTCGGGCACGTGGAGGAGCCGTGGGAGCTGGCCGAGCACATGCGCGTGATCCGCGCCCTGCAGGAGCGCACCGGCGG
>DASXNY010000076.1:0-67149 GCA_036494715.1 Thermoleophilaceae bacterium
CGAGGCGATCGCGCTCTCCGACGAGGCCGCCAACGAGCACCTCGAGGTGCACGTGGCCGAGGACAAGCTCGGCATGTACCTCGAGCGGCTGCGCAACTACGGCTCGCTCTTCCTCGGCGACCAGGCAACGGTCGCGTACGGCGACAAGGCGGTCGGCACAAACCACGTGCTGCCCACCTCGCGCGCCGCGCGCTATACCGGCGGCCTCTGGGTCGGCAAGTTCCTGAAGACCTGCACCTGGCAGCGGCTGAGCGAAGACGGCACGCGCCGCGTCGCGCCGGCGGTGGCGGCGATCTCGACTGCCGAGAACTTCGCCGGGCACGCGCTCACCGCGACCATGCGACTGGAGCGGGCAGGGCGGTGAGGGACGGCGCACCCCTCGCCGGACGGGTGGCGCTCGTGACCGGGGCGGGGCGCGGCATCGGCCGCGGCTGCGCGCAGGCGCTGGCCGGGGCCGGCGCCCACGTGGTGCTCGTGTCCCGCACGCGCGCCGAGATCGAGGAGTGCGCGGAGGAGATCGCCGCGGGCGGCGGCAGTGCCCTCGCCCATGCGGCTGACGTGACAGACGAGGACGCCGTGCGCGACGCGCTGGAGGCGGCCGAGGCCGCGGGCGACCTGCGCATCTGCGTGAACTGCGCCGGCACCAACCGCACCGGCCCAAGCGCCGACTACTCCGTGTACGACTGGGACGCGCTGTTCGCCGTCAACGTCCGTGCCACCTTCCTCGTCTGCCGCGCGGCGGGCGCCTCGATGCTGAGCCGGGGCGTTCCGGGGAGCATCGTCAACATGTCGTCGCAGATGGGCGCCGTGGGCTATCCCGGCAGGGCCGCGTACTGCTCGACCAAGCACGCCGTCGATGGGCTGACGAGGGCGCTTGCCGTGGAGTGGGCGCCGCGGGGCGTGCGCGTGAACGCCGTCGCCCCCACGTTCGTCGAGACGCCGCTGACCCAGGGCATGCTGGCCAACCCGGACTTCCGCGCGGAGGTCGAGCGGCGCATCCCGAGCGGCGAGCTCGCGACGGTGGACGAGGTGGCCGCGGCAGTCCTCTATCTGGCACGCGACGAGTCGCGCAGCGTGACCGGCCACATCCTGCGCGTCGACGGGGGCTGGACCGCATGGTGAAGCGCTGCCCGCCGGTGGTGGACGTGCACGCGCACGCGATCGTCCCGGCCGCGATGGCGCTCGTCGACCAGCTGCCCGAGCACGCCGCGGCGCGCGAGCGCGAGGCCACGATGGTGGGCGTCACGTCCGCGCCGGTGCAGGGCGAGATGATCAAGCGCGTGGCGCCGCTCCTGCTCGAGCTGGAGCCGCGGCTCGAGGAGATGGACCGCGCGGGCATCGATGTCCAGCTCGTGAGCCCGTCGCCCGCGCACTACCACGACTGGACCTCGCCGGAGCTTGCGGCGCAGGTGGCCGGCGCGGTCAACGAGGGCATCGCGACGCTCTGCGAGCGGCGACCGGAGCGCCTGCTCGGCCTCGGCCTCGCGCCGCTGCACGAGCCCGAGGTGGCCGAGGCGTCGCTCACCCAGGCCGTCAGCGAGTTCGGCCTGCGCGGCGTCGAGATCCCCACGGCGGCGCCCGGCCGCGAGCTCGGCGACAGCGAGCTCCGGGACTTCTGGAAGCGCGCCGAGGAGCTGCGCGCACTCGTGTTCATCCACCCGTGGGGGTGCTCGCTGGGCGAGCGGCTCGACAGCCACTACCTCTACAACGTCGTCGGGCAGCCGGTGGAGACCACCGTTGCGCTCTCGCACATCATCTTCTCGGGACTGCTCGACAGACACCCCAAGCTGCGCATCCTCGCCGCCCACGGCGGCGGCTACCTGCCCTTCTATCCCGCGCGCGCCGACCACGCCTGGGAGGTGCGGCCGGAGATCAAGACGCCCAGGCAGAAGCCGAGCGAGTACCTGCGCCGGCTCTGGTTCGACTCGCTCGTGTACGAACCCGAGCTGCTGGCGACGCTGATCGAGCGCGTGGGCGCCGACCGCGTGCTGATGGGCTCCGACTTCCCGTTCGACATGGGCAACCCCGACCCGGTCGCACACGTCTACGACGTGCTCGGCCTCAACTGCTCCGAGCGCCAGGCGATCTGCGGCGGCAACGCCGCGGACCTGCTGAACCTATCTCCAGTGAGCGAGCGGCAGGCCGGGAACGGGCGACCGGAATGACGGGATCGTCGTGCCCATGAGGCTGCCCAGGTAGACCGTCTGCAGGTCCGGCCCGCCGAACGTCACGCTCGCCATCAGCGGCGCGAGTGTGCCGCGCCCGCGGCCCAGGATCTCGGGCGTGACCGTGCCCTCGTAGAAGTGGCGGTCGAACTCCGCGGCCCCCGCGGGGTTGCCCGCGTCGAGCAGGTCGATCAGCTCGCGCTCGGGCGTGAGCGCCACCAGCCGGTCCGCGTTCACGAAGGTGATCCAGAGGTTGCCGAACGAGTCGAACGCGAAGCCATCGGGGATGCCGCCGAGGTCGTCGGGCCCGTAGACCTCGCGCTCGCCGAGTGAGCCGTCGGGCAGCGCGCGCAGGCGCGAGATGCGGCGCCCGTTCGACTCCACCACGTAGAGCCACTCCTCGGCGGCGTCAAAGCGGATCTCGTTGGTGCCGATGAAGCCGTCCGCCACGATGCGGATGCCCTCGTCGTCGATCAACGCGACGTAGCCGTCGGGCGCCTTCTCGTTGATCGAGCGCGTCCACGGCTGGAGGCGCGTGGTCACGGTCAGCCAGATGCGGCCGAGCGAGTCCGTGAGCACGAAGTTGGCCTTGCCGATCGGCTCGCCGTCGATCTCGGTGTAGAGCGTCTGGGTCGCGCCCTCGCGCGTCATCAGCTCGACGGCGTCGGTGCCGAAGTTGGCGATCACGAAGTCGCCGTTGGGGGCGAACGCGAGCCCATTGGGCAGCGTGCCCTCGAGGATCACGCTCTCCACCGAGCCGGGCACGGCGCCGCCGCCGTCCGACTCGGCGAGCTGCGCGACCAGCCGCTGCGAGCCGTCGGGCGCGATCCGCATCACGCCGCCACGCGCGTCCGCGGACCAGAGCGTGCCGTCGGGCTCCGCGAGGATGCACTCCGGCCGCTGGAGGTCGTGGCCGGCGAGCTCGATCTGGGCCGGATCGACCCGCCAGCCGGCCAGCGGGTTCGCGCTCACTCCACGCGCTCGATCAGCTCGATCAGGTGGCCCTCCGGGTCGTGCACGAAGGCCATGCGCACCCCCGGCTCGGGCGACTGGCGCGGGTCCCACACCGGTCCCGCGCCAACCTCGAGCAGCCGCGCATACACCGCCTCGAGGTCGGTGACCTCGAGCGCGAAGTGGCCGTAGCCGCGCGTGAGCAGCGCGTCGTTGGGCTGCGCGTGTTTGAGCCCGTCTACCGAGCCCTCGCGCTCGAACAGCTCTACGCGGTAGCCCTCGGGGCTACGCATCATCGAGCCGCGCACGCCCTGGAACTCGAAGTCGAACTCGCTCTCGAGGCCGAACGCGCGCCCGTACCACGCCTTCTGGGAGGCGAGGTCGGCGACCGACAGACCGACGTGATGAAGAGGCATGTCTGGATAGAGTAACCAGAATTGGATAGAGTCTGCTCGCGGGTATGGAGATCCAAGGCAACGTCTTCTGGCAGGGCGACGACGGCTACGAGCAGGCCAGGCAGGATGCCGTCTGGAATGCTCGCAAGCCGCAGCGCTTCCCCGAGGTGATCGTCCAGGCGGTGAGCGAGGACGACGTCGTGGCCGCCGTTCGGCTCGCGCGCGAGCGCGGGCTCAGGGTAAAGGCGCGCTCCGGCGGGCACAGCTGGTCGGCCTCGAGCGTGCGCGAGGGCGCGCTGCTGATCGACCTCTCGCGCCTCACCGGCATCAGCTTCGATCCTGACACGGGCATCGCAGCGGTGCAGCCCGGCGGCCGCGGGCGCGAGCTCAACTCCACGCTCGCCGAGCACGGCCTCTTCTTCCCCACCGGCCACTGCCCGACCGTCGGCGTCGGCGGCTACCTGCTGCAGGGCGGCTGGGGCTGGAACTCGCGGGCCCTCGGGCCGGCCTGCGTGAGCGTCGTCGGCGTCGACGTCGTGACGGCGCAGGGCGAGCTGATCCACGCCGACGAGACCCAGAACAACGACTTCCTCTGGGCCGCGCGTGGCGCCGGGCCCGGGTACTTCGGCGTGATCACCCGCTTCCACCTGCGCGCGCACCCGCGCGCGAAGTCGATGCTCGCGAGCTACTACGTCTACCCGCTCGAATTGATGGACGAGGTGCTGCGCTGGTCGCTCGAGATCGCCGACGAGATGGCGCCCGAGCTCGAGTCGGCAATCCTCGGCTCGAACCCGCGTAACCCGGACGGCTCGCTCGTGCCCGGCCCGACCGCGATCTCGATCAACGCGGTGGCCATGACGGACTCGGAGGAGGAGGCGCGCGACGCGCTCGCCATCCTCGAGACCTGCCCGGTGCTCGACCGCGCGCGGGTGCGCGAGACGGCGTTCCCGGTGACGCTCGACGAGCTCTACGACGGCGCGAACTCGACCGAGCCCGAGGGCTTCCGCTGGGCCGTCGACAACATGTGGAGCGACGCGAGCCCGGACGAGCTCTTGCCGGCGGTGCGCGAGCTATTCGAGACCGTGCCCACGGAGGTCTCCCATATCTTCTGGTACCCGTGGCGCGAGCAGCCGATCGAGAACGCGGCGCTGTCGGTGTGGGGCAAGCTCTACATCGCGGCCTTCGCCGGCTGGACCGATCCGAGCGAGGATGAGCGCCACGTGAGGTGGTCGACCGAGCAGATCCGCCGGCTCGAGCCCTTCTCGAAGGGCATCCAGCTCGCCGACGAGAACCTCGTGAACCGGAACGCGCGCTACCTCGCGCCGGAGAACGAGCTGCGGCTCGAGCGCCTGCGCGCCGAGCACGACCCGGACGGGCTCTTCCACAGCTACCTCACGACGGCGGGCTAGGGGAGACCGTGCCCGCGGCCGTCGTACTCGGAGCTCGGCACCTCGGAGGCGCGATCATCGAGCGACTCGTGGCCGATGGCTGGTCCGTGGCCTCGGTGGTGCAGAGCGACGACACGATGGCGGCCATTCGCGAGCGCGGCGCGAAGGCGCTGCGGGCCAACGCGCTCGAGCCGGGGGAACTCGCGGCCGCACTTGCACACGCCCGTGAGAAGCTGGGCGGACTCGACCTGATCGTCAACTCGATCAGCGTCGTCAAGCCGCGGCCGGGCGACCGCCACCACGGCGGCGGCCCGATCGCCGAGGCGACGCTCGAGGACTACCGGCATTGGGGCCCGCCGATCAGTGAGCTCGGGTTCGTGTTCCTGTCCGAGGGGGCCCGGGCGCTGCGCGCGGGCGGCACGGGCGGGCTGATGATCCAGACCACCAACGTCGCCTCGCGCGTGCCGAGCGCGGGCCAGGGCATCTGGGCCTCGGGCCATCACGGGCTGCGGGCGCTCGTCGGAGCGGCCGCCCAAGAGCTGCGCGAGGAGGGCATCCGGGTCTGCCTCCTGCGGATCGACGGGCCGATCGCGTCGGCCAAGAACGAGCAGCGGCTGAAGGACGAGGGCGTACCGCCTGAGGCGACGGTCGCGCAGCCGCAAATCGCCGACGCGGTGGCCTATCTCGCCGGCCAGGGCCCGCGCGCGCTCACCTACGAGCTCGTGGTGACGGCGGCCGGCAGGCCGCCGACCATCACCTGAGCGGAGTCTCGAGAAGTGCCGACAAAACTGTCAAACGTATACAGATTCGCGTCTAGGTGCTTATACTCCGCTTAACAATCGATGACCGACGGGACCACAACACGCGACGGCCAGAACGTCGCACTCGTCCACGAGAAGCTGCGTGACGCGATCCTCGCGGGCGACATCCCGCCCGGCGAGGCGACCTCGCAGATCGTGCTGGCGCGCGAGCTCGGAGTAGGCCGCACGCCGCTCCGCGAGGCGCTGCGGATGCTCCAGAACGAGGGCCTCGTCGTGTCGCAACCCAACCGCCGCGTGCGTATCGCCGAGCTCTCCCTCACCGACATGGAGGAGCTGTACGTGATGCGGATCTCGCTCGAGGCGGTGGCCGCCCGCATCACGGTGCCGATGCTCACGCAGGAGGACCACGCCGAGCTCGAGGGCCTGATGGCACAGATGGACCACCTGGCCGAGACGTCCTCCCCGCAGCTGAGCGCGGCGCACGCCGCCTTCCATGCCCGCTTCACGGCCGGGGCCGGCGAGCGGCCCGCGGTCCTGATCGGCCAGCTCTTCGACCACGCCGAGCGCTACCGCCGTGCCTACGGCCTGAGTGTGCCCGGCCACTGGGAGAAGCGCCGGGCGGAGCACCGCAAGATCCTCGACATGGCCAAAGCCGGCGACCAAGACGGCACCGCCGAGGCCCTCGTGAAGCACTACCTGCGCACAGCAAAGATCGTGGCCAACGAGCTCGACCCAGAGCACAACTTCGAACGCCTGCGCATCACCGTCGCGACAGTGGCGCCGGGAGCGCTGTCGGAGCTCGACTGACGTCGAGCGGTCGACAGTCCACGGTCCACGGTCCACAGACCTGCACTTCTGCACCTCTGCAGTTCCGCACTTCCGAAAGTGAGTCCAGTTTGCAAATCTGTGTAGACTTTCCACGTGCCCACGCCCCTGCTCGACGTCTCCGGCCTGCGTGTCCAGTACGGCGGGGTCGTCGCCGTTGACGACGCGAGCTTTGAGATACCGCAGGGCGCGATCGTCGGGCTGATCGGGCCCAACGGCGCCGGCAAGACGACCCTGATCGACGCCCTCACCGGCTACCACCGGCCCACCAGGGGGCGCGTGCGCTTCGGCGACACGGAGGTCACCGGGAAGCGGCCGCATGTACTCGCGCGCGCGGGACTCACGCGCACGTTCCAGTCGGTCGAGCTGTTCGACGACCTGACCGTCGAGGAGAACCTGCTCGTCGCCGCCGAGCGGCCGAGCATGGTCACCGCGCTCGCGCAGATCCTGCTGCCGGGCCGCATGCCGGGGCGAGAGGCGGTGGACTGGGCGCTCGAGGTCACCGAGCTGCACGAGATCGCGCAGCGCTACCCCACCGAGCTCTCGCACGGGCAGCGCAAGCTGGTCGGCGTCGCCCGCGCGCTGGCCTGCCGGCCGGAGCTGCTGCTGCTCGACGAGCCGGCGGCGGGGCTCGACACCGACGAGACCGCCGAGCTCGGCAAGCGCCTGCGCCAGGTCTGCGACCACGGCGTGACGATGCTCCTGATCGACCACGACATGGGACTCGTACTCGAGGTGTGTGAGCTCGTGTACGTCCTCGACTTCGGCAAGCTGATCGCCCACGGCACGCCGCGCGAGATCCGCTCGACCCAGGCCGTCGTGGACGCCTACCTGGGCGCCACCGCGGGGGGCTGATGGAGGGCACGCCCGCAGCCACCGTTCCGCTGCTGAAGGTCGACAAGCTCGCGGCCGGGTACCTCGGCATCCCGGCAGTGCGCGACCTCTCGCTCACGGTCGCGCCCGGCGAGCTGGTGGCGCTGCTCGGGCCGAACGGCGCCGGCAAGACCACGACGCTGTCGACGATCGCCGGCCTGCTCGAGCCGATCTCGGGCTCGATCGCGTTCGCGGAGCGCGAGATCGGCGGCGAGGCGGCACATCGTCTGGCCCGCGACAGCATCTCGCTCGTGCCGGAGGACCGGGCGCTCTTCTTCGGGCTGACGGTGCGCGAGAACCTGCGCCTTGCGCGCCGCGGCGAGAGCATGTCCGAGGGCGAGCTGATCGAGATCCTGCCCGAGCTCGAGAAGTGCCTCGGGCGCAAGGCGGGCGTGTTGTCGGGCGGCGAGCAGCAGATGCTGTCGCTCGGGCGCGCGCTGATCTCGCGGCCGCGGCTCTTGCTCGTGGACGAGATGAGCCTGGGTCTCGCGCCGGTAATCGTGGAGCGCCTGATGCCGGTGCTGCGCCGCATCGCCGAGGAGCTCGGCAGCGGCGTGCTGTTCGTGGAGCAGCACATCCCGCTCGCGCTCGAGCTGGCCGACCGCGTGTACGTCCTGAACCACGGGCGGCTGGTGCTCGAGGGCCCGGCTGCCGACCTGCGCGGCCGGCGCGACCTGCTCGAGGCGAGCTACCTGGGCGACATGGATGAGCGCCTCGAAGAGGCGCGCGGCAGCACGAACGGCAACGGCGCTTGAGCGCCGCTGCGCTGTCGGACCGAGTCCACGAGCCCGTCTCGACGGGTGAGCTCGAGCGGCGCTGGTCGGCGCTGCGGTCCGCGATGGAGCGCGAGGGGATCGACGCGCTCGTGATGCACACGAGCACGGACTGCCTCGGCGGCTACGCGAAGTACGTGAGCGACACCTCCACCGCGGACGGCTACCCGCTGTCGGTGGTCTTCCCGCGCGACGCCGCGATGACGCTCGTGACCCACGGGCCGCACGGCGCCGAGCGCACCCTGGGACCCGACGGCGATGGCCTGCTGCGGGGGGTGCGCGCGGTGCGCAGCACCTGGAGCTTCTCCTCGGCCCATTACTGCCGCCACTACGACGCGGAGGCGATCGTCAAGGCGCTCGAGCCCTACGCGCGCGGGGCGGTCGGGCTGGTGGGCACGACGCAGATGCCGCACCCGCTCGTCGAGCACCTGAGGCGCGAGCTGCCGCGCGCAGAGTTCAGCGAGGCCTCCGACCTCGTCGACCGCGTGAAGGCGATCAAGTCCGACGAGGAGAAGGACGGCATCCGGCGCGCCGCCGCGCTGCAGACCGCCGCCTTCGAGGCGGCGCTCGCCGCGATCGAGCCGGGGCGGCGCGAGTGGGACGTGGTTGTGGCGGCCGAGACCAAGAGCCGCGAGCTCGGCAGTGAGTACGGCGTCCTGATGATCGGCTCCGCACCGCCGGGCGAGCCCGCGCTGCCCAACGTCCCGCGTCACCAGAACCGCACGATCCAGGCCGGCGACCGCCTGACGCTGCTGGTGGAGAGCGCCGGCCCCGGGGGGCTCTTCACCGAGCTCGGGCGCATGCTGGTGGTGGGCAAGGCGACGGACGCGATGCACGAGGAGTTCGAGTTCGCACTCGGCGCGCAGCGCTTCTGCCGCGAGCTGCTCGTGCCGGGCGCCTCGAGCGCCGAGGTCTTCGACTCCTACAACGCCTACCTGCGCGAGCACGGCCGCGACGAGGAACGGCGCCTCCACTGTCACGGCCAGGGCTACGACATCGTCGAGCGGCCGCTCGTGCGCTCGGACGAGTCGATGGCGCTCGCCGAGCACATGAACATCGCCTGCCACCCGATGTATGTCCGCGACGGCGTCATGTACTGGGTCTGCGACGGCTTTCTGATCGGTCCGGACGGTGCCTCCGAGCCGTTGCACGACGTCCCCCAGAAGATCTTCGAGCTCGCCTAGGCCGGTGCTCGCGCTGATCCCCTATCGCTTCGGCCTCGAGCTGCTCGGCGAGCTGCCGGAGGGCATCGAGGTGGAGGTCTGGGACGGCACGGGCGAGCCGCCCGCGGGCGCCGGACTGTGGGTGCCGCCGTGGGAGCCGCTCGACTACGCGAGCGCCTTCGCCACGCTGCCCGAGCTGCGCGTGGTGCAGCTCATGTCGGCGGGCTACGAGCACGTCGCGTCGAGCGTGCCGGCGGGCGTGACGCTCTGCAACGCGCGTGGCGTGCACGACGCCAACGTGGCCGAGTGGATCGTGGCCGCGATCCTCGCCATGCTGCGCGACATCCCCGCGCACGTGCGCCGCCAGGACGCCCGCGCGCCGCTGCAGGAGGAGACCGACACGCTCGGCGGCAAGACCGTGCTCAGCCTCGGGCACGGCTCGATCGGCGAGGCCGTGGAGCGCCTGCTCGCGCCCTTCGACGTGGAGTTCGTGCGCGTGGCCAAGCACAAGCGCGACGGCGTGCATCCCGTGGACGAGCTGCCGGAGCTGCTGCCGCGCGCCGGCGTGCTCGTGATCCTCGCGCCGCTGAACGACGAGACGCGCGGCCTCGTGGACGCGGCGGCACTGGCGGCGCTGCCCGACGGCGCGCTCGTGGTGGCCGCCTCGCGCGGCGGCATCGTCGACCAGGACGCGCTGCTCGCCGAGCTGCGCGCCGGCCGCCTGCGCGCCGCGCTCGACGTCGCCGAGCCCGACCCGCTGCCGCCCGACCACCCGCTGCTCGGCGAGCCAGGCGTGCTCTACACGCCGCACGTGGCCGGCGCCACGCGGCAGACCCACCCCCGCGTGTTCGCCTTCGTCGGCGACCAGCTCCGCAGCCTCGGACGCGGCGAGCCCCTCTTGAACGTAGTCAGCACCTGAAACGAAGGAGACACGTGCGCATCGACACCGAGACCCATTTCTGGCTCCCAGGCTTCCTCGACTACCTCGAGAGCCGCACCAGCGCGCCCTCGCTCGAGCGGCTGGACGGCGGCGCATTCCGGATGGACAGCAACGCCTCGCACACCTTCCTGGCGGTGATCCCGCCCCAGATCCAGGAGCTGCAGCTCGATCTCGGCGAGGGACGCATCCGCAAGATGGACGAGAACGGCGTGGACGTGTCGCTGCTCTCGCTCACGATCCCGGGCACCGAGCAGCTCGAGGCGGACGAGTCGCTGGCGCAGGCCAAGGCCGCCAACGACGCGCTGGCCGAGGTGCTGCGCGCGCACCCCGACCGCTTCGTGGGCATGGCCAGCGTGGCGCCGCTCAAGCCGGAGGAGTCGGCCGAGGAGCTCGAGCGCTGCGTCGAGCTCGGCTTCAAGGCGGTGAACGTCCTCGGCCACGTCGGCCCGGACGAGCACCCCTACCTCGACCACCCGAAGTACCGGCCGCTGTTCGCGGCGGCGGAGCGGCTCGGGCTGCCGATCAACCTGCACCCGGCGCTCCCGCACGCGGGGATGATCAAGCCCTACCTCGGCTACGGCTGGGCGCTGCCCACCACCGGGCTCGGCTTCGGCGCCGAGACCGCGCTACACGCGGTGCGCCTGATCGTGTCCGGCCTGTTCGACGAGCACCCGGACCTGAAGATGACGCTCGGCCACTTCGGCGAGGCGCTCTCGTTCTGGACCTTCCGGCTCGACCTGGGCTTCAACTCGACGCGCATCGCGACCACCGAGCGCGAGCGCTGCGAGCACCCGCCGAGCCACTACCTGCGCAACAACTTCTGGTTCAACAGCTCCGGCAACTTCCTCGACTCGGCGCTGATCAGCTGCCTGTTCGAGGTCGGCGCCGACCGGCTGATGTTCGCCAGTGACTACCCGTGGGAGCCGCTGGAGCAGGCCTGCGAGTGGATGGACCGAGCACCGCTGTCGCCGGGCGACCGGGAGAAGATCGAGTGGCGCAACGCGGCGGAGCTGTTCGGGCTGGAAGTCCAAGCAGGACTCAGCAGGTAATTCTGCATGCATACCGCCAAAGTGTGTATAGTGCGGAAATTGGAATCCACTGGGCCGTGGGGCGCTGGGAATTCCCCGCCGGTCGGCCCGACGCCTGGCCCTAGGAGGGGATTGGAGAGGTGATGAGTTCCTCACGGCTTTCTAAGTTCGGCGCCGCCGTGCTCGCGTGCGCAGCCATCGTGGGCGTCGCCGCGTGCGGCAGCTCGAACAAGAGCTCCAGCAGCTCGAGCAGCGCCGGCTCGACCACGTCCGGCGGCGGCACGTCCTCGGACGCGCTCGGCACCGCGAAGCCCGCGTCCGGCTCGCCGGTGGCCTTCGGGATGGTCAACCTCGCGACCAACCCGGCGGTCAACTTCCCTGAGCTCGCCTCGGCGGCCCAGGCGGGTGTGAAGTACGTCAACCAGTACCGCGGCGGCATCGGCGGCCACCCGATCAAGCTCGTGGTCTGCCCGACCGACGGCCAGCCCTCCGGCACGGCCAAGTGCGCGAACCAGCTCGTGGCGCAGCACGTCAAGGCGGTTCTCGGCGGCGCAGACATCGCCGGGGCGGCGGCGTTCCCGATCTACCAGCGGGCCAAGCTCGCGTACGTCGGCGGGGCCAACATCACGCCGGCGGAGGCCACCGCGCCGAACTCCGTGATCTTCAACGACATGGCGCAGTCGGACAACGTCGACCTCGGCACCTACACGGTCGAGAAGCTCCATGCCAAGAAGGTCGCGATCATCCCTGTCGGCGACAACCAGGGCAAGTTCCAGGCGCAGAACTTCATCGTGCCGGGGGTCAAGGCGAAGGGCGGGCAGTACAAGATCTTCCCGCTCCCGCCGTCGCAGGCTGACGCTTCGCCCGTGGTGGCAAGCGCGCTGGCCTACAAGCCGGACGCGATCATCCTCGAGAGCCCGTCGCAGTGCGTGGCGCTGCTGAACGCGCTGAAGAGCCTCGGCAACACGAAGCCCGTGCTGTCGATCGATCCGTGCGCGGCCCCGAACGTGATCCAGGCGACCAACGGCGCGGCCAACGGCGTGTACATCTTCTCCGCGTACCAGCTCTACGACGGCGACAGCGCCGACGCGAAGCTGGCACGGGCGATCATCGCGAAGTACGCGCCGGCCAAGCAGGTGATCGACTCACCCGCGCTCCAGGGCCTGAACACGGTGATGAACCTGCAGGACGCGTTCAAGTCCACCGATCCGAGCAAGCTCACCACGGCCTACATCCTCAAGACGCTGAGGGCGGGGAGCGACCATCCGAACTTCCTCTCGACGCCGTACACGTGCAACAAGCAGGCGGTCCCGGCGCTGCCGGCGCTCTGCAACGCCAAGTACTACGTCGATCAGATCCAGGGTGACAAGCTGGTCATCAAGGAGTCCGGTTACGACACCGGCGCGCAGGTCCTGAAGCTCGGACCGCCGCCGAAGTAGGAGTACCGGGGGGACCGGGTCCCGCGCACCCAGCGCGCGGGACCCGGCACACTTCCCGATAGGCAATGGACAGCTACATCCTCTTCCTCCTACTCGGACTCGGCGCGGGGGCGGTGTATGCGCTGCTCGGCCTCGGGCTCGTGCTCAAGTACCGCAGCTCGGGAGTGGTCGACTTCGGCCACGCGGCGGTGGCGATGTTCTGCGCCTACGTCTACATCGAGCTGCGTTCCAACGGGAAGCTCGAGTTCCCGTGGGTCCTGATCCCGCACGAGGTCTCGGTGGCCTCCGCCAGTGGCACGTCGCAGTTCGTGGCGATCGTCGCCTCGCTCGCCTACGGCGCGCTGCTCGGCCTCGTGTTCTATGCGCTGCTCTACCGGCCGCTGCGCCAGGCGCCGGCGCTCGCCCGCGTGGCGGCCTCGGTCGGCGTGATGCTCTACCTGCAGGCGATCGCCGTGATCAACTTCGGCACCTTCGCGCTCTCGTCGCCGCCCATCCTGCCGAGCACGCCGGTGAACATCGGGGGCATCGGGGTCCCCTCCGATCGCCTCTACCTAGCCGGCATAACGGTGGTGATCGCGGTGGTGCTCGCGCTGATCTACAAGCGCACACGCTTCGGGCTCGCCACGCAGGCCGTGGCCGAGAACGAGCGCGGCGCCTCGCTGCTCGGCTACTCGCCAAACCGCATCAGCGCCTACAACTGGGTGATCGCGACGCTGCTCGCGGTTGCGGCGGGAATCCTGATCCTGCCGATCACGACGCTCAACCCCGGCACCTACACGCTCTTCATCGTCCCGGCGCTGGGCGTCGCGCTGATCGCCCGCTTCTCGTCGTTCACGGTCACGGTGATCGCCGGCCTGCTGCTCGGCATGTTCCAGTCGGAGCTCACAAAGCTCCAGGCGGTCTGGTCGTGGCTGCCCCAGAACGGGCTCCAGGACGGCGTGCCGTTCGTCCTGATCATGATCGGGATGACGGTGCTGGCCAAGCGCCTGCCCTCGCGCGGCGTCACCGGCGCGCTGCGCAACGCCTCGATCGGCCGGCCGCGGCGTCCCTGGACCACCGCCGGCATCACCTTCGCGATCGGGCTCGTGGGGCTCCTCGTGGCCTCATCCCTCTACCGCACGGCGATCATCTCGTCGATGATCACCGCCTGCATCTGCATGTCGGTGGTGATCATCACCGGCTACGTCGGGCAGATCTCGCTGGCGCAGAGCGCGCTCTCCGGTGTCAGTGCGTTCATGCTCAGCCACATCGCTCACAGCCTCGGGATCGGCTTTCCGCTCGGCCTGATCCTGGCCGCGCTCTGCGCTGTGGTGGTCGGCGTCGTGATCGGGATTCCCGCGGTCCGGGTGCGCGGCGTCAACCTCGCTGTCGTCACCCTCGCCACCGCCGCCGCGCTGGACGCGCTCGTCTTCAACGCGGACTGGTTCAGCGGCGGTTACGTCGGCCGTGACGTGAAGAACCCGCACCTCCTCGGCCTCAACCTCGGCATCTCGACGACCGGCAACACGCTCGTCTTCGGCATCACGGTGCTCGTGATCGTGGTGCTCGTCGGCGTCTTCGTCGCGCGCCTGCGCAACTCGCCCACCGGCCGGATGTTCATCGCCGTCCGCTCCAACGAGCAGGCGGCGGCGTCGGTCGGCGTGAACGTGGCGCGCACCAAGCTGTTCGCGTTCGCCATCTCCGCCTTCGTGGCGGGCATCGGCGGCGGCCTGCTCGGCTATCAGCAGGGCAACATCAACGCCGAGTCGTTCACGGTCTTCACGTCCCTCACGATCCTGGCAATCACCTATGTCGGCGGCGTGGCGCGCATCTTCGGCGCGGTGGCGGCCGGGCTCCTGCTCGCGTCGAACGGACTCGTGCCGACACTGCTCGACCAGCTGTTCGACTTCGGCACCTACCAGGCGGTGATCGCGGGCCTCCTCATGATGATCACCGCCGTGGCCAACCCGGACGGCATCGCCACGGAGATGCAGCGCGGTTTCCGCGAGCTGACCGGGAAGATCGGCGGTGCGCTCGGGATCGGCCGCCCCGCGGTCGCGACGGCGGCGGCCGGCGGTGGCACGGCGGCCGAGTCCGACGCCGCTGCCGACCCGAGCCGCGAGCCGGCGCACACCTAGATGCCGGGCCGCCTCGAGGGCAAGATCGCGCTGATCACGGGAACGGCGGGCGGTCAGGGGCGCGCCGCGGCCGAGCTGTTCGCGCGCGAGGGCGCGCGGGTGGTGGGCTGCGACGTGCTCGAGGCCGAGGCCGCGGAGACCGTCGAGCTGGTGCGCGCGGCAGGCGGCGAGATGGTGTCGATGGCGCCCGCCGACATCTCCACCGTGGACGGCGCGACCGCCTGGGTGGAGGAGGCCGTGAGCGTCTATGGCGGCTTGGACATCCTCTACAACAACGCCTCGTCGCCGCGGGTCGGGCCGTTCGAGGAGCTCACGCCGGACGACTGGTACTACACGATCCGCAACGAGCTCGACCTGATCTACACCGTCACGAAGGCAGCCTGGCCGCACCTGATCGCGCGCGGGCAGAGCGTGATCATCAACACGGCGTCGGTGTCCGCCTACCGCGGCGCCGCCTTCGCTCCGCAGGCCGCGCACGGGGCGGCCAAGGGCGGCGTGCTGGCCATCACCCGGCACTTGGCGGCCTCCGGCGCGCCGCATGGCATCCGGGCCAACTCGATCAGCCCCGGGCTGATCATCACTGCACAGACGCGCGCGTTCCTGGAGGACCCCTCCCACCCCATGAACGACATGGCGCGCAACCACCCGCTCGGCCGGCTCGGCGAGCCGGAGGACGTGGCGGGCGTGGCGCTGTTCCTCGCCTCCGACGACGCGCGTTACCTGAACGCGATCGACATCATCGTCGACGGCGGGCAGTCAGTGATCGTCTGAGCGCCAGGGCAGGGCCTGGCGGTATGGTTGCGCTGAATGAAAGCGGAATTCGCTGAGCGAAAGTCGGCGGCCGTGCGCGTCAACGGCGGCGAGGCGCTCGTAAGGGCGCTCGGCGCCGCGGGCGTCAGCGAGGTCTTCGGCGTGCCGGCCGGCAAGCTCACCCCGTTCATGCAGGCGCTGGGCGGCGACTCCTCGCCGTTGCGCTACACCGGCGTGCGGCACGAGGCGGCGGCCACCTGGATGGCTGCCGCGGTGTTCCAGGCCACGGGCGGGCTCGCGGTCTGCTTCGGCGAGAGCGGTCCGGGATCGCACAACCTCCTCAGCGCCCTCGGCAGCGCGCACAACAACAACCTCGCGCTGCTCGTGCTCACGCCGGGCGCCCCTAGCCACCTCGCCTACCCGCACGAGGGCATGACGATGGACTCGGACAACGTGGCGCTGTTCGCCTCGGTGACCAAATGGGGCGCGGTGGCCCGCGATCCGGCGCGTATCCCCGACCTGGTGCGCCGGGCGATCCGCGAGGCGCTGACCGGCCGTCCGGGCCCCGTCCACCTCGAGGTGCCGGTCGACGTGCTGGGCAGCGAGCTCGAGCTCGATCCAGCACAGCTCGGGCTCGTGCCGGAACAGTTCCTCCCGAGCGGCCGTCCGCAGGCCGACCCCGCCGCGGTCGAGCGCGCCGCCGAGCTCCTGGTCGCCGCCGAGCGCCCGCTGCTGATCGCGGGTGGCGGAGTGAGCGTGTCGGGCGCCGCGGGCGAGTTCCGCGCGCTCGCCGAGCGGCTCGGCGCCGCGGCCACCGCCACGCAGATGGGCCTCGGCTGCGTGTCCACCGACAGCCCCACCTTCTTCGGCCACGGCGGCGTGGTGGGCGGTGCGGCCGTGGTCCGGGCGATGCAGGAGGCCGACGTGGTCCTGGCCGTTGGCTGCCGCTTCTCCTCCTGGCTCTGGTGCGGCAGCGGACCGTGCGTACGCGGCTGGCCGGCGCAGGAGCTGATCCAGGTGGACATCGACCCGGCCACGATCGGCCGCGCGCGGCCGCTCAGCGTCGGGCTGCAGGGCGACGCCGGCGCAGTTCTCGGCCAGCTGCTCGAGGCGCTGCCGGCGGGCGCGGGCCCGGGCGCGGGCGCCGCCGCCGAGCCGACGGCCTGGCTGTCCTCGCTCGTGGACGACCACCGCGCCTACCGCGACGAGCTGCGCGCGCTCGCGGACGCGCCCGCCGACGTGATGCACCCCGCCGCGCTTGCCGCGGAGATCGGGGCGGCGCTTCCGCCCGGCAGCCTCGTGGCCTACGACGGCGGCCACACCACCTTCTGGAGCAACGACCTCACACCCGCGCTCGAGCCGCGCACCCGCTTCCACGAGCCGGGCATGGCGCATCTCGGCTTCGGCGTCCCCTACGCCCACGCGCTCAAGCTGCTCTTCCCTGAGCGCGCGGTGCTCAGCATCACGGGCGACGGCGCCTTCGGCTTCACGGTCCAGGAGCTCGACACTGCACGCCGGCTCGGTCTGGCCGCGGTGCACGTGATCCACAACAACTCCGCCTGGGGAGTGGTCGGCGCCGGCCAGCGGCGCGCGGGCTTTCAGCTGGGCATCGACCTGGAGGGGACCGACTGGGCGGCGGTCGCGCACGCGTTCGGCTGCCACGCCGAGCGCGTGTCGCGCCGCGAGGAGGTGGCACCGGCGCTCGAGCGCGCGCTGGCGTCCGGGCTGCCCGCGGTGATCGACGCGCAGGTGCGCTTCGAGCCGCACCCCGGGCTGCCGCTCTTCGCGGGCGCCGGCAGGCGCTGATGGAGGCCGCCCAGAGCGAGTACCGGGTGGAGGCGCTGGCCCGCGGGTTGCGGATCCTGTCCGCGTTCTCGGAGCAGCGCGCCGCGTTGCCGCTCAAGCGGATCGCGGAGCTCACCGAGATCCCGCTGCCCACCGCGTTCCGCCTGGTGGCGACGCTGGAGGCCGAGGGCTTCGTGGAGCGGCTCCCGAGCGGCGAGTACCAGCCGGGTCCCGGCGTGCTCACGCTCGGCTTCGCCGCGCTGCAGGGCAACGACCTCGTGGACACGGCGCAGGCGCCGCTGCGCAAGCTCGCGGCCGACACCGGCCAGAGCGTGAACCTCGGCGCCCTGCACGGCGACCAGGTGCTCTACCTCGCGCGCATCCGCAACGAGGCGCGGCTCGTCACCTCCAACGTGCAGGTGGGCTCGCTGCTGCCGGCGGCGGTGACGTCGATGGGCAAGCTCCTGCTGGCCGAGCTGCCCAAGGTCGAGCTCGACGAGCTGCTGCGCCACATGCGCTTCGAGCGCCGCTGGGGGCCCAACGCCCCGCGCACCGCCGGCGCCCTGCGCAGCCGGCTCACGGCGGTGCGCAAGCAGGGCTGGTCCAGCCAGGACGAGGAGCTCACCATCGGGCTGCGCTCGATCGCGGGTCCGGTGCGCGGGCCAGACGGCGCGGTCGTCGCGGCCGTGAACATCGCGGTGCCCGCTTCGGAGCTGACGCTCGCCAAGCTCGTCTCCTCCATGCGCGCGCCGCTGCTCCATGCGTGTGCGGACATCTCACGCCGGCTGGGGGCGCCGGCCGCTTGAGCCCCATACATCACGTCGGCCTGGGCGTGCCCGACCTGCACGCCGCGCTCGAGAACGCGCTGGCGGCGTTCGGCGCGGGGCCGTTCTTCGTCGTCGAGCACATGGAGCTCGACGAGCTCGTGTACGACGGCGCACCCGCGCGGCTCGACCACTCCGCGGCCTTTGGCCAGTGGGGCCCGATCATGGTCGAGCTCCAGCAGGTGTATTCGGCCTCTCCGCCTAAGCTCCACGACGTGCTCTGTCCCGGCGGCACCACACTCGGCCACGTTGCCTGGCTCACCGACTCGCTCGAGGCGGAGAGCGCCCGGCTCGCGTCGCTCGGCCTGCCGCCGCTCACCCGCGGCGGCAACGAGCACGTGTCCACCGCGTGGTTCGACGGGCGCGCGCTGTTCGGCCAGCACGTCGAGCTGATCGAGCGCTCGCCGGCCGTGCTCGGGTTCTACGAGCGGATCGCCGGGGCGGCACGCGACTGGGACGGCTCCGACCCAATCCGCCCGGCGTGAGCGCTCGCGTGACGAGCAGCGCCGCGGCGCAGCGTGCCCTCTGGGGCGGGCGCCCGGACGACTGGGCGGCGATCTCCGAGCCGCTGATGCTGCCGGTGTACGCCCGCGTGCTCGACCTGCTCGACGTCGCGCCGGGAGTGCGGCTGCTCGACGTCGGCTGCGGCGCGGGGCTCGCGGCCGCCGGGGCCCTCGCGCGCGGCGCGCGCGCCTGGGGCATCGACGCCACGCCCGCGCTCGTCGACGTGGCGCGCCGGCAGGTCCCGCGCGCCGACTTCACCGTCGGCGAGATGGAGAACCTCCCGTTCCACCAAGGCGAGTTCGACGCCGTCACCGGCTTCAATTCCTTCCAGTTCGCCGCCGACCACGTGCGCGCGCTGGCGGAGGCCGGGCGCGTGCTGAAGCGCGACGGCCAGGTCGCGGTGGTGGCGTTCGCGGAGCCGGAGCGCTGCGACGGCACGGCGATCTGGCACGCGCTTGGCGAGCTCGCGCCCGCCGATGAGGACGGCGGCCCGGACCCGTACGTGCTCGCGCCGGAGGGTGCCACCGAGTCGGCGCTCGAGGAAGCCGGCCTCGCGCCGCAGGCCGCGATCGACATCGACTCCGAGTGGAACTACGCCGACCTCGCCACGGCGATCCGCGGCGTGCTCTCCTCGGCCGGCGGCGCGAGGGCGCTGGCGGCCGCGTCGCCGCAGGAGGTGGAGGCAGCCCTCAGCGATGCGTTCGCGCCGTTCGTGCGCGACAGCGGCAGCGTCACGCTGCACAACGTCTTCCGCTGCGTGATCGCCCGGCGCGCGTAGGCTCGGCCTGGTGTCGCTCACCGGGATGACCATTGCCGGCGGTGCTTGACCGCGAGCGCCTAGTGCGGCAATAAGACCGGGCGCGGAATGCTTGGTACGACCCAGCCGAGCCTCTCTCCCCGCTGCTGTAGACGCTCCGGCCGCGGCGCGACCGAGGGACGTCCATCACCCGGGTGGACGATCCGTACGGCGCCCCTAGGCGCCGATCATGTTGTAGCCGCCGTCGGCCACCATGTAGACGCCGGTCATGTGCGCGGCGTCGTCCGTCGAGAGGAAGAGGGCGGCGGCGGCCATGTCCTCCGGCGGTGGGATGCGTCCCATCGGCGTGGCGGCCGTGAGCTTCTCGCCGCGGCCGGCCTTCCAGTCCGCGCGGTTGAGGATGCGCTCGGTCTGCATGAAGCCCGGCGCGAAGGTGTTCACGCGCACGCTGGGGGCGAGCGCCGCCGCGTACGACTTGGTAATGCCGAGCACGCCGTACTTGCCCGCCGCGTACTGCGGCGCCCGCGCGCTGCCGCGCACGATCACGGTCGAGCCGATGTTGGTGATCGAGCCGCCGCCGTGGTCGATCATGCGCAGACCGAACTCGTGCGTCATCAGCATCGTGCCCTTGATGTCCACCGCGAGCACATGGTCGATGCTCGCCTCGGTGAGCTCGCGCCACGAGGTCTGGTCCGCGGCCATGTCCCCCACGTTGTTGACCAGCGCGTCCACGCGGCCGGCCTGGCCGAACGCGTCGTCGGCCATCCGCCGCACCTCGTCCCAGCCGGCGGCGATGTCGCCCTGCACGAGGAACGCCTCCGAGCCCGCCTCGCGCACCCGCTCGCCCGTGCGCTCAGCGCCCTCCCTCGAGCTGCGGTAGTGCACGACCACGCGCGCTCCCTCGCGCGCGGCGCAGACGGCGATCTCGGCGCCGTAGCCGGTGCCCGCGCCGGTGACCATCAGCGTCTTGCCCTCGAGCCTCATACGGTCGTCCTCCCGCCGTCGACGTACAACACGTGCCCGGTCACGAAGCCGGCCTGCTTCGAGGCGAGGAACAGCACCGGCCCCACCAGCTCCTCGGTGGTACCGAAGCGCCCCGCCGGAATCAGCGACAAGAGCTTGTCGCGCACGCCCGGCTTGGCCAGGTGCGCGCTCGTGAGGTGCGTCTCGACGTAACCCGGCGCGATCGCGTTGACGGTGATCCCCTCGGCCGCCAGCTCATGCGCCATCACCTTCATCAGCTGGTTGATGCCGCCCTTGCTGGCCGCATACGGCCCGTGCTGCTGGTGGCCGAGCAGGCCCGCCACCGAGGAGAAGAAGATCACGCGCCCGGCCGAGCCCTGCTCGCGCAGCGCCGCGACCGCCGCCTGCGAGAGCCAGAAGGCGCTCGACAGGTTGATGGTGATGATGCGCTCCCAGTCGTCGTCGGCGTAGTCCTCGATCGGGCGTCGATCGTTGATGCCCACGCAGTGGACGAAGATGTCGAGCCCGCCGAGCTGCTCGCGCGCGCGAGCGATCAGGTCGCGGCAGGCCGCGGGCGAGGTCACATCCGCCTCGAGCCCCGGAGCGTCGAGTGGGGTGAGCCGTTCCGGGTCCACGTCGGCCACTACCACGCGGGCGCCCGCCGCGCCGAAGCCGCGAACGAGCTCCGCGCCGATGCTGCCCGCGCCGGCCACGAGCACGCGCGCGCCGTCGAGCCCGAGCCAGTCGGCGCTCATCGCCGCCGCAGCCGCCAGACGTTCAGCGCGAGCACCTCTTCGTCCCCGTTGCGGGCGCCGTGCGGCACGCCGCCGGGGATCAGCGCGAGCTGGCCGGGGCCGAGCCGCAGCGGCCGCCCGCCAACCGTGAACTCGATCTCGCCGCCGGACACCACTGTCGTCACCTGGTCCTCAGGGTGCTCGTGCTCCTCCCAGCTCGCGCCGGGCTCGTAGCGGTAGACGGTGACCGTGAGCTCGTCGCTGTCGATCGTCGCCCCGTGGATGCCGGGGCGCACCTCGCTGAACTCCTGGCCGAGCCAGTCCACCACCAGCGGCTCAGCCATCGGGATGCCCGTCCTCCCAGGCGACCACCGGGTTGCGCAGCACGCCGATCTTCTCGATCTCCGCCTCGACCACGTCGCCCGGCTTGAGGTAGAGCGAGGCGGCGTCCTCGCTGAAACCGGCGACGCCGGACACGGTGCCCGTGGAGACGATGTCGCCCGGGCTGTAGCCCATCGGCGAGTAGTGGCTGAGGATCTCCGGGATCGTGACCGACATGTGGCTCGAGTGCGAGCTCTGGCGCACGTCGCCGTTGACGCGCAGCTCCATCGCCAGTGTGTGTGGGTCGCCGATCTCGTCGGCCGTCACGATCCACGGCCCGAGCGGACAGAAGGTGTCGATCCCCTTGCAGAACGAGAACACGCCCGCCTTCATCTCCTCGCGCTGGACGTCGCGTGCGGTGAGGTCGTTGAAGATCACGTAGCCGGCGATGTAGTCCTCGGCCTCCTCGGGGGAGAAGAACTTGCCCGCCTTGCCGATCACCACCGCCAGCTCGAGCTCGTAGTCGAGCTCGTTGGTGAGGGCCTCCGGGTAGATCACGGACTCGTCCGGCCCGATGATCGCGTCGACGTTCTGGAAGAACACGATCCAGGGCAGCACCGGGTGCGACCAGTTCACACGCTCGGACTCCTCGTGGTGCTCCTGGAAGTTGCCGGCCGTGTGGAAGAACTTGCGCGGAACGATCGGCGCGCGCAGCTTCACGTCCGCGAGCGCGAGCTCCTCGCCCGTCGGCTCGACATCGCCGCCGCGCTCGAAGTACTCGCGCATCGAGCCGCAGGCGAGCTCGGTCACACGCTCCCCATCGGTGTGCCCCACCCTGCCTCCGTCGAACGTCACCAGTTTCATTTTCGCTCAGTGAAAGTCGATTTCATTAGCTGTGGCATCATACGCGACCATGACCCAGGGCGCGATCGACCGCGACGATCCAGGCTACGCCGAGGCGGCCCGCTCGCGCTTCGAAAACCCGGCTATCGAGTGGACGCCGGATGCGGTTGTGAGGTGCTCGTCGGCCGAGGACGTGAAGGCCGGCGTAGAGGTCGCGGCGCAGCGCGGGCTCAGTGTGGCGATGCGCGGAGGTGGCGTGGGCTGGCTCGGCGCGAGCCCCGGCACGCTGCTGCTGGACCTAGCGGGCATAAATGGCGTCGAGCTCGACGAGCGCGCCCAGACGGTGCGCGTCGGCGGCGGGGCTATCTGGCTCGACGTGCACCGCGCGATCGCATCGTCGGGGCTGGCGGCAGCGGGTCCGCAGTTCCCGCGCCTCGGCGTTGCCGGCTACGCGCTCGGCGGCGGCCACGGCTGGCTCTCCTGCAAGCGCGGCTGGGGCTGCGACACGCTCGTCGCGGTCGAGCTCGTGAGAGCGGACGGCCGGCTCGTGCGCGCGAGCGACGAGGAGAACGCCGACCTGTTCTGGGCGCTGCGAGGCGCCGGCGCCAACTTCGGCGTGGCCGTCGCGCTCGAGTTCTCGCTGATGCCGCTCGAGAGCGTGCACGCGGGCTTCGTCTGGTTCGACCCAGACGCGACGGCCGACGCGCTCGCGTTCTACCGCGACTGGGTGGCCGCCGCCCCCGACGAGGTGTCGACGATCGTGGGCGTCTCGCCCCCGCCACCGGACGTCGCCGACGGCAGCGACGGAAGCGGCGCCGCCCACGTGATCCTCTGCCACTGCGGCGACGCGCAGCAGGCCGAGCACGACCTGCGCCCGCTGCGTGACCAGCCCGGCGTGATCGCCGACACGGTCGTGGAGCTCCCGTGGCCGCGGCTCGCGGCCGGCAACGACGTCTTCGAGACCGGCCTGAGCCGCATCTCGCGCATGCGCTACCTCAACGGGTTTGGCGACGAGGCAATCGGCGTCACCGTCGATCACACGCGGGCGATGGACCCGCTCGCGATGATGGGCACGCACTACTACGGCGGCGCGATGCGGCGCGTGCCCGAGGACGCGACCGCGATGAGCCACCGCGACCAGGCGTGGAACTACATGGTGGCCGCCACCTGGGCGGGGCCCGGCGACGGCGCGCAGATCCTGGGCTGGCAGGACGACTACCTGAGGGCGCTCGACCCGTACTCCACCGACGCGGTCTACGTGAACTACATCTGCCAGGAGCCGGAGCGTGTGCCGAAGGCCTACAACCCGCGCACCTGGCAGCGCCTCCGCGAGCTCAAGCGTCGCTATGACCCCGGCAACCTCTTCCGCCAGAACCACAACATCCCGCCTGCGGAATGACGACCCAGAGCGCACCCAGCGGCTTCGACCCCAAGTCCGACGACTTCGTGCGCGACCCCGTGGCCGCCTTCGCGCGCGCCCGCGAGCAGGCGCCCGTCTTCTACTACGGGCCGCTCGACATGTGGGTGATCACGCGCTTCGCGGACCTCGACCATTACCTCGCCGACTTCGAGGCGCTGTCGCACAAGACGCTCGCCTCGACGCCCGTGCCGCCGGAGTTCCGCGACCGCATCCCGGAGGGCTTCTTCGCCGACAGCTGGATCGCGCTCGACCCACCGCAGCACACGCCGCCGCGCAAGGTCGCCCAGCGCGGCTTCACGCGGCCCAAGATGCTGGCCCTCGAGCCGCGCATCGAGGCGCTCGCGAACGGCCTGATCGACACGTTCGCGGGCGAGGGCGAGTGCGACCTGATGGACCGCTACTGCTACGCGCTCACGATCCGCACGCTCTGCCTCCTGTTCGGGCTCGACGAGAGCTGGGAGCCGTTCATGCGCCGCCTGGCCAAGGCGCACATCAAGGTGCTGAACACGGTGATCGACCCGATGGACGAGCCCGAGCGCGGCGAGGTGTGGGGCGCCTACGCCGACTCGTGGGACGCGCTGCGCGAGGTGGTGGACGAGCGCACCGCGCACCCGGGCGAGGACATCATCAGCGCGATGGGCACCGCGCAGGGCGCGGACGGCACGCCGCTCATGGGCCGCGACCGCGTGGTCTTCCACTGCTGCGAGATCGCGTTCGCGGGCAGCGATACGACCGCCAACCTGATGGCCACCGCGCTGGTGTTCCTGTCCGCGGATCCCGAGCAGATGGACCTCGTCCAGGCCGACCCGTCCCTGTGGCAAGCGGTGGTGGAGGAGACGCTGCGGCGGCGGCCGTCGGTGGCCGCGGTGCCGCGCATGGCCACGCGCGAGCTAGAGATCGCGGGCACCACGATCCCGGCGGGCGCGCGCGTGTGGATGGCGCTCGCGGGCGCGGGCGGCGACCCCGACCACTACAGCGAGCCCGAGCGCTTCGACGTCCGGCGCGCGAAGCCCGAGGACCACCTCTCGTTCGGCAAGGGCAGGCACTTCTGCATGGGCGCTCCATTGGCCCGCGCGCAGGGACGAATCGGTCTCGCGACGCTGATCGCGCGCCTGCCCGGCCTGCGCGTGCTGCCTGGCCAGGAGCTCGAGTTCATCAACAACGTGGGCGCGCCGTCGCGGCACACGCTGCGCGCGGCCTGGTAGCTAGCGCACCCGCGGCACGGACACGGCGATGCTCGTCTGGCTCGACACGCCGTTCAGGCTCTTCGCGCTCAGGAGCACCTGGTAGCTGCCCTTGCTCGGCAGCGGCCAGGCGAGCTTGTGGCCGCCACGCAGCAGCGAGCCGCCGTATGTGTAGACGGTCTTCGAGCCGCGCTTGACGGTCATCGCGATCGCCGCACGCTTGGAGATCGTGAAGCCGATGCGCAGCTGCTTGGCGTGCTTGTCGATCCGCGAGCGCAGCGACGTGAGCTTGACCGGCTCGGTCTCGTAGCGGTGGAAGTTCGCGGCCTCCCCGCAGAACGGCTCCTGCCAGCGCGTGCACATCTCGTCGAGGAACGACCCGAACAGCTCGTGGTAGCTCAGGTCCGACTCGTTGCCCGGCCCCTTCGGCGTGCGGTAGTAGAGCGACCAGGCGCCCGTGTCGTACAGCGGCAGGATCTTGCGCGCCGCCGCCACGCCCTCGCCCACCAGCTGCGCCGCCGTGCTGTCGCCGCTGTTGGTGGCGTAGGTGTCGAGACCGAGGATCGACTGCGCGTAGGCGTTGCCCACGAGCAGCGACGGGTCCTGCGAGTACTGCAGGAAGAACGTTCCCTGCGGCCGGTCGATCTTGATCCCCCACGGCGGCCCGGACTCGAACGCGCCGAGCATCGAGTGGGCGGCGTCCGTGTACTTCGTCTGCCCGTCGCGCTTGCCGAGCGTGGAGAACGCCTGCATGCCGGTGGCCGTCGCCATCCCTGACACCCAGCCGGGCGGCCCGCCGGACCAGGGGAAGTAGTACTCGAACGCGAGGAAGCCGTGGCGGGTGACGCCCGTCTGGAGCAGCTCGTCGGCGTAGCTCTCGAGCTGGCCGGCCTTGGGGTGCTTGAGCTTGAGCAGTCCGTTGAGGTGGCCGAAGTTGGCGAGCGGTTGGAGCTGCCAGCCGGCGCCCGGATAGAACTCGTAGATGATCTGCGAGCCGGGGAAGGTGGTGCGCGTCCCATACGCCATCGGCCCCTTCTTGCGCGTCCAGAACCAGTCGACGTTGCGCTGGAGGACGAGGAAGGCCGGATAGGCGCGGCCGCCGAGCAGGTGCCGCTGCGCCAGCGAGCTGAGGCTGGACAGCACGCCCTTCATGTTCGTTTGCGACGACCCGCTCAGATGACGGGCGGCGATCTTGCCGGTGTTGTACAGGCGCCGCCACGAGGTCGCGTCCGTGGCGGCCTGGCCGCCGCGCGCCTGCAGCGCCTCGAGCGTGGTGATCACGGGGTCGGGCTTCTTCGCCGCCGCGGCAGTGGCAGGAACGGCCCCGCCGGCGGCGAGCAGCAACAGACAGACGATGATCGCCAGGCGCCTCACGCCCAGGTTGTAACAGGGCTAGTGCGTTATGGATGCGGCCTGCTCGGCCGGATGCTCTTCCTGCAAGAGCTCGCCCGCCGTGATCGCCACCACGGCCGGCAACAGGAGCGTCGGGATCACGAGCGGCAGGAGCAGCAGGTGGAGCCAGTCCCAGAGCGTGTTGCCCTGGAAGCCCGTCCAGCTCCAGCCCCAGACGTAGCCGCCCACCGCCGAGACGATGAAGGCGACGGCCAAGAGGCCGAGCAGCACGTGGTGATGCAGGCGCAGGTCCTTGCGGATCTGCGGCCAGAGCGGGAACGTCGCGACCACGAGCGGGAGCAGCAGCAAGTTGATCCAGTCCCAGAGCGCGTTGCCCTCGAAGCCGGTCCACTTCCACGGCACGAGGTAGCCCGCGACGGCGATGCCGACGAACGCTGCGAGCAGCGCCGCCGCGGCGAGCTTGCGGTGGGGATCGAGCTCGTGGCGGCGCGAGACCCAGATCGGCAGCAGCGCGACCGTGACCGGCAGGAGCAGTAGGCTGATCCAATCCCAGAGCGTGGCCGTGTTGCCGCTGATCCCGGTCCAGGACCAGTGCTGCTGGTAGCCGCCGACCAGCACCGCCGCGACCACGGCCGCGAGCACCAGCCGGGCCATCCCGATGCGGCGCCGTCTGTTCGAGCTGCTGTAGGCGGTGTACGCGCGAGCCACCGCGATCCATTCAATGCCCGCGCGGCGCCCCTGTCAACGGCGCCTTTGACTTCTAGGCGATCTTGAGCACGACGATCACCACGAGCAGCAGGGTGATCAGCGCTCCGGCGGCGATCATGCGCGCGGTGGTGTCCGCCGCGTCGACCGCCTTCGGCAGCCGCGAGCGGTGACGCCCGGGCGTGTGGGGCGATGGCGGGCCCGGCTGGCGCGCGAGGTCCGCCGCCGACACCGCCGGGAAGCCGGCGCCGCGGCCGAGAGCGGCATCGCGCTCGGCGAGCGCGCGTGCCGCTGTCTCCACGGCATCGTCCCGTTCGGCCGCGATCGCGTCGCGCTCGCGCTGTGCCTCGTCGCGGGCGTGGATCGCCGACGCGCGCTCGCGCTCGGCCTCCACGCGCCCCTCCGCCACGGCCGCGCTCTCGGCCTGAGCCTGCTCGCGGCGGCGCTCGTTCTCCTCACGCGCGCGCAGGGCGCGGTCACGGTCCTCGGAAGCCGCCTCGAGCTCGCGCATCGCCCGATCGCGCTCGCTCAGCGCAGCGTCCCGCTCGCGCAGCCCCTCGTCGCGCTCGCGCACCACCGCCGCGTCCGCGGCGCGCGCCTCCTCGAGCTCCGCGCGAGCGCGATCGGCGTCGGCCTCCGCCGCCTGCTTGTCGGCCAGCAGCGCCTCGCGCTCCTCGCGCAGCCAGGCGACCTCGCTGTCGAGCCGACGCCTGCGCGTCTCCGACTCCTCGAGCCGCGTCCGCAGCGTCGGCTTGCGGCCGGCCGCGGACCGGGACTTCTCCTCCGGCTCGTGCGCCAGCGCCACCACCACGCTCGGCGCCACCGCCAGTTCCGCCTGGCCGGGATCGGGCGAGTCGCCCTCCCAGGGGAACGCGGCGATCCAATCCTGCCCGTCCTCGGCCGCCCACGGCTTGTGCTCGAGCGTCGCCAGCAGGTTGCGCTCGCCGTCGTTGGTCTGCACGGTCAGCGCCGGGCGGACGAAGCGCAGCCCGCGCACGCCGTACCAGCGGCCCACTATCTCTAGCCGATCCTCTCCCGTCTGCTCGAACCTGTCGAGCTGGAAGGCGACCCGCCCGCCATCCGGACTCACCCCAAAAAGGATACGGCGGCGCGCCTTTCGGTCGCGCCGCCGCCTGCTCGGTGGCTAGCCGATGAGTAGAAGAACGAAGGAAGCCAGCACCGCGAAGCCGCCCAGGATGAGCCCGGCGGTGGCCATTCTGCGGCCCTGTTCCGCGGGCGTGGCGTCGCGCTGAGACAGCGATAGCGCGATCGCCGCCGCCCCCACCCCGAAGACCACTCCGGTCCAGAACACCACGCCGACGATGATCGACACGATGCCGAGGATCAGCGCGCTGCGGTTGGCGCGCGCGCTCGCGCGACGCTCACGCGGTACGAGCCAGAGCAGAAGACCGGCCATGATCGCCAGGTCCACGACGATGAACACGATCATGCCGATCACGTCGCTCGTGCTGCCCGGCAGCCAGCCGACCGGCATTCCGATCAGGAGCAGCAGCGCGCACGCGAGCGAGATGTTGCGGTCCCGCGTGCCGGTAACCGGTGGGGCAGACTCGAGCGGTGAAACGGTGTCAGTTGTGACTGATGGATTGGTCATGCCCCACCTATACATCAGCTTTGCCCCATTTGGGAGAAACTGAGCGGCTAGGCAAACAGCGTGAGGTCTGGCTCGCGCTCGCCGCGCAGCACCGCGAGGTCCACCTCGACGCAGTCGATCCCGCGCGCCTCGGCGAGGACGCGCGCCTGGGGCTTGATCGACTGCGCGGCGAGCACGCCGCGGCACGAGCCCATCGACGGGTCCTGGTGGATGCGCTCGAGGTAGCGCGTGAGCTGCTCCACCGCGGAGATCGTGCCGAGCCGCTTGATCTCGACGGCGATCCAATCCTCCTCGGCGTCGCGGCACATGAGGTCGACCGGGCCGATGTCGGTCGGCCACTCGCGGCGGACGAGCCGAAAGCCCTCTCCGCACCAGTCGGGCGTCGCCGCCAGCAGCTCCTGCAACTCGCGCTCGACGCCGTCCTTCTGGAGCGCGGCCGCCTCGCCCATGTCGTGGGTCGTGTCGGACACGATCTCGGCGAGCCGGATGTCGAGCCGGTCCTCGCCGCCGAGCTTGCGCACGACGATCTCGCCGTCGAACTCCTCGATCACGGTCGGCGGCGTCATCCAGTTCTCCGGCTTGTAGCCGCCGGCGTCGGAGTGCACCATCACCGAGCCGTCCGACTTGAACATCAGCAGCCGCAGCGCCTCCGGGAGGACGGCGGAGAGGCGGCCCGAATAGCGGACCTCGCAGCGTGCGACCACCAAGCGCATGAGTTGGGCAGCGTAGGCACGTCATCGGACACGCCGCCCCTCGTCGGGCGGCGACGGGACGGCGTGAGGCGATGTGACAGGATCGTGCCCCATGGACCTCGGGCGCGTTGGAGTCTGGAGCAGAGAGCTGCGCTTCTACGAGGACCGCGGCGCGGTGACCGAGGCGGCCGCGGAGGTCGAGGAGCTCGGCTATACGGCGATCTTCATCCCGGGCGGCGCGGGCGGCGACGTCATGGAGAGCTCCCAGCAGCTACTCGAGTCGACTCGGCGAGTACCGGTGGCGCCCGGGATTCTCAACGTCTGGATGCACGACCCGGAGGAGGTGGCCGGCGCCACCGCCCGCCTCGAGGAGTCGCACCCCGGCCGCTTCGAGCTGGGACTAGGGATCAGCCACGCGCCCGCGGTGAACAAGGACGAGCCCGGCCGCTACCGCAAGCCGCTCACGAAGATGCGCAGCTACCTCGACGAGCTCGACTCCGCCTCGCACCCGGTGCCGCCCGAGCGGCGCTTCCTCGCCGCGCTCGGCCCGAGGATGCTCGAGCTCTCGCGGGACCGCAGCGCCGGCGCCCACCCCTACTTCGTGCCGGTCGAGCACACCTCCTACGCGCGCGAGCTCCTCGGGCCGGGCGTGCTGCTCGCGCCCGAGCAGGCGGTGCTGCTCGAGACAGACCCCGCCGCGGCACGCGAGGGCGCCCGCGCGCACATGGAGCGCTACCTCCAGCTCCCGAACTACACGAACAACCTGCTGCGCCACGGCTTCGCCGAGGACGACCTGCGCGACGGTGGCAGCGACCGCCTGGTCGACGCCATCGTGGCCTGGGGCGACGAGGCCGCGATCGCCGAGCGCGTGCGCGCCCACCACGAGGCGGGCGCCGACCACGTGTGCATCCAGGTGGTGGGCGTCACGGGCGGAGGGCTCCCGCGCGAGGCCTGGCGGCGGCTCGCGCCAGCGCTCGCGCGCTGAGATCAGAGACGCGCGCCGGTCCGCTCGCGACGGCTAGTCCCCGCGCCTGCCGAGCGAGAGAGCCGGGATCAGGCGCGGGCGGCGCCCGGCTGAGCCCTCGCCCACCGGAGCCGCGGCGGGAGCGAGCACCATGACCAGCACCCCGGCGAGCGTCAGCAGCAGGCAGGCGAAGCGCAGCGACGTGAGCTGCGCCGCGCCGCCGATGATGGGCGGACCGGCGAGGAAGCCGAGATACCCGAGCGAGCTGACCGCCGCGAGCGCCGGGCCCGTTGAGACGCCCGGCTCGTCGGCCCCCGAGCGGAAGAGCGTGGGCACGACGCCCGCGAGGCCGAGGCCGAGCGCCAGGAAGCCGGCCACAGCGGCGGGTGCGCTGCCCGCGGCGAGCCCGGCCGCGAAGCCGACCGCGGCGAGCGCGCCCGAGCGTCGCAGCAGTCCTACCGCGCCCCAGCGCT
Source organism: Thermoleophilaceae bacterium (assembly GCA_036494715.1). Taxonomy (GTDB): domain Bacteria; phylum Actinomycetota; class Thermoleophilia; order Solirubrobacterales; family Thermoleophilaceae; genus JAICJR01. The sequence continues at coordinate 30,703 of DASXNY010000076.1, forward strand.
TCCAGAGCGGGTCGGCCAGCAGCCGGCCACTGCCCATGCCGACGCTGAACACCGCGTAGGCCACGGCGCCGAGCGCGGCGGAGCCGGCGAGGTCGTCGCGGACGAGCTTGGCGCTCCAGTCGGAGGCGCCGCCCTCGGCGACGAGACAGAAGAAGCAGGCGACGCCGAGCAGCAGCAAGCGTCGCGGCATCCGCGTCCAGCGCATCCGCGGGGCGCCGGCGTCGGGATCCTCGTCGCGCCGCAGCAGCGGCGGAATCGCGCTTAGGCCGATGGCCGCGAACAGGATGCCCGCCGCGGCGAGGTGCGGCAGCGGGGCCACGTCGAGGCCCGCCGCGAGCGCGCCGAGCGAGGCGCCTGCGAAGCCGCCGAACGAGAACGCGGCGTGCAGCGACGAGAGGATCGGCTTGCGCAGGTGGCGCTCGATCGAGACGCCCTGGACGTTCATCACGGTGTCGAGGGTGGCGTTGGCAAAGCCGACGACGAGCAGGGCGAGCGCGAGCCCGGGCACCGAGCGCGCCAGCGCCGGCAACATGACCGCGAGCGCGAGAGCGGCCACACCGAGCAGGCAGAACGTCCGGCTCGAGCGTCCGGGCAGCACGCGGCCGACGATCGGGAAGGCGAGCGTGGCGCCGACCGCGGGGGCGAGCAGCGCGAGCCCGAGCGAGCCGGTGCTGGCGCCGACGCGGTCCGACAGCGCCGGGATGCGCGACGCCCACGACGCGAACAGCGCGCCGTTGACGAAGAAGACGACGGTGATCGCCGCGCGCGGACTCACGCTCGCAGCACCTCGATGCCGGCGGCCAGGTAGGGCGCCAGCTCGCCGTCGTCGACGTCCGCGTCCGTGACCAGGTGGGTGACCGCGCTGAGCGGGGCGACCACGATCGACATCGCGGTGCCGAGCTTGTCGTGGTCGGCGAGCGCCACGACCTCCGCCGCGCCCTCGATCATCGCTGCCTTCACGTGGCGCTCCTCGAGGTCCTCCGTGGTCACCCCGATCTCCGGGTGCAGCCCGCAGACCCCGAGGAACGCGACGTCGGCCCGGATCGTGCGCAGCGCCTCGATGGCCGTGGCCCCGACCGTCACGAGCGCGTTCGGGCGCAGCGTCCCGCCCACCACGGTCACCTCGAGCAGCGGATGGTCCGCGAGCGCGAGTGCGATCGGTGGGCTCGTGGTGACGACGCTCGCGCGCAGGTCCCGCGGCAGCGCGCGCGCCACCTGCAGCGTGGTGGTGCCGCCGTCGAGCACGACGAGCTGGCCGTCCCGGACGCACTCCGCGGCGCGCCTCGCGATCGACGCCTTGGCCTCGGGCGCCCGCCGCTCGCGACTCGCGAACGGCGACGCGTCGCCGTGGCGCGGCAGGGCGCCTCCGTGCACGCGGCGCAAGAGGCCCGCCTCGTCGAGCTCGCGCAGGTCGCGCCGGATCGTGTCCGATGAGACGTCGAGCTCGCCGGTCAGGTCCGCGGCGAGGACGCGGCCCTGAGTGCGCAGGCGGTCGAGGATGAGGGCACGGCGTTCGTCGGTGAGCATTGCCAGATCGTACACGAACATGCACGAACGTGCAGTCTCGGGCACTCGCGCGCAGAAAGACGCGAGCCCCGCCGGGAACCCGGCGGGGCTCACACCTCTCGTGGGAGCGGCTCGCTCAGCCGCTGATCTTCTATTTGGAGGGATGGGGAGTGGTCCATCCTGTATGTCCCGCGCTGGGGCGCGGTTGCCAAATTGTGCGGCCGGGCGGGTGGTCGGCTCTACGACACCGTGTCGGAAATTCGCTCGCCGACGGTCGCCTCGAGGTCGAAGCGGTCGTCCGCTACGGCGCCGCGGGCGAGCTCGGCATAGCGGCCTTCGAGCGCCATCAGCTCGTCGTGCGTCCCGCGTTCCACGATGCGGCCGCGATCGAGCACGAGGATCTGGTCCGCGTTGCGCACGGTGGAGAGCCGATGGGCGATCGCGATCGTCGTCCGCCCCCGGGCCAGCTCGTCCAGGGCCACCTGCAGCGCGCGCTCGGTCTCGTTGTCGAGCGCGCTGGTGGCCTCGTCGAGCACGAGCACCGGCGGGTTGCGCAGCACCGTGCGCGCGATCGCGATGCGCTGCTTCTCGCCGCCCGAGAAGCGGTAGCCGCGCTCTCCCACCATCGTCTCGTAGCCCTCGGGCAGGGCCGCGATCAGCTCGTGGATCTGGGCGGTGCGAGCGGCGGACTCGATCTCCTCGTCCGTCGCGTCCGGGCAGGCGAAGCGCAGGTTCTCGCGAATGCTCGCGTGGAAGAGATAGGTGTCCTGGGACACGAGCCCGACGGTGGCGGCGAGCGAGTCGAGGCTCGCGTCCGCCACGGCCACGCCGTCGATCGTCACGCGCCCGCGCTCGGGCTCGTAGAGACGAGCGACCAGATACGCCATCGTGGTCTTGCCCGAGCCGGTCTCCCCCACGATCGCCGTGGTCGTGCCGGCGGGCACGACGGCGTCGACGTCCGAGAGGGTCCACACGGCGCCCGGGTCGTAACGTAACCAGACGTCCTCGAAGGCCACGTCGCCGCGCACGTCGTGAAGCTCCACCGGATGCTCGCGCTCCTGGATGTCGACATCCAGGTCGAGGTACTCGAAGATGCGCGCGAACATCGCGAGCGAGGTCTGCACGTCGAGCCCGACCGAGAGCAACGACTGCATCGGGAACAGCAGTCGCGTCTGGAGCGTGGTGAACGCCACCACCGTGCCGATCGAGATCGCGTTGCCACCGTGGGCGATGCTCTCGCCCGCGAACCAGTAGACGGCGGCCGGCATGATCGCGAAGCTCATCTGGACCGAGGCCATGCGCCAGCGCCCGGCCATCCGGCTGCGCACCTCGAGGTCCGCCAGCTCTTCCGACTCACTGTGGAAGCGGCGCGCCAGCTCCGGCCCGCGCCCCATCGTCTTGCCGAGCAGGATGCCGGACACCGACAGCGACTCCTCGACGAGCGTCGACATGTCCGCCAGCCGCCCCTGGCGCACCGTCGTGATGCGCTTGCGCTCCTGCCCCACCTTGCGCGTGAGCCAGAGGAAGAACGGCAGCAGCGCCAGGGAGAAGACGGCGAGCTCCCAGTTGAGCGCGATCATCGCCACGAGCGTTGCGAGCACCGTGGTGACGTTCGACATGATCGAGGTGGCCGTGCTCGTCACGACGTTGTCGATGCCGCCGATGTCGTTGGCGATGCGCGACTGGACCTCGCCCGTGTGCGTGCGCGTGAAAAACGCGAGCGACATGCGCTGGAGATGCGAGTAGACCGCCGCGCGCAGGTCGTGCATCACGCGCTGGCCGACGCTGTTCGAGAGCCAGGTCTGCACGACCCCGATCGCGCCGCTTGCCACCGAGGAGGCGATCATCCCGAGCACGAGCAGCGTGAGCAGCTTGGTGTCCTTCTCCGGGATGGCCGTGTCGAGGATGCCGCGCAGCAGGAACGGACTCACCACGCCGATGCCGGCGGACAGCACGATCAGGCCGAGCAGGATCATGAGCCTGCTGCGGTATGCGTGAAACAGCCGCGCGATGCGGCTGAGCGGTACGTAGGCGTCAGGCGGCAACGGGTCCTGCTGGCGCGGGGGGCCTCCGTTTGCCTCGAGGCGCGCGATCCTCGGGGAAATCATCTCCCCAGAGCGTAGTGCCGGGCGACTAGCTGGGAGCGCTGCCGCCGCCCGGCGTCGCGGCCGAGTCGAGCACGCCGTTGCCGTTCAGATCGGTCTGACCGATCAGCTCGAGGTCCGGCACGATCTTCTGCGGCTGGCTCGTGAGGAGGTCGTCGACAACCGTGTGCAGGAGCGGGCCGGGGTCGCGCAGGCTCTGCGCATTCCAGCCGAACGCGCGGTGATCGTCGAAGTAGCCGCCGTCGACCGATCTGTCGGGCGGCGCGCCCGTCGCGGGGTTGCCGAACACCGTGTTCGTGTCACCGTTGTTGGTCCAGCCGGCGCGCAGCAGCGCGTCGAGCGAGCCGAGATCCGTCGGGCTGCCCGTATCGGCGCCCACCACCTGCACCTGGTGCGTACCCGTCTTCTTGAACCAGCACTTCGAGCAGCGCGTGGCGAGCGGCAGCCCCTTGCCACAGCTCGCGCAGGTATGTCCGCCGCTCGCCCGCGACGGGAAGTGCAGGATCACGCTGCCCGCGTCGTAGTCCACCTTCGACGCCCGCGCGCTGGTTGACGCGCTCCCGGTCACCCGGTTGACCGCCACCAGCAGCAGCTCGTAGCGCAGCGGCGAGATGGCGATACGCCGGCGCGCGTAGAAGAAGCGCACCGAGTCGGGCATCGCGAAGCGATTCGGGAGCGTCAGCGAGAGGCGGCTCGGCGGGGTGCCGCGGCCGTGCTTCTGCACCGTCACCTCCACCGCGGCGACGCTTACGTGGCCCGGCGTCGGGAGGGCGAGCTTGTAGACCGTCGGCTTGATCGTGGTGCGCGCGGACGCGGGCACGGCGCAGCACAGAAGAGCCCCCGCCAGCGCCAGTCCGAGCACCAGGCGGGCTGGCATTCCGGAACGTGCGATGCCCCCGACCATACGGGAACGAACACGGCTGAGGCCCGTCGGTAGCGGACCTCGCGTCAGCTGACCCGCAGCTCCTTGCCGAACGCGCGCTTGAACACGTCGCTCGTTCGCTCCGCGGCCCAGCGCGCGATCGTCGCATCCTCGTCGGCCTCGATCGTGAGGTCGACATTGCCGTCGTCGACCGCGATGTGGGCGGCCTTCACCGCCTGGTCACGCGCCCGCTCGAACTGCTCCGCCAGCCGCAGGACGGCCGAGCAGCGCAGTAGCAGCTCGTCGTCGCCGTCCTCGGTCAGCCTGTCGAAGTCGGCGAGGCTCGGCGTTCCCTTTCGGTGGTAGCGCACCATCTGGGCGATCAGCACGGTCTCGCGCTGCGACCAGCCGGGCAGCCCCGCGCTCAGCACGAGGTAGCGCGAGTGGCGGTGGTGGTCGTCGTAGTCGATGGCGGTGCCGATGTCGTGCAGGATCGCGGCGGCCCAAAGGAGCTCGCGCTCGTCGACGCGCCCCTCGTGGACGCCCGCCTGAGCCAACTCGTCCCAGACCTCGAGCGCCAGCCGCGCGACGTGCCGCGTGTGGTGGGGCTCCGGGTGGTACTGGAGCGCGAGGTTGAGCACGCTCTCGCGCCGCACGTCCTCGAACAGCGGCGGATCGCGGTCCTCGAGCAGCACCGAGAAGAAGATGCCCTCGCGCAGTCCCTCCTCGGTGGTCTCGATCGCGTCGAAGCCGCCGATCAGCATCACCTCCTCGATCACGACCGCGGCAGCGAGGATCAGGTCCCCGCGCTCCTTCTTGATGCCGGGGATGCTGCCGCGCTCGGACGCAGGCAGATCGGCCAGCTCCTCGACGAGGCGCGACAGCTCCTTGCGCTTGAGCGAGAAGCCCTGCACGCCGAACGACGGCAGCCGCTCGTCCAGCTCGGCTGCCGTGGCCAGGTTGCGCAGCGCGCCGCCGATGCCGGCGATGCGCTCGCCGCGCTCCGCCGCGTCCGCGAGCCATGGCGCGGACGCGAGCTCCGAGCGCACGTGCTCGCGCAGCTCCTCGATCTGGCTCGCCTTGGCCTTCTCGTCCGGCAGGAAGCGCTCGGTCATGCGTACCGCGCCGAGCGGCCAGGACTGCGCGTCGAGCTCGCGCCTGTCCTTCACGTGCACGAGCTGCATCGAGCCGCCGCCGATGTCGAGCGCGACGCCGTCCGTGAGGCTCGTGGAATTGGCGACCGCCAGGAAGCCGTAGCGGGCCTCCTCCTCGCGCGAGAGCACCTCGATCACGAGGCCCGAGCGCTCGCGCGCGCGGTTGATCAGCTCGTCGCGGTTGGTGGCGTCGCGGATCGCCGAGGTGGCCACCGGCCGGATCTCCGTGATTCCGGTCGCGCGGCAGAAGTGCGCATACAGGTCGATCGTCTCGAGCGCGCGCTCCATCGGCTGCGGCTGCAGCGCCCCCGAGGCGTCGAGGCCCTGGCCGAGGCGCACGCTCTCGTGGATCTCGTCCGTGCGCTTCCACCAGCCGCCGCCAGGCACCCACGTGAACACCACGAGGCGGAAGGAGTTGGAACCGAGGTCAATAACCGCGAGCCGGCGCTCGTTCACGTGCGCGACATTAACCCGCTTCGCGCCGCGCCAGCGCCGACAGCCGCCGACCGGCTCGATCAGCTAGGCCGCTTCGAGCTCGAACCAGACGTGCGCGCCCACCGGCGAGCTGCCCCAGCGGGTGGCGAGCTCGTCCACCAGCACGAGGCCCCAGCCGCCCTCGCGCTCGGGCTCCGCGCTGTGCGGTCCGGGGCTGAAGGCCGGCCCGCGGTCGATCACGTCGACGCGGACGAAGCCTGCCGCCGACTCGATCTCGACCTGAACCGAGCCCTGCCCCCAATGCTTCACGGAGTTGCTCACGAGCTCCGAGATCAGCAGCTTGACCGTGTACTCGTCGGCCTGGTCGAGCCCATGCTCGATGCGGTCGAGCGCCTCACGCGCTGCGCTCGGCGCCTCTACTCCGGAGGCGAGGTCGAGCGTGATTCTGTAGCCAGTATGCCCTTCCAATGCTGCACCTCCGATCACTCAGCAAAGGTAAGGCGGCGCTCGTGCGGACTGAAACGAGGCAGCACCCGTTTGAGGGTGTGGTGAGCCGTACCTCGGTCAGCTCAGCATTTCCTGACTCAAGCGTCGGCTGACGACTGTGCCGGGCTCGCCTCGGCGGCGTGCTTCGGCCCGCAGACGACCTCCTCGAGCTCGGCGCACGCCCGCGTGATGCCGTGCATCAGCGGCCAGGCGTCGCCGACCATCTCGCGGTCGGCCACGATGCCGAAGTCGATGTGGTCGCGGTAGCTCATCGCCGTGATGTTGAGCCCGACGCCGTCGGCGATCACCGACACGGGGAAGTGCGCCTCGAGCAGCGAGCCCGCGCCGTAGAGGGGCTCGCGCGGGCCGGGCACGTTGGAGATCACGACGTTCAGCGGCGGCCGCAGCCGGCCCATGATGTCGAGCGTGGTGCGCGCCGCCATCGCCGCCACCGCCGGCGGGATGAACGCGGTCGCGTCCGTGAGCAGGTTGGCCGGGATCGCGCGGTGGCGCTCCTTAGCGCTCAGCAGGTACTCGTGCGCCTTGAGAAGGCGCTCGCGCGGGTCGTCCACGTTGGTCGGGATCGGCACGATCATCATCGACACGCGGTTGCCGAACGATCCGTACTCGTGCTCCGCGCGAACCGACACCGGGATCATCGACACGAGCGGCTCGTCGGGCAGTTCGCCCCGCTCCAGCAGCCAGTCGCGCACCGCGGTGGCGCAAAGCGTGACCACGACGTCGTTGACGGTGATGCCCAGCTCGTTCTTCAGCGCCTTGACCGTGTCCAGCGAGAGCGAGCCGAAGGCGTAGCGGCGGTGCGCCGAGATCGGGCCGTTGAAGCGTGTGCGCGGCACCGGCGCCGTCTGCATCTCGAGCACGCGCGAGTCGGTGCGGGCCGCGCCCGTGAAGCCGCGCACGCGCGAGGCCACGCGGCCGAACGTGCGCATGCCGGGCACGCGCCCGACACCCGGCACGTCGACGAGGTTGGCGAGCGTGGAGGGCGCGGCGCGCAGCGCGCGCAGCGGCTGGCGCGGCAGGCCGGCGAGTCCGCGGCCGAGCATCTCGAGGTCGCTCGGTATGCGCTCGCCGTCGTGGGCCGGCTCGCGCGGCGGCAGCTCGCGGCCCTCGGGCGAGAGGTCGAGCAGCACGCTCAGGATCTCCGCACCGGACACGCCGTCCACCACCGAGTGATGGACCTTCGTGAGCATCGCGACGCGGCCGTCCTTCAGGCCCTGGATCAGGTAGAGCTCCCAGAGCGGGTGCTTGCGGTCGAGCGGCCGCGCGAAGATGCGCGCCACCACGTCGGCCAGGCTGCGGTCGTCGCCCGGCGGCGGGATCGCGGACTCGCGGATGTGGAAGTCGATGTCGAAGTCGGGATCCTCGACCCAGTACGGGTGGTCGAGCCCGAACGGGACCTCCACGAGCCGCCAGCGAAACGGCGGCAGCATGTGCAGGCGCTCCGCGACGAGCTGGCACACGTCGGGCATCCCGAGCTTGCCGCCCGGCGCCGCGCTCGGGTCGTAAACCGCCAAGCCGCCCACGTGGCCGTACGTCCGCGGCGTCTCCACGGCCAGGAATTGGGCGTCGAGACTCGTCAGCTGCCTCATCTTCTCTACCTCCCCGGATCTTGCGCTGCCGAACTCCCAAAAGGGTGCGCGCAGTTTGCCCCAGATGGTGCAAGCGGGGTGGAACGCGATATAACCCCGCTCCCACCTGCCGGGCTGGGAGGGCCTAGGCGGGCGTCAAGAATGACCACCGGGAGGGGACTCATGGAGGACCAGCCCCTTCCCAAGCTAGGGAGGTGAGACCTTGGGTCTCCCGACTTTTTCGCTGCGCCGAGCAGCGCTGGTTGCCTGCGTTGTAGCGGGCGCGGTGCCCGCGTCGGCGGCGGCGGCAGCCTCGACGCGCACCGCGCTTCCTGACAGCACGCCGAACTGGGCGACCCCGTCGTCGCAGGTCGGCACGGCGCCGAACGCGCAGTCAAAGACCTTCTGGGTCTACCTGAAGTTCCGCAACCCGAACCAGCTCGATCAGCAGATCGACGCGGTGTCGGATCCGGCAAGTGCCTCGTACGGCCACTATCTGACGCCGGACCAGTTCCACGCACGCTATGCCCCGACGGGCGCAGCCGTCACCAAGGTGAGCAAGTGGCTGAAGAGCGCCGGCTTCAATGTGAGCTCCGACGTTCCGTCGAATAACCGCTGGGTGGAGGCCACGGGCGACGTGGCTCAGATCGAGAAGGCGTTCTCCACTCAGATCCATACCTACCGGCATGCCGGCCGGGTGCTGCAGGCGCCCGACGGCAACCTCACAATCCCGCGCTCGGTGGGGAGCGAGATCGCCGGCGTCAGTGGCGTCGACGACAGCGACACGCTCGTGCGGCCGCAGGACACGGCGACGCCGACACCGGGCGACCTGCCCCAGGCACCGCCGAGCCCCGCGTTCGTGAACGCGCCTCCGTGCTCGGCCTACTGGGGCGAGAAGATCGACAGCACCGACCCGCCCGCCTATGGCGAGCAGCAGCCGTACGCACCGTGCGGCTACACCCCGGCTCAGCTCCAGGGCGCGTACGGGCTGACCGACGCGATCTCGTCGGGCAACGACGGCGGCGGCCAGACGGTCGCGATCGTCGACGCCTTCGCATCGCCGACGATTCAGCAGGACGCGACGCAGTACTCGCAGCTCCACGGCCTACCGCCCGTGCAGTTCCGCCAGATCGTCCCGCCGGGCATCTTCAACGCCCCGGCCGACGATCCGTGTGACCCGCAGGGCTGGTATGGCGAGGAGACGCTCGACGTCGAGGCGGTCCACTCGATGGCCCCGGGAGCCAACGTGCTCTACGTGGGTGCGAAGGACTGCAACGACGAGCCCCTGATCGACGCTCTGAACACGATCGTCGACAAGGACCAGGCTCAGATCATCTCCAACTCGTGGGGCGGCGCAGGCGAGGACGAGTCACGCGGCCTCGTGCGTGCGTACAACGACACGTTCCGGCAGGCGGCTGTCGAGGGCATCGGCGTCTACTTCTCGTCTGGCGACGAGGGTGACGAGATCGCCGACATCGGCACCCGCGCCACCGACTTCCCGGCATCGGATCCGCTGGTGACAGCGGTCGGCGGGACGTCGCTTGGAGTCGGGCAGTCGAACGACTACCTGTTCGAGACCGGCTGGGGCACGTCCACCAGCACGCTCACGGACGGCGACTGGGCCCCGACCCCACCGGGCGACTACCTGTACGGCGCGGGCGGCGGCACGAGCCAGCTGTTCGCGGAGCCCGGCTACCAGAAGGGCGTGGTGCCTGGTCGCATCGCGCGTTACTTCGGCGGCCGGCCCGGACGGGCGGTGCCCGACGTGGCGGCCGACGCCGACCCGCAGACGGGCATGCTGATCGGGCAGACGCAGACGTTCCCCGACGGCACGGCCAAGTACAGCGAGTACCGCATCGGCGGAACGAGCCTCGCCTCGCCGCTGTTCGCGGGGATGATGGCGCTGGCCGACCAGGCCGGCGGGACCCACCACGGGTTCTCCAACCCGCTGTTCTACTCGGACGCCGGCTCGACCGTGTTCCACGACGTCGTGGACCCGGCCAGCCAGCTGGCGGCGGTCCGCAACGACTACGTCAACGGCGTGGACGCGACGGACGGGACGACCACGAAGCTGCGGTCGTTCAATACCACCGGCACGATCCACACGCGGCCCGGCTACGACGACGTGACCGGAGTCGGGACGCCCAATGGGCAGACGTTCCTCGACGCGATCGCGAACCCGGGCGCTGCTAAGGGATCAAGGAAGCGGTAGACGGGTCCACAGTCCACAGTCCGCAGGGGGGTCGCTCTTTGGGCGGCCCTTCTGCTTTCTACCGCGAAAGCTCGGGGTGGTGTTTCTGGACGTGCCCCTCGATCGTGTCGCGGATCCAGCTCCGCTCGTCGCTCGTGGCCATGCGGTAGCGGCCGAGGAGCTCCTTCTGGCCCTCCAGCGGGAGGCCGGCGACGGTCCAGCCGACCGCGAGGCGCTCGAACAGGAGCTCCCCGCGCCGCTGCCAGCGGTCCTCGGAGGAGGCGGCCGGGGTCGAGTCGAGCTGGCGCACCTGCTTCACCGTGCCCGCCGACAGCTCGTCGCGCAGCGTGAGGACGTTGCCCTCGGGATCGGTGTAATCGCTGGTGGCGACCGGCGCTGCCGGCGCCTCGCCGCGGTTGCGCCGGCGTGACCGCTTGCCCATGCGCCGGAGGCTAGTGGCTCGGGTCGGTGAGATTTCTCAGCAGGATCGACGGCCACTCCGAGGGCCGGATGCCAGAGGCCGCGAAGCCGGCCTAGCCGGCACTCCTGCACTTCCGCACTTCCGCACTTCCGCGCTCTGCTCCTGCCCGCTGGGCAGGAGTAGAGTCCGTGCCACTTGGCTCTTGCTGTGAGGAGGAATAGGTATGGCGGAAAACGTTCGGGTGAACGTCACTGTCAACGGCGAACCGCGCTCATCGGACGTGGAGCCCAGGCTCCTGCTCGTCCACTACCTGCGCGACAACCTTGGTTTGACGGGCACCCATATCGGTTGCGACACCTCCAACTGCGGCGCGTGCACGGTGCTGCTCGACGGCGAGTCCGTCAAGAGCTGCACCGTGCTGGCGGCGCAGGCCGACGGCACTGAGGTGAAGACGATCGAGGGCATGGCGCCCGGTGGCAACGGCGCGTTGCATCCCATCCAGGAGGCGTTCTGGGAGCACCACGGGCTGCAGTGCGGCTACTGCACGCCGGGCATGATCATGGCCGCCGCGGACCTCCTCGAACGCAATCCGAATCCGAGCGAGGAGGAGGTGCGTCACGGGCTCGAGGGCAACCTCTGTCGCTGTACCGGCTACCACAACATCGTCAAGGCGGTGATGGCAGCCGCGGAGTCAATGAGCTCCCCAAAGGGGGCGGGCGTATGAGCACCGTCGCCGAGCCCGCAAGCGCCAGCGGGGGGCCGATCGGCCGCCGCATGAAGCGCAAGGAGGACCCGCGGCTGATCACGGGCCGCGGCAACTACGTGGACGACATGGTGCTGCCGGGCATGCTCTACATGGCGCTCGTCCGCTCCGAGGTGGCGCACGGCAGGATCACGTCGATCGACGCGAGCGCCGCCGAGTCCGCCCCGGGCGCGCACGCGGTGATCACCGGCGAGGACCTCGACCTCGGCGCGCCGCTGCCGATGGTGTGGGTGCCGCCGGGCATCGAGGTGAAGACGCCCGAGCACTGGCCGCTGGCCCGTGGCGAGGTGAACCACGTGGGCGACCCGGTGGTCGCCGTCATCGGCGACGACAAGTACGGCGTGATCGACGCCGCAACCAAGGTAGTCGTCGAGTACGACGAGCTGCCCGCGGTGATCGATCCCGAGAAGGCGCTCGAGGACGGCGCGCCGCTCGTGCACGAGGACATCGGCACGAACAAGACACACGAGTGGGCGCTCGGGGGCGGCGACATGGACGCCGCGATGGCCGAGGCCGACGTGGTGGTGGAGCGTCGCATCGTCAACCACCGCACGGCAGGTGCCGCGATTGAGCCACGCGGCTGCGTCGCCGACTGGCGGACCGACTCGGTGACCCTCTGGACCTCCACTCAGATCCCCCATCTCGTCCGTCTCTTCCTCGCGGGCGAGCTGGGCGTGTCGGAGGAGAAGATCCGTGTCGTCGCACCCGAGGTGGGCGGCGGCTTCGGCAGCAAGCTCAACCACTATGCCGAGGAGGTGCTCGCCTGCTACCTCTCGCGCCAGCTCGGCCGCCCGGTCAAGTGGCTCGAGACGCGCTCCGAGAACCTCACCACCACGACCCACGGGCGCGACCTCATCGCCTACTGCAAGATGGGGTTGAAGAACGACGGCACGATCACCGGGTTCCACACGAAGATCGTGGCGGACCTCGGCGCGTACTACCAGCTGCTCACGCCGTTCATCCCGTGTTTCGCGGCGTTCGTGATGAGTGGCTGTTACAAGATCCCGGCGGTCCAGACCGACATCGTCGGGGTGTTCACAAACAAGTTCGCCACCGACGCCGTGCGCGGCGCCGGGCGGCCGGAGGCCACGCACGCGATCGAGATCATGATCGACCAGGGCGCGGCCGAGCTGGGCCTCGACCCGCTCGACGTGCGGCGGAAGAACTTCATTCCCAAGGAGGACTTCCCGGCCGAGGTGGCAGTCGGCGTGATCTACGACTCCGGCAACTACCACGGCACGCTCGACCGGCTGCTCGAGCACGTCGATCTCGACGCGTTCCGCCAGGAGCAGGCGCAACTGCGCGAGAAGGGCGTCTACCGCGGCATCGGCTTCTCCACCTACGTGGAGATCTGCGGCCTCGCGCCGTCGCGGGTGGTCGGGCCGAGCGGCGTCGGCATCCAGGGCGGCTTCTGGGAGTCGGCCGTGGTGCGCGTGCACCCGTCGGGCGCCGCCACCGTCTACACCGGCAGCTCGCCGCACGGGCAGGGTCACGAGACGGGCTTCGCCCAGATCGTGGCCGAGCGCCTGGGCATCGAGCCCGAGCACGTTGAGGTGATGCACGGCGACACCGACACCGGCCCGTTCGGGATGGGCACCTACGGCTCGCGGACGCTGTCCGTGGGCGGCGAGGCGGCCGGCCGCGCGGCGGTGAAGGTGTACGAGAAGGCGAAGAAGCTGGCGGCTCACATGCTGGAGGCGGCGCACGAGGACATCGAGCTCGTGGACGGCCGCTACCAGGTCAAGGGCTCGCCGGAGAACGGCCTGCCGCTCGCGGACATCGCGCTCGCGGCCTACGTGCCCGAGAACATCCCCGAGGGGATGGAGCCGGGCCTCGAGGAGACGTCGTTCTACGACCCGGAGAACTTCGTCTGGCCGTTCGGAGCGCACGCCGCGATCGTCGACGTCGACCCCGACACCGGCAAGGTCGAGGTGGTCCGCTATGTGGCCGTGGACGACTGCGGGCGGGCGATCAACCCGCTGCTGATCGAGGGACAGGTGCACGGCGGGATCGCGCATGCGATCGGCCAGGCCCTGTTCGAGCAGGTGGTCTACAGCGACGAGGGCCAACTCCTCACCGGCACGTTCGTGAGCTACGCGCTCCCGACCGCCGCGGAGCTGCCCAGCTTCGAGACCGACCGTACCGAGACCCCGTCCCCGGTCAACGACCTCGGGGTGAAGGGCGTGGGCGAGGCGGGCACGATCGCCGCCACGCCGACGATGGTCAACGCCGTGGTGGACGCGCTGCGCCCACTCGACGTCACCTACATCGACATGCCGCTCACGCCGATGCGCGTGTGGGATGCCATCCAACAAGCCGGCTCGGCCGGGGGAGGTGAGTCGTGATTCCCGCGAACTTCGACTACGCGGCGCCCGAGTCGCTCGACGAGGCCATCAGAACGCTCAGCCAGGGCGGCGACGACGCCAAGCTCCTGGCAGGCGGCCATTCGCTGCTGCCGCTGATGAAGCTGCGTCTGGCGGCGCCGTCGCTGCTCGTCAGCCTCGGGAAGGTGCCTGGCCTGAAGGGCGTCGAGCGCTCGAACGGCGGCTGGAACATCGGCGCCATGACGCGCCACTCGGAGCTGGCGACGGAGTCGGATCTCGGTGTGACGGCTCACGCGGCCGGCTTGATCGCCGACCAGCAGGTGCGCAACCGCGGCACGGTCGGCGGCTCGATCGCCCACGGCGACTCGGCCGGCGACCTGCCCACCGTGTTCCTCGCGGCGGAGGGCTCGGTGATCGCGAAGGGGCCGAACGGCGAGCGCGAGATCCAGGCCACCGAGATGTTCAAGAGCTACCTAACGACGGCCGTCGGCCCGGACGAGGTGGTCACGGTGGTCCGCCTGCCCGCGCTCGACGGCTTCGGCTGGGGCTACGAGAAGTTCACCCGCCGCGCCGAGGACTGGGCGATGGTCGGCGTGTGCGCGCTCGTGAGGTCGAACGGCGGCACCTGTGAGGACGTGCGCATCGGCCTGACCCACATGGGCGCCACCCCGCTGCGCGCGAGCGCGGCCGAGGAGGCCCTGCGAGGCCAGTCCCTCTCGCCGGAGTCGATCGCAGTGGCGGCGGAGCAGGCCGCTGAGGGTACGAATCCGCCGGGCGATGTGAATGCGACGCCGGAATACAAGAAGCATCTGGCAAGGGTTTTGACGCGGCGGGCTCTGACGTCGGCTGCGGGCGCGTAGTTCTCAGTTCTTAGTTCTCAGTTCCTAGTTCCTAGAGTTCATCTGGGACCGTTACGTCAATGCCTTTCTCTTCAATCGAAAACGTCCAGGAAGTCCTGGCGTCGGACCACTATCTGGCCGACAGGCAGCTCGCCACTTCGATCTTCCTTGCTGAGCAGCTGTCGCAGCCCTTGCTTCTCGAAGGTGAGGCCGGGGTCGGTAAGACGGAGGTGGCCAAGGCGCTGGCGCATGCGACCGGGGCGCGGCTGATCCGGCTGCAATGCCATGAGGGCATCGACCTGCACCAGGCGCTCTATGACTGGGACTACCAGCGGCAGCTGCTCGCGATCCGAGCGGCCGAGGCGGGTCAGGCGGGCGAGGTCGGCGAGGGCCGGCTCTTCAGCCGCGAGTTCCTGCTGAGGCGGCCCCTGCTCGAGGCGCTCGAGGAGGAGGGCCCCGTGGTGCTCCTGATCGACGAGGTGGACCGCGCGGACGACGAGTTCGAGGCCTTCCTGCTCGAGTTCCTGTCGGACTTCCAGGTGACGATCCCGGAGCTCGGCACGGTTGAGGCGCGTGGGCACCCGCTCGTCGTCATCACCTCCAACCGCACGCGTGAGCTGCACGATGCGCTCAAGCGCCGCTGCCTCTACCACTGGATCGACTACCCCACGGCGGAGCGCGAACAGGAGATCGTGCGGGCGCGGCTGCCGGAGGTCCCGGACGAGATCGCCGAGCGCGTCTGCGCTGCGGTCGCCCGGCTGCGCGAGCAGGAGCTCTACAAGCTGCCCGGCGTGGGCGAGACGATCGGCTGGGCGCGCGCGCTGCTCGCGCTCGGCAGCGACGACCTCGACCAGGCGCTCGGGGTCGCGCTCAAGGTGCGCGAGGACATCGACCGCGTCAGGGAGCAGGGAGTCCTAGAGGGTGTCTGAAACGGCCGCGCTCGGCGCCGGGGTGACCGGCAAGCTCGCCGAGCTGGCCGCGCACATGAGGGCGGCCGGGGCTCGAGTGGGCGTGGACGAGCTGCTCGTCGCGCACCGTGCGCTCGCGGCGATCGACCCGAGCTCGCGGCTCGACTCACACAACGCCCTGCGCGCCGTGCTCTGCTCACGGCACTCGGACATCCCCGCGTTCGAGACCGCCTTCGCCACCTGCTTCGGCACGCCCTTCGACGAGGAACTGGCGCTCGACAGCGCGGACCTCAAGGCCGCGGGCATCGCGATGCCGCGCCTGGCCGTGCCGGGCGACAAGCCCGCCAAGCAGCACGCCATCGACCAGAAGCCGCTACCGGCCGCCTGGAGCGACGTCGAGATCCTGCGTGAGAAGGATTTCGCCGACTACACCGAGGCCGAGCGCGAGCTGGCGCGGCGGCTGATCGTGCGACTCGCCCACCGCCGGCCGACGCGGGAGAGCCGCCGCCTGCGCCGGGCACGCGGGCGCGGCGATAGCCACGACCTGCGCCGCACCATCCACGCCTCGCTGCGCTATGGAGGCGAGCCGATGGAGCGCCGCTGGCGCGAGCCCTCGCGCAAGCCACGCCCAGTCGTGCTCATCTGCGACGTCTCCGGCTCGATGCAGGCTCACGCCCGCGTGCTGCTCCAGTACATGCAGGCCTGCGTGGCCGCGCGCGGGCGCGTGGAGGCGTTCGTGTTCGGCACCCGCCTGACCCGCGTCACGCGCGAGCTCGAGGGGCGCGATCACGACGCCGCGATGGCGCGCGCCACGCACGCGGCCGACGACATGTCCGGCGGCACGCGCATCGGCGAGGCGCTGGCCACGCTCAACCGCGAGTACGGCCGCCGCATCGGCCGCGGCTCGGTGGTGATCGTCCTCTCCGACGGCTGGGACCGCGGCGAGCCCGAGCAGCTCGCCGAGGAGATGGCGCGCCTCGGGCGCTGCGCCCACCGGCTCGTGTGGCTCAACCCGCTGAAGGCGCATGAGGGCTACGAGCCGCTCACGCGCGGGATGCAGGCGGCGCTGCCATACGTCGACCACTTCCTGGCCGGCAATTCGATCGCCTCGCTCGAGGAGCTGGCCGACCTGCTCGAGGACGAGATGTCGTGATCGGCGGCGTGGTGCTCGCCGCCGGCGACGGATCGCGCTTCGGCGGCGCCAAGCA
The DNA here is from genome assembly GCA_036494715.1 of Thermoleophilaceae bacterium. Lineage (GTDB taxonomy): Bacteria > Actinomycetota > Thermoleophilia > Solirubrobacterales > Thermoleophilaceae > JAICJR01. Next base: position 47,494 of record DASXNY010000076.1, read on the forward strand.
GCTCGCCGAGCTCGACGGACGCCCGCTGCTCGAGCACGTGCTGGCCGCCGTGGCGGCCGTGCCCGCCGTCGAGAAGTTTGTGCTCGTGCTGGGCGCACGGGCCGACGAGATCCGCGCCCAGGTGGACGCTCACGGTGCCGAGGTCGTCGTCTGCGAGCGCTGGGAGGAGGGGCAGGCCGAGTCGCTCAAGACCGGGCTCGCCGCGATCGACGACATGGAGGCGGCGCTGATCCTGCTGGGCGACCAGCCAGGTATCACGCCCGCCGCGATCGAGGCGGTGCTCACGCTGTTCGACGGCTCGCGGCCGCTGCGCGCCGTCTACGACGGCCGGCCGGGGCATCCCGTGCTGATGCCGCGCGCTCTGATGCGCAAGGCGCTGGAGCTCGAGGGCGACGCCGGCGCCCGCGAGCTGCTCGAGGAGGCCGGCGTGCGCCGCGTGGAGGTGGGCCACCTGTGCGAGCCCATCGACGTGGACACGCAGGCCGATCTCGACGAGTTGCGCCACAGTCAGTCCAAAGGCTGAACGCACGTCCACCGTCCTGACTTTTGGGTGCAGTGGACCCAAAAGTCAGGACGGTGGACCTTCAGCCAGGCCGGCTGCGGTCGATTTCTCGGGCTGATGCACGCGAGCAGCCCAGAGCGGCGCGGTTGGGAGGACGATCCTCGTCACGAAGGTCCCTTGCCGGATCTCACCTCCGGCGCGATGTGGATAGCAACGGCGGTTGTCGGCCTGCTCGCACTCCCGCTTCCCGGAACGGATCATCGGCACCTGGGCGTGGCAGTCGTACTCGCGGGATTCGCCCTCTGCTGGGGGATCTACTCCATCTACCTGGGCCTCAGCGAGCGCACGATGTCGATCCAGATGCGCGCCGTGGTCACCGCGGCGATGATGCCGGTGGTGGCGCTGGCCCTGTGGGCAACGGGCGGCAGCGCGAGCTTCATCCAGCCGGTGCTGCTGTTCACCGCGCTGTTCATCGCCTACTTCTTCCCGCCATACCTCGCGACACCGCTGATCGCGCTGTTCGTGCTTGCGTTCGCGTCGCCGCTCTTCTACGACCCGAATGCGGTCCACCGCGCATACCCGGCGCGCGTCGCGGTCTTCGCGCTTGCCGTCGCGGGTCAGGCGATGATCATGCAGGTGCTCAAGCACCGGTTGCTGCGCGCCGAGGCGCACCAGCGCGCGATGGCCGAGCGCGACCCGCTCACCGGCGTGCATAACCGGCGCGCCTTCGACGCGGCGCTCACGGGCGCGCTGCCCGGGCAGGCCGCGCTGGTGCTGTTCGACTTCAACGACTTCAAATCGATCAACGACCTGCACGGCCACCCCGTTGGCGACGCAGTGCTGCGCGCCATGGCGAACGCGACTGCATCGGTGATCCGTGAGGGTGACTGCCTGGCGCGCCTCGGCGGCGACGAGTTCGCCCTGATCGCGCCCGGCGCCGGGCCGGGCGGCGTGATGCGGCTGGTCGACTCTCTCGACGAGGCGGTCCGCGAGGCGGACGTTCCGAAGGGCATTGACCCGATCCGCGCGACCTTCGGGTGGGCCGTCGCGCCCGAGGACTCGGTCGACGGCGACGAGCTCCTGCGGCTCGCCGACGACCGCCTGATCGAGCGCAAGCGCGCGATCAAGTCACTCGAGTCCCGCCTGCGCCGGAGCTAGCCCTTCTTGCCGGCGACGGCGCGCTGCAGCTGAGCCTTGTTCATGTTCGAGCGGCCCTCGATGCCGAGCTTCTTGGCCTCGTTGTAGAGCTGCTCGCGGGTGCGGCCCTTGGGTGCGCTCGTGCCGGAGCGCAGCCCACCGCGACGGCCCGACGAGATGTCCTGCGTCGAGCTGCGGGAGCGCGTGCGTGACTCGCCCGAGCGCGCCTTCTCCTTGTTCACCGTGCGCGCCGCGATCTCCTCGGCGCGAGCCTCGGATCTGCCCTGCTTCTTCTCGCTCTTCTTGATCTCCTCGTACTGCCGGGCACGCTTCGTGCCTTTCTTGACGCCACGTGGCGGCATCGCCGGCCCTCCTCGTTTGGCTCTGGGCTCGCTGAGCGGGTTACCCGCCATTCGTCCAGGAAAACGCGGACGGCGGTACGCCCTGAGTAGCATGCCCCGCCTTGGACCTGCGCCTCGAGCCGATCATTCTCGAAACCGATCGCTGGCGGATCGAGGGCCACCTCACGCTCCCGCGCGAGGGCTACCGCAGCCGGCTGTCGGACTACGTGAACCAGCGCGACCGCGAGTTCTTCTCGATTCAAGACGCCACGCTCACGGCACTCGACAAGCCGGAGCTGACGCACGAGATGTCGTTCCTGATGGTGGCCCGCCGCCACATCAGGCTGATCGCGCCGGTCGGCGGCAGCGACTCGATCTAGAGCCGCTCGAAGCCGCGGAACATCTCCCAGTCCGTCACTGCGGCCTCGAAGGCGTTCAGCTCGACCTCTGCCGCCTGCGCATAGTGGGCCACGACCTCCTCGCCTAAGGCCTCGCGCGCCACGCCGCTCTGGGAGAACAGCTCCTGGGCGTCGCGCAGCGTCGTCGGCACGCGCGCCTTCCCGGACTCGTACGCGTTGCCCTCGAAGGCGGGCTCGAGCTCGAGGCCGCGGTCGATGCCGGAGAGTCCGGCGGCGATCATCCCCGCAATCGCGAGGTAGGGGTTCACGTCGCCGCCGGGCAGCCGGTTCTCGAGCCGCAGCCCCTCGCCGTGGCCGACCACCCTCAGCGCGCAGGTGCGGTTGTCGCGCCCCCAGGCCACCGCCGTCGGCGCGAACGCGCCCGGCACGAAGCGCTTGTAGGAGTTGACGTTGGGTGCGTACAGCAGGCACAGCTCGCGCAGGCAGTCGAGCTGGCCGGCGAGGAAGCTCTTGAACGCCGCGTCGTCGTCGGCGAACACGTTCTTGCCGCTGCGGTCGGCGAGCGACAGGTGGATGTGGCAGGAGTTGCCCTCGCGCTCGTCGTACTTGGCCATGAAGCTGATCGACGTGCCCTCCTGGGCGGCGATCTCCTTTGCCCCGCTCTTGTAGATCGCGTGGTTGTCGGCCATCGAGAGCGCGCCCGAGTAGCGGAAGTTGATCTCGTGCTGGCCGAGGTTGCACTCGCCCTTCGAGTTCTCCACCTTCATGTCGGCGGCCGCCATGCCGTTGCGGATCTTGCGGATCAGCGGCTCGAGCCGGGCGGTGCCGGCGAGCGAATAGTCCGTGTTGTAGAGGTTGGCCGGGCGCAGGCCGCGGTAGGCCTTGTCCCAGGCCTCCTCGTAGCTGTCGTTGAAGATCAGGAACTCGAGCTCGGTGCCGACATTGGCGCTGAAGCCGCGCTCGGCCAGCCGCTCGAGTTGCGCGCGCAGGATGCGCCGCGGGGACTCCACCACCGGATTGCCGCTGTCCCACTCGAGGTCAGCGAGCAGCAGTGCGGTGCCCTCGAGCCACGGGATCAGCCGCAGCGTGTCGAGATCGGGCTTCATCATGAAGTCGCCATAGCCGAGGTCCCACGAGGAGATCGCGTAGCCGGACACGGTGTTCATCTCGACGTCCGTGGCCAGCAGGTAGTTGCAGCCTTCGGCCCCGTGTTCGAGCACCTCGTCGAGGAAGTGCGTGGCGGTGAGGCGCTTGCCCTGAAGCCGCCCCTGCATATCGGGGATGGCGAGCACCACCGTGTCGATCTTCTCGTGCTCGACTGAGCTGCGCAGCTCGTCCAGGTTCATTGCGCCGTCATTCCTCCATCTGCGGAGACGATTGCGCCGGTCATGAACGACGCCTCGTCGGAAGCGAGGAAGAGTGCCACGTTTGCGATCTCCTCCGGCCGTCCGGGCCGCCCGATTGGCTGGAACGAGTCGATCGTGTCGTACACGTGCTGGAGGCCGCCGAGCATCTCCGCGTGCGCGTAGTTGATCGGGGTGTCCACCCAGCCCGGGCAGATCGCGTTGCAGCGGATGCCCCGCTTGGCGTAGTCGAGCGCCACGCCCTTGGTGAGCATCACCACCGCACCCTTCGACGCCGAGTAGACCGACAGGAACGGCTCGGACACGATCCCATTGACGCTCGAGATGTTCACGATCGCGCCGCCGCCGGCCGCCAGCATCTGCGGGATCGCCGCGCGGCAGCCGTAGATCGGGCCCTTCACGTTCACGGCGAGCGTCCTGTCGATCACGTCGTCGGGGACCTCGTGCAGCACGCCCGGGATGTTCACGCCCGCGTTGTTCACCAGGACGTCGAGGCGGCCGTGCAGCTCGACGCAGCGGTCGATCATCGCGTCCACCTGGCGCGGGTCGGACACGTCGGTGGCCACCGCCGCCGCGGACCCGCCGATCGCCGACGCCGTCTCCTCCGCGGCGTCGCCGTCGATGTCCGCGCACAGCACGAGCCCGCCCTCCTCCGCGAGGCGCACGGCGATCGCGCGCCCGATGCCGGAGCCTGCGCCGGTTACGGCGCAGGCTCTACCTTCGACACGACCCACGGCCGTCGGCTCAGGCGGGGGCCGTGGCCGGCGGCGGCTCGCCCGGCGGCGGGACCTCGGTGTCCTCGACCACACGGCCCAGCTCGTCCATCTCGATCGTGTGAATCGGGCCCTTGAACCAGTTCTTGGCGGACACCATCCACCAGATCCAGACCGCCCCGATCACCACCAGGAAGACGAGCGGCGTGTAGTTGGCCGTGTGGTAGTCGAAGTTGCCGTTCCACGGCACCGCCGTGTCGGTGACGGGCAGGATGAACAGGATCGAGATGAACAGCACCCAGATCATCGCGATGATGTTGAGCGGCTTGTACCAGCGCCCGAGCGACCAGGGTCCGGGCTTGAAGTCGTCGCCCGCCCGGAAGCGCAGGATGATCGGGAGGATGTAGGCCACGTAGAGCCCGATCGTGGCCACGGACGTGACTGCCGCGTAAACGAACAGCGTGTTGCCGCTCCACGCCGGGGCGGCCAGCAGGAAGGCCAGAAACGCGATCAGGATCACCGCGTTCGACGGCACGTGGTCCTTGTTGAGGCGCGACCACGTCCGGTGCCCCGGCACGGCGCGGTCGCGCGAGAAGGCGAACAGCATCCGCGACGCTGAAGTGATCGCCGACATCCCGCAGAAGAGCTGGGCGACCACCGCGATGAACAGCAGCAGCTCGGCCCCGGTCTTGCCGAGGGCCTCGGTGAACACCTCGGTGACGGCAAACGAGCCCGCGCCCGTGACCGCCTTCAGGTCCTTGATCGCGAAGGTCAGCGCCAGTACCAGCACCCACCCGCAGATCGCGGACACGAGTACCGAGTTGATGACTCCCTTTGCGGCAGTCCTCGACGCGTCGTGCGTCTCCTCAGATAAGTGGGCCGAGGCGTCATAGCCCGTGTACGTGTACTGGGCTTGGAGGAAGCCGAGCATGAAGATGAAGACGAAGCCCACCCCGGTCAGGCCGGAGTTGTTCACGGTCTTCGTGAATACGAACGAGACGCTCTGGTGGTGGTCCGGGAAGATGATCAGCACCAGCGCGATCACCGCGACGCCGACCACGTGCCAGTAGGCCGAGATGTGGTTCAGCACCCCTACCAGCCGCACGTTGAAGATGTTCAGCGTGGCGTGCAGGATCAGGATCGCGACGTACACGTACATGATGTGGTGCGTGTCGTTGTTGTAGGAGAAGACGAGGTTGAGCAGCGTGGTGGTGAAGATCGCCGCGCCGTAGTCGATGCCGGCGGTGATCGCCACCTGGCCGATCAGGTTGAACCAGCCGGTGAACCAGCCCCAGGCCGGGCTGCCGAGCCTCGATGCCCACCAGTAGAGGCCGCCGGCGGTGGGGAACGCCGACGCGAGCTCCGCCATCGACAGGGCGACGACGATGACGAAGACCGACACGATCGGCCAGCCCCAGGACTGCTGGATCGGCCCGCCGTAGTTGATGCCGGTGCCATACAGCGTGAGGGCCCCGGACAGAATCGAGATGATCGTGAACGACAAGGCGAAGTTCTGGAAGCCGCTCATCCGGCGGTTGAGCTCCTGCTTGTAACCGAGCTCGGCCAGACGTTTCTCGTCGTCCGTCATCGGGCGCGCCGAGGCAGTTGCGTCCACGTCTCCTCCTCCTTGGTACGTTGACCGGACCTTTGGTCTGAGGGCCAGACTAGACCCGGCCCAAGACGGAGTCAAGCTTGGCGCGGAGGCCTTTCTGAGCAGGGGTTATGAGCACGTCTCCGACCTGCGCGTGAGCCTTCAGGGCGGCCAGCCCATAGCCGCGCACGACCTCCGACGTGGTACCCGGCGGAAGCAGCGCCACGACCCCGCGCAGCTGAGCGGCCACCTGCTCGGCCGCGGCGTCCTCGACCGCTGTGTCCTCGCCGCGGAACTTCCCGCAGGCCGGGTCGACGCCCGGGGCCAGAGCCATCACGTGCAGCGGCACCGCAGCCGCGACGGCCTTGTCCTCCGCCATGCGGAGGACGTCCTTCATCCGGTTCGGCGGCCCCACGAGGCACGCGACGATTCGTGCCGGCGCCTCGGTCACGTCTCCGCCGGCAGCAGCCCGATCAGGATGTGCTCGGTGCCCTCGAGGTGCTTGCGCGCCAGCTCGGCGGCGCCGGTGGCGTCGCGTCCGTCGAGCAGCTCGATCAGCCGGGCGTGCTGGGCGTTCGACTGGGCGAGCACCTCCTCGGGGTGGGCGATGAGCCCGATCAGCTCGCTCATGTCGCCCTGGACCTCGGTCATGGCGGCCACCAGGCGGTGCGAGTGAGCGGCCTCCGCGAGAGCGATGTGGAAGCGGATATCCGCGCGCCGGTAGGGCTCGAAGTCCTCGCCGACCGCGCGCCCGAAGTCCTCCCCGATCGCGTGCATCGACTCCACGTGCTCGCGCATCCGGTCGAGATCCTCCGCCTGGCGGCGTTCGGCGGCGAGCAGCGCGGCGCCCACCTCGATGGCCACCCGGTAGTCGAGCACGTCGCGGAGCGCCTCGGGGGCGGGCAGCGGGCCGGTGGTGAGCGGCGGGGTCTCGGCCACGAACGTGCCTCCCCCGCGCCCGCGGGCCGCAACGAGGTGCCCGCTCTGGACGAGCGTGGTGAGGGCCTGGCGCAGCGTCGAGCGCGAGATGTCGAGCTGCTCGGCCAGCTCGCGCTCCGGCGGCAGCTTGCTGCCGGGAGGGAGCAGGCCGACCTTGATGGCCGTGCCAAGACGCTCGACGGTCTCCTCGAAAGTGGTGGGCGGCTGGACGCGCTCGAAGATCGCCTCCACTGCCGCGCTGCGGTCCATTCAGCAAAGGTACAGACGACGAGCCATTGGGGCAAGAGACGGCCATTTTCGCGCTATTTGCGGAGGCTTGAGAAGAAAATCCCGGGCATCGAACAAACGTCCAGAGGGCTCGTGTGGGCTAAGCACGAACCGACGCATGTTCGATGCTCTGAGCATGCCCTCCGTTCCGTCCAGGCTGGCCGCTGTCTTCGCATGCGTTTTCACGCTTGCGTTGACCTCGCCTGCGCTCGCCGACAAGGACTCCGGCAAGTCCGCGCCGCCGCCGGTTCCCGGTCTCGCGCCGCCTGGACAGAGCGACTCCTCGGGCGGTAGCCCCGCCTCTACGCCCGCCCCGGAGCAGCAGCCCGCCGTCCAGACCCCCTCGACGGATGCGGGCGGCACCTACAACTTCACCCAGAAGATGGACAAGGGCAAGGGGTCGAGCGGCTACGCGAACCCCAACCGGAGCACGGGCGGCTCGAGCCGTTCGGACTCCAGCTACTCGAGCAAGCAGGACAAGAGCAAGGACTCGAGCCCGACCACCACCAGCAGCACCGGCACGGCGTCGAGCCCCTCGAGCAGCAGCACCAGCGGCGGCGGCAGCTCTGCCACGCCCGTCACCACCTCGCCGGGCACCCCCGCCGGCACGGTGGTGGCCCCGCAGTCGGCAGGCGGCCATCGTCAGTCCAAGAAGCACGGCCGCCACACCAAGCTGGGCTCCTCCGGGACCACGACATCGCCTCCGTCCGCATCGGTCATCCGGCCGGTGCGCCCGGTGAGCGTGGCCCCGGTGCACGCTCCGGCCACCGCCCCCAGGCCGGGGCGTCACAAGGAGGGCGGCGATGCGCTGTCGCGGGTCCGCGTCAATGTCGTGACCCGCACAGTGCGTGACATCGTCCAGGTTCTGCCGGGCGCGGTGAAGGCCGCGATCGGGGCGATGGCGGCGCTCCTCCTCGCGGCCATCGCCGCCTGGACCATGGCGAGCATCCGTGCCCGCCGCCTGCGCCGCCAGCGCGGCCTGCTCACCGAGGAGGTCGGCCTGCTCCAGACCGCCCTGCTGCCCGAGGTGCCCGCCCAGATCGGCCCGCTGGCCGCCTCCGTGGCCTATCGCCCCGCCGACGGCCCGGGCGCCGGCGGCGACTTCTACGACGTCTTCCAGCTCGAGAGCGGCAACATCGGCCTCGTGCTCGGCGACGTGGCCGGACACGGCCGCGGCGCGCTCGAGCGCACGGCGCTGCTGCGCTACACCCTGCGCGCCTACCTCGAGACCGGCCTCGAGCCGCGCATCGCCATCCGCCTCGCCGGCGAGACGCTCGACCACAACCTCGGCACCGGCTTCGCCACCGCCGCCGTGGCCGTCTACAACCCCGCTGCCGGCACGCTCACCTTCTCCTGCGCCGGCCATCCGCCGCCCATCCTGCTCGGCCCGCCGGAGCACGAGCCCGTGATTGCCTGCTCCGCCCCGCCGATCGGAGTGGGCGAGCGCACCGGCATGCGCCAGACCACGGTCTCCCTGCCAGCCGGTTCGGTCGCCTGCTTCTTCACCGACGGACTCGCCGAGGCGCGCGTGAACGGCGAGCTGTTCGGCCGCGAGCGCCTGGCCGACCTGATCGACCTGGACGGCCAGCCCGACGCCGCCGGCCTGCTCGAGAGCATCCGCGCCGAGGCCGACCACATGCCCGACGACATGGCCGCCTGCATCCTGCGCCCCGTCGACGCCCAGGCCGTCGCGCCGAGCGGTCCGCGGGAGCGGACCGAGGAGCTCGAGCTGCGCGAGGGCGGCGAGCGCGACCTGCGCCACTTCCTCGCCGCCTGCGGCATCCCGGCCGTCGAGGTCGGCGACCTGGTGCGCAGCGCCGACGCCCGCGCCGCGGACTACGGCGGAGCGATCGTGCGCGTCAGGATCGTCGACGGCGAGCATCCGCACGTGTCGCTCGTGCTGCCGCTCATCGAGGCGCTGGCCACCGTCTAGCCGTCAGCGCCGCCTCAGCTTGAACGTCCGGCGGCTGGTGTTGGTCAAACCCCCCGCCTTGGCGGTCACGGTGAGCTTGACGTTCTTTACTCGCCCCGCCGCGACAAGCCGCTTGCCGGCCCTGCTGAGCTTCAGCCTCAGCTTGGCCTTGCCCGCGCGTAGCGTCTTCTTCAGGCTGCCCAGCACGACCGTCCGCGCTGCCGCTGCCCGCGCCACCGACGCCGTGAGCTTGGCCGTGAGCCGCGTGCCCGCGCTCGCCACGGTCAGCGTGATCGGCAGGCCCGAGCGCAGCAGGCCGGGGACGCTGAGGCGGCTCGGCAGCGTGAGGGCGCCGACCGCGTCGACCGTGTAGGCGAGCGTCCCGCTCGAGCTCAGGCCCGCGTCGTTGACCGCCTTGGCGGTGAGCGTGTGCCTGCCCGCCGCGCCCGAGTAGCCGGCGACAGTGCAGGCGTCGACGCCCGAGCCCGGGTCGCTGGCCGTGCAGCTCAGGGCTGTGCTTCGCGGCAGCTTGCCCGGCGCGTAGTGCTTGGCGGCGATTCCTTTGAGGGCCGGGGCGCTCGGCGCCGACTGATCGTGCTTGATCGTGACCGTGCTCGACGAAGTGCCGCCCGCGCTGGTGGCGCTGCAGGTGAACTTCGCGGTGCCCTCTCCCGGCACCACGGTGGGACCGCCGCAGCCGCTCTGGTCCACCACAGGCGACTGCGCGTCGGCCGCGCCGAAGTTCACACTCACGGGCGACGTGTACCAGCCGTTGGCTCCCGTCGGGCTCGCGGGGCTCACGATCTGCGTGATCGCGGGCGGGCTCGTGTCGAGCGCCTGCGCCATCGCGCTGTCGGCCTGCACGAAGCCATAGCCGCAGTCGAGGTCCGGCACCCCGGCGCTGGCCGTGCAGTCGATGTTGTTCGCCGCGTTCTGGAGGATCGCGTAGACCTCGTCGACCGGCATCGCAGGGTTGGCGGAACGCAGCAGCGTGGCCACGCCGGCGACGCTGGGCGTGGCGGCGCTCGTGCCGAAGAAGGGCGCGAAGCCAGGCACGCTCGTGCTCACCCCGTCCGCCCCGTCGACGTTCGGCTTCTGGCGCACGTCCGGCGTGGCGAGCCTCCCGCCCGCGGCGTTGAAGAGGCGGGTCACCGGTCCGCGCGAGCTGAAGTCCTCGGGCGTTGCCGGCGTAGAGAAGTCGGACGCCGCCACCGCCATCGAGCCGCGCGCCGAGGCGGCGTCGGGATCGATCGTGTCCGAGTTGGTCGGGTGTTCGGCGATCGTGAACGTCGGCGTGTCGCCGCCGACGATGTACTTCATGAACGGGTTGCGAGTGCCGGCCACACGCCGGACGGCGATGCCGATCGTCGTCGACGGGTTCACCACGCTCACCTCCCCGAGCTCCTCCGGAATGCCCGTGGCGATGTTGTCCGTGTCGAACGTCTCGAAGTAGGAGCCGTTGACGTAGACATCGAGCGCCAGATCGGTGCTGGCCGCGCCGAACGGCTCGTCCCACTGCAGCGCGATGAAGAAGGCGGAGGAGCCGAATGTGCCGATCGTCTGGACGGCGTCGGCGCCGCCGAAGTCGTTGGTGCTCGGCGAGACTGCGCGCGGGTCCGCCAGCGGGGCGTATGTGCCCTCCCAGCTCTGGCGCGCGCGGTTGCCGGCCGAGGCGAAGTACGCAACCCCTGCCGCTTTGGCGGCGTCGACGGCTTGCGCGACCGTCCCGTCCTGGAAGTCCGGCTCGCTGGGGTCGAAGGTGTCGTCGGCGATCACCTTCACCCCCTGGGCCACGAGATTCTGAATCGACTGCGCCTTCACGAGCGCCCCTTCGGTGCCCGTCGAGAAGTACATGTCGGTGACGCCCGGCGCCTCGTCGTAGACGATCTCGGCCATCGCGCGACCCTCGTCCAAGCCGCTGGGGTCGTCCTCCAGGGACACCACGTGGGCCGGCAGATCGCCCGTGGCCTGCGAGTCCGCGATCCCGCCCGCGAACAGGTTGATCGAGTCCGAGATCACGCCAACCGGGACGCCGGTACCGGTCGGGCCGAGCGCGCGCGCCTGCGGGCCGCGGTGGGCGGCGTCGCCCTCCGACGTCACGCTGCCCGCGTCGGTGTAGCCGTAGGCGGCGAGGACGGCGCGCGTCGAGGCGAGCGCGGCGACATCCGTGAGCTCCGCCACCGGCAGCATCCCCTCCACCGCCGGCTCCTTGCCGAGGCGCCCGACGGCGCGCACCTGCATCCCCAGCGCGCGCAGACGGCCCGCCGCGCCGCCGGCGTCGCCGTCCACGTAGACGTCCACCGAAACACTGCCGCCTGCGACCGTCACGCCCTCGTCGCTCGCCGCCGCCGCCACGCTGCGGCCATCGAGCCGCGCCGTGGCGAGGTCCTGCAGGTGGCCGTCGAGCTTGCGCAGGTAGGCGTACCGCGCGGAGGCCGCGCTGCCCGCGTCTCCGCCGAGGACGTCGACCAGTCCGCGCAGAGAGGGCGACGCGGCGCCGACCGCGTAGGCGCGCGGCGGGACCGGGGCGGCGTTCGCGCTACTCACGAGCGCCAGTGACACCAGCGGCACGGTCCAGGCGGGGGACAAGCGTCTCAACGGACACCTTTCTCGGCGACCCCGCCCTTCGGGACCTTACCCGGACTGGTGGGGATCACCGAGGTGCCCTGCCCAGCGCGACCACGAGGTAGTTTCCGGCAGCCGTGTCCACTGTTGGGGTCAACCACGTCAGCGTGAATGCGCGCGACTTGCGGGAGTCGGTGAACTTCTATGTCGAGTTGCTCGGCGCAGAGCCGATGCCTTCGCCCAACTTCGGAGTCCCCGTCCAATGGCTCGCCGTTGGGGGCACGCAGCTGCACCTGTTCGAGCGAGACGTGCAGCCGCCGAGTCACCACCACTTCGCCGTGACCGTGGAGCTCCCGGGAGACGTGGTGCAGCTCTACCTGCGGGATCCGGCGGGGAATCTCCTCGAGCTCGACCAGGCCGGTGCCGACCGGCTGCCGGACGACATGCGCGCGGCGCTGAAGGGCATCTGGGAGATCAGTCCGCAGAGCGAAGAGAACATGCGCGGGCGACTATTCGTCCCATAGCGGAGAGGGAGGGATTCGAACCCTCGAGGCAGGTCAACCCCGCCCACGCGATTTCCAGTCGCGCTCCTTAAGCCACTCGGACACCTCTCCGAAGCGGATAAAGGGTAGCCGCCGCGGGCTCAGAGCCCGAGCTCGCGCACGCCGGACTCGTCCCAGCCCAGGTGGTGGGCCAGCTCGTGGAGCAGCACCCGCTCGACCTGCGCGGCGAGCACGTCCGGGTCGTAGCCGAAGTCGCGCTCGAGAGTGTCCTGGTAGATGACGATGCGGTCCTCGTAGTGGCCGCGGGCGACCGTGTCGCCGAAGTAGTGGCCGTAGGCGCGGGCCTCGGCGCCGCGCTGCGAGACCACGACCGGCGTGTGCTCGAGCAGCGCCTGGAAGTCGGGCGGCAGGCGATCGATCGCGTCCGCGACGAGGCGCTCGAAGTCGCCGGCGTCGCGGGCGAGCGCGGGCTCGCGCGCGAGCTCCTCGCTGCGCCGCACGAGCCGCTCGAACTCCTCCTCGCTCATGCCGTCGCGGCCGGCGAGCGCAACCGTGCCCCAGGCCACGATCAGCAGGAACGCGAGCGCCGCGACTACCAGCGTGGCGAGGCCGCCCGCACCGGACAGCGACGGCGGGTGCAGGAACATCAGCAGCACGCCGACGGTGAAGGCCGCAATCGCGGCGGCGCGCAGAGCCGGACGCAGGTCGTCGTTCATCTCCTGACAAGCGTACGACCGCCGTCTCCGGGTATGCGAAACCCAGGACTCACGAGCCAGGGGGTAGAGACATGTCCAAAGTCAGCAAGGCCGGCCTGACGACGCTCGCCGGTGCGACCGGCGCCGCGGCCGCCTACATGTTCGATCCGGAGAAGGGCCACTCGCGGCGCGTGCAGGCACGCGACCAGCTGTTGTCCCGGGCGCGGCACGCGCGGCGCGACCTCGACAAGCGCACCCGCTACGCGACGGGAACGGCCAGCGGGCGCTTCAAGCGCCTCGCGCACAGCGGCGAGCACCAGCCGTTGCCGAACGAGGCCGCGCTCGCGGCAAAGGTCGAGAGCGTGATCTTCCGCCCCGAGGACGCCCCCAAGGGGCGGGTGAGCGTGAACGTCGAGGACCACATCGTGGTGCTGCGCGGCGAGGTCGAGCAGCAGGAGCAGATCGACACGCTGGTGCGCACGGCCGAGCACGTCGACGGCGTCGACGCTGTGCGCAACCTGATGCACCTGCCAGGCGAGCCGGTGCCGAGCTAGTGGCCTGAACCGGTAGCGCGGGTATGTTCGGGCTCGTATGAAACGAGTCCGGATCGGCTGCTCCGGCTGGAATTACAAGGACTGGCGCGAGGCCTTCTATCCGAAGGGCCTGCCGCCCGGCGAGTGGCTGAGCTATTACTCGCGGACCTTCGACACCGTCGAGATCAACAACACCTTCTACCGCCTGCCCAACACGGCGGCGGTAGAGAACTGGGTCGAGCAGACACCCCGTGGCTTCGTCTTCTCGGTCAAGTCCGGGCGCTACCTCACGCACATCAAGCGGTTGCAGGAGCTCGACGCCCGGCTGCCCACCTTCTACGAGCGCATCGAGCCGCTCGCGAAGACGCCCAAGATGGGGCCGCTGCTGTGGCAGCTGCCCGCCAACTTCAAGCGCGACGACGGGCGCCTGGCCGGCGCGCTGAGCCAACTACCCAAGGGCCGGCACTGCTTCGAGTTCCGCCACCCGAGCTGGTTCTGCGAGGAGGTCTACGCGCTGCTCCGCAAGCACCGGGCGGCGCTCGTGATCGGCGACACGCCGGAGCGCAAGTTCCAGGCGCATGAGCTCACGACGTCTTGGACCTTCCTGCGCTTCCACCACGGCACGCGCGGACGTGGCGGCAACTACTCGCCGCGCGAGCTCGAGGAATGGGCCGAGCGCATCCGGGGCTGGCGCGAGCGCGTGGAGGTCTACGCGTACTTCAACAACGACTGGAAGGCATACGCGGTGAAGAACGCGCTGGCGCTGAGGGAGCTGCTGGAGGCGTAGCGCGCTCAGTCGTCCTCGCCCTCGTCCGGGTGGCCGGTTGAGCGCTCACCCTCGCCGGGCGGCTCGTTGCGCTCGGCGTCCTCGCGGCCCTCGTCGTCGTCGTCCGGCACCTGCTCGGCCGGACCCTCCTCGGGCAGCTGGTCTGACTCTTCTCGTTCCATGGCAGGCAGAGTAACCAAGCGCCGACCCCGCCCCTCGCTACGCTGCTGCGCATGCTTGGGAGGCACGCGATCGTGCCGGTGACATCGATGGTCGCGCTCGCGGTCGCCGCGTTCGGCGGCGGCGGCTTGGCGAGCGGGCGGCCGCTCGCATCCGCGCCGCGCTGCCCCGTCTTCCCCAAGAACAACCAGTGGAACCTCCCGGTGGACAAGCTGCCGCTGGCGAGCAACTCGGACGCGCTCGTGCGCTCGATCGGCATCGACAAGACGGCGCACGCCGACTTCGGCTCCGGGCTCTACGCGGGCGGCCCGATCGGCATTCCCTACATCACCGTGTCCGGCAAGCAGCGCAAGCTGCGCGTCAGCTTCGACTACTCGGACGAGTCGAACAAGGGCCCGTACCCGATCCCGGCCAACGTGCCGATCGAAGGCGGCTCGGGTTCCGACGGCGACCGCCACGCGATCGTCGTCGACCGCACGCACTGCAAGCTCTACGAGCTCTACAACCTGCGCCCCACCGGCGGGGGCGGCTGGCACGCGGGCAGCGGTGCCGTCTGGAACCTGCGCTCGAACCACCTGCGCCCGAAGACCTGGACCTCGGCCGACGCGGCCGGCCTGCCGATCCTGCCGGGCCTCGCCCGCTACGACGAGGTCAGGCGCGGCTCGATCAACCACGCGCTGCGCTTCACCGTGCCCGAGACGCGCAAGGCGTTCATCTACCCGGCTCGCCACCAGGCCGGCGATACGAGCGATCCCAACGTGCCGGCGATGGGCCAGCGCTTCCGGCTCAAGGCGAGCTTCGACATCTCGAGCTTCCCGAGGCAGTCGCGGATCGTCCTCAAGGCGCTCAAGAAGTACGGGATGATCGTGGCCGACAACGGCTCGTCCTGGTACATCTCGGGCGCGCCCAACAATGGCTGGAACAACGACGACCTGCACTCGTTCGGCAGGCTCAGCGGCCGCGACTTCGAGGCCGTCGACACCAGCTCGCTGCCGCGGCCGTAGACCTACGTGCGGACGCGCTGCGCGAGGCGCTTGGCGCGCGTGCGGCTGGCGCCGTCGGCGCCGGTACGGGACATCGCGTCGAACTCCTCGAGCGAGCGGCCCGACCCCACGGCCACACAGGTGAGCGGCGACTCGGCGAGGCTGGCCGGCATGCCGGTCTCGTCGCGCACGCGCTCGTCGAAGCCCTGGAGCAGCACGCCGCCGCCGGCGAGCAGGATGCCGCGCTCGGCGACGTCCGCGGCCAGCTCGGGCGGCGTACGCTCGAGCGTCTCCTTCACCGCGTCCATGATTTCCACAAGAGGCGGCTCGAGCGCGCCGCGCACCTCCTCCGCGGTAAGCATCACGGACTTCGGCAGGCCGGACACGAGGTCGCGGCCGCGCACCTCGGCGCTCGTCTCGTCGGGCAGGGGGCAGGCCGAGCCGATCGAGAGCTTGATGTCCTCCGCGGTCTGCTGGCCAATCGCGATCCCGTGCTCGCGCTTGATGTAGCCGGCGATCGCCTCGTCGAGCTCGTAACCGCCCGTGCGCACCGACTCTGCCACCACGATCCCGCCGAGCGAGATCACGGCCACCTCGGTGGTGCCGCCGCCCACATCCACGACCATGTTGCCCACGGGCTCGTCGATCTCGAGCCCGGCGCCGATGGCCGCCGCGATCGGCTCCTCGATCAGGTGCACGCGGCGCGCGCCCGCGGACAGCGACGCCTCGATCACCGCGCGCTTCTCCACGTCGGTCACGCCCGACGGCGCGCACATCACGAGCCGCGGATGGGCGAAGCGGCTCTGGTGCACCCTGCGGATGAAGTAGCGCAGCATCTGCTCGGTGACCTCGAAGTCCGCGATCACGCCGTGGCGCAGCGGGCGGATCGCCGAGATCGAGGCGGGCGTGCGGCCGATCATCCGCTTCGCCTCGCTGCCGACGGCGTGCACGGCACCGGTGTTCGTATCCATCGCCACCACCGACGGCTCGGAGACCACGATTCCGCGTCCGCGCACGTACACCAGGGTGTTCGCGGTGCCGAGGTCGATCGCCATGTCTCGAGCACCGATTTGGGAGGAAAAAATGCCCATATGCAGGGTCAGCGTAGTGGTCTATGCAAGGGGGTGAGGCGAGCGGCTACCGCGGGGAGTCGCGATTCAAGGAGACCCGCACCCAGGTCGATCTAACCACAGGGGACCCGGCCGTCCGGTCTTCCCCACCTACATGGACCTGCAAGCACCTCGACACGAGATCAGCGACGTCGCGTCGCCGGGTTCCTCGATCGCCCACCTCAGGGGCCTGGTCGAGGTGACCCGCCTACTCCGTGGAGAGCACCAGCTCTCCTCGGTCCTCGACGCGATCGCGCGCACGGTCTGCGAGTCGCTCGGCTTCGAGACCGTGGTGATCACGCTCTACCGCCCCGCGTGGAACGACTTCGAGGTCACGGCCGTCCACGGCAGCGAGAAGGCGCGCAGCGCGCTCCAGGGCACGGTGCGCGAGTGGGGCGACCTCGCCCCGCTGATGGACGAGCGCTTCTGCCGCCGCGGTGCCTACTTCATCCCGCACAACGAGTTCGACTGGAGCTCGATCGACGGCGCAAGCTTCGTGCCCGACATCGAGGCCACCGACGAGCCCGGCGCCTGGCATCCCGAGGACGCGCTGCTCGTGCCGCTGCTGCGCGCCGACGGCAGCACGCTCGGGATCATCTCCGTCGACGAACCGGCCTCCGGGCGCACGCCGACCGACACGGAGCTCGAGGTGCTCGTGGCGGTGGCCGCCCACTGCGCGCTGGCGGTCGAGAGCGCGCAGGAGGCCGAGCGCGCCGCCTATCACCGGGAGTCGCTCGAGCAGCTCCTGCGCGTGTCCGGGAGCCTCACCGAATCGCGCTCGATCGACTCCATCCTCCAGACCGTCTGCGAGGGCATCCGCGAGGCGCTCGGCTTTCAGAAGGTGTCGATCGATCTGCTCGACCGCAGCGGCGGGCGCTTCCACGTGCGCGCCGCCGCCGGCTGGGCGCTCGGCCAGGTCACCCTGACGCCCCCGTCGTCGGTGGAGTCGATCTCCCCGCTCTTCGATCCGGAGTTCGAGGTGGAGGGCTGCTTCCTCCTGCCCGACGCCGAGGCCCGCGCCCGCGTGCGCGACTACGACCCCAGCTACGTGTCCGTGTCGAACGGCCGCGGGCCTTACGCCTGGAGCCACCACTGGCTGTGCGTGCCGCTGTACGACCGCGAGCGCGAGGTGATCGCGCTGATCTGGGCGGACGACCCGGACGACCGGCTCATCCCCTCACCCGACAGCCTCAAGGCGCTGCGCATGTTCGCCAACCAGGCGACGACGGCGCTCGACTCGATGGCTCAGTTCGAGGAGATGCGCTTCCTCGCCGACCACGATCCGCTGACCCGGCTCGGCAACCGCCGCTCGTTCATGGCGCGCCTCGAGCTCGAGACCCAGCGCGCGCTGCGCTACGGCACCAGGTTCGCGCTCATGGTCTGCGACCTCGACGGCTTCAAGGACGTGAACGACCGCCATGGGCACCTGGCCGGCGATGAGGCGCTCGAGCACGTGGCCGGGGTCCTGCGCGACGCCCTGCGCAGCTCGGACGGCGCCTATCGCCTCGGCGGCGACGAGTTCGGCCTGATCCTGGTCGAGGCCGGCACCGAAGTGGCTGCCGACGTGGTGGAGCGCGTCTCCGGCGCGCTCGCGTTCGAGCACGACGAGCGCCTGAGCGGGCTGCGCGCCAGCTTCGGCGTCGCCATCTGCCCGGACCACGCGATGACCCCGAGCGGGCTCTTCAACGCCGCCGACCAGGCGATGTACGGGGCCAAGCGCTCCGGCGGCGAAGCCGACCTGCCTGCCTGACCGGCCCGGCGCCCTTTGGCGCTACCGTTCGGCGCCATGCAGACCGTCGAGCTGGTGGCGGCAATCATCGCGGTGGTCGGCCTCGTGGCCTACCCGATCGTGATCCGCATCGTCGAGGGCGGGGTGCCGCAGGGCGTGAAGGAAGAGCAGGCCCGCGAGTACTACGACCAACACGGCCGCTGGCCGGACGACGATTGAGGATCTGGCTCGCTCAGGAAGGCGACGCCGCCGAGGTGGCCCGCCTCATGATCGGCTTCCGCAACTGGTTCGAGCGGGACACGCCGCCCGATGAGGTGTTCCCGCCGGGCATCGAGCGCCTGCTGGCGGACGAGAACACGGACTTTTTGCTGGCCGCCGTCGACTCCGACTCGCCGCCGGTCGGCGTTTGCGCGCTGCGCTACCGCTACGGCGTGTGGCTGGACGGCCTCGACTGCTGCCTCGAGGACGTCTTCGTGGAGGAGTCGGCGCGGGGAACGGGCCTGGGCGAAGCGCTGGTGCTGGCCGCCCTGGCCCGCGCGCGCGAGCGCGGCGCCAAGCGCGTCGAGCTCGACGTGAACGACCGGAACACGCCTGCCCACAAGCTGTACGAGAAGCTCGGCTTCAGCTCCTACGACGAGGACCTGGGTGGGCACAACCGCTTCATGCGCCTGCACCTCTGAGCCCGAGCAGTCGCGCCGCGTTCCCCTTGAGCACGAGTGGCCGCACCTCGTCCTTGATGTCGAGCTTGTCGAAGTCCGAGATCCAGCGCTCCGGGGTGATCAGCGGGAAGTCCGAGCCGAAGAGCATCTTGTTCTTCAGCAGGGTGTTCGTGTACTGGATCAGATTCTGCGGGAAGTACTTCGGCGACCAGCCAGACAGGTCGATGTAGACATTGGGCTTGTGCACGGCGATGGCCAGCGCCTCGTCCTGCCAGGGGAACGAGGGGTGGGCGAGGATGATGTCCATCGCCGGGAAGTCGGCCGCGACGTCGTCGACGCACATCGGGTTCGAGTACTTGAGGTGCACGCCACCGCCTCCCGGCATACCGGCGCCGATGCCCGTCGTGCCCGAGTGGAAGAGGGCGATCAGGCCCGCCTCCGCGATCACCTCGTAGAAGGGGTAGAAGGTCTTGTCGTTCGGCCAGAACGACTGCGTGTTCGGGTGGAACTTGAAGCCGCGCACGCCGTGCTCTTCGATCATGCGCCGGGCCTCGCGGATGCCCATCTTGCCCTTGTGCGGATCGATGCTCGCGAACGGGATCAGCACGTCCGGGTTGTCGTGTGCGAGCTTGGCAACCTCCTCGTTCGGCACGCGCTTGCGGCCGGTGCCCGCCTCGTCGTCGACGGTGAAGACGATCGCCGCCATGTTGCGCTCGCGGTAGTAGTCGGCCACCTCCTGCGTGGTGGGCCGCGGCGGATCGCCGCCGAAGTACTTCTTCGCGGCCGCGAGGTATTCGAGGGCCACCTCG
>DASXNY010000077.1:0-3779 GCA_036494715.1 Thermoleophilaceae bacterium
ACGGCCACATTCCATTCCACCGGGATTGTGGCTACGGGCATTCCGGTCATGTCCCAGAGGGCGGTGAGGGCGATCATCGGGTCGCCCGGCCCGCCGGCGTTTCCGCGCTCGTAGCCGGGACCGCGCTCGTAGGGGACGATCGGCAGTGCGGGCTCGAGCACGAAGTCGACGCCCTTCTGGGCGAACCAGTCCTCCCACAGCGCCGTGCCCTCGGCGCGCCGCTGCTGCGCGCCCATGTACGCCTGGGCGTCCGTGAACTTCTGCGCGATCTCGACGAACTCCGCGATCGCCGGGCGGTAGCGGTCGTGCCTGTCGGCGAGCTGGGAGTGGTAGGCCCAGACGTCGCTCATGAGCACGATCAGCAGGTCGTGCCAGTCGAAGGTCCACGGGGTCGCGAGCTCGACCACGCGCGCGCCCAGCTCGTCGCACGCGCGGCGCGCCCGCTCGTAGGCCGCGGCCACCTCGTCCACCATCTTCGCGTCCACCGGGCGCTCGGTCAGCGCGACGGTCACGCCCTCGAGCGGCCGCGGTCCGAGGCGGGCGGCCAGCGGCAGCTCGCCGATCTCCTCGGGCGGCGGCATCAGCGGCGTCAGCTCCGGCCCGGCCTCCGCCATCGCGCCCAGGAGTGCCGAGCAGTCGGCCATCGTGCGCGCCATCGGGCCGGGGTGGTCGAGCGACGCCGCCAGCGGCAACACACCGCCGAGCGGCAGCCGGCCATGCGTGGGCTTGATCGAGCTGACGCCACAGCACGCGGCCGGGATGCGCAGCGAGCCGCAGGTGTCGCTGCCGAGAGCCGCGGGCGTCATGCGCGCGGCCAGCGCCGCGGCGCTGCCGCCGCTCGAGCCGCCGGCCACGCGCTCGAGCGCCCACGGGTTGCCCACCTGGTCGGTGGTGCCGCCCGCGGCGAACTCGTGCGTGTGCGTGTGCCCGAGCGGCACCATGCCCGCGTCGCGCAGGCGCCGCCACACGAGCGCGTCCTCCGAGGCCACGTTCCCCTCCAGCACGCGCGAGGACGCGGTGAGCGGCAGCCCGTCCATCGCATAGAGGTCCTTCAGCGCGAGCGGCACGCCGCACACGAGCGGCGCCGCCTCGCCCTCGCGCGCGAGTCGCTCGTCCGCCGCGTGCGCCTGCTCGCGCGCCAGCTCCGGGTAGAGCCGCACCCAGGCGTTGATCGCGTCGGGCGCGCCCTCGAAACTCGGCTCGCCGTCGCCCAGCTCGTCGATGCGCGCGAGACAGGCGTCCGCCAGCTCGACCGCCGACAACTGGCGCGCGCGCAGGAGCGTCGCGGCCTCGAGCAGGCTGAGGTCCGCCGGGTCGGCCGCCATCAGCCCACGATCCGGATCGAAACGTGCCGCGCCTTGCTGAGGTTGCTGCTCGCGTCCTTCGAAGTGACGGTGAGCTTGGCCACGACGCGCCAATGGTGCCGCAGCGCGCGCCGGATGCGCCGCGTCGTCTTCCTCGAGATCCGCACGTGCAGGGTGACGTGCTTGAGGCCGAAGCACTGCCGCGTGCTCGAGTGCGTCTCGAGCGCGTGCCGAGTGCCGCGGATGCTCACCCTGCCGCGCGCCGTGATCGTCGCCAGCTCGTTCGGCGACACCGTGACCGTGAGGTAGCGACGCTTGAGCACGTGCTGGCGTTTGCGCCGCGTGATGTGGAGCTTGGCCGGCGTGCTGTCGCGCCCGCCCAACGCCGCCGGCGCGGGCGGGCAGGTGGGCATCGTCGCGCCATTGCCGTCCGAGTCGAGCCGGTAAACCGGACCGCTGATGTCCGCAGCCCAGAGGTGACCGCTCGCGTCGACGCCGAGCGACGAGAGGTTCGAGACCGACGGCCCGAGATCGGTGTCGCCGAGCGCCGCGGGCTGTGCCAGCCGGGTCACGCGCAGGTGGGCGTTGCTCAGGTCGCCGTACACGTAGCAGCCGTTCAGCGACGGCAGCGACGGGTCGTGCATCACGTAGCCGCCGATCACGCCGTTGCCGCAAAACGAGTCGCCGCCGCAGTTGCTCGTGTGGTGGTAGGTCAGCACCGGCGGCACCGGAACCGGCTCCGGGGTGCACTCGGCACTCGGCGCGGACTGGTTGAGCTCGAGGCCCTCGTAGCAGGGCCAGCCGAAGTTACCGCCCACGTATTGGTTCGGATGCGCGAAGTTGATCTCCTCGTCGCTGTCCTCGCCCACGTCGCCCTCCGCCATGTCACCCGTGGCCGAGTCGAACGAGAAGCGCCACGGATTGCGCATGCCGTACCACCAGACCTCGGGGCAGGGCGAGCCGCCGTTCGTGCCATTGATGCACTTCGCGTTTGTCCCGTACGGGTTGCCGCCCGGGATCGCGTAGTCCGTCGTGCCCGGCGAGACGCGCAGGATCTTGCCGAGCAGCGTGCTCGTCTTCTGGGCGTTCTGATGGGTGTCGTTGCCGCCGCCGCCGTCGCCGACCGAGATGTAGAGGTCGCCGTCCGGGCCGAACTGGAGCTGGCCGCCGTTGTGGTTGCCGTCGCCGGGGTGCGGCAGCGTCACCAGCACGCGCTCGCTGCTCACCGGCGCGCTGTCCGGCGTGTCCGCGATGAACTCGCTGACCACGTTCGGGCAGTTCGCCGTGCAGGTGCCCCCGTTCGACGACGTGTAATAGACGTAGAAGCGCCGGCTCGTGGCGTAGTCGGGCGAGAACGCCATCGAGAGCAGGCCCTCCTCGTTGTTCGCACCGCTGCCGGGCGAGGTCACCTTGCCGCCGAGCTGGAGGAACGGCGTGGCCTCGACGGCGCCGTCCTTGATGATCCTGATCGTGCCGTCCTGCTGGACGATGAAGACGCGGTGGGTGTCGCCCGGCGGCGAGGCGATGTAGGTCGGCTCGTTGAAGTCCGCGACATGCGTCGCGACCACCCCGGCGTGCGCCGACGCGGGCACGAGGACCACTCCCAGCAGACCGGCGAGAAGCCCCCGGCGAAGCACCCGCTGGAAGCTACCGGAGTTACGATCACCCACGTGGAACTCTCCTACGCGCACGGAGCCGTCGACACGCCACTGCTCGGCGAGACGATCGGCTCCAATTTCGAGCGCACGGTAGCCCGCGTCCCGGACTCCGACGCCGTGGTGTCGCGCCACCAGCGCCTCCGCTTCACCTACGCCGAGCTGAACGAGGGCGTCGACCGCCTGGCCCGCGCCCTGATGGCGAGCGGCCTCGTGCCCGGCGACCGGCTCGGGATCTGGAGCCCGAACTGCGTCGAGTGGCTGATGCTCCAGTTCGCCACCGCCAAGGCGGGCGTCGTGCTCGTCAACATCAATCCCGCCTACCGCACCACCGAGCTCGAGTACGCGCTCAACCAGTCCGGCTGTCGCGTGCTGGTGGCGGCCAGCTCCTTCAAGACCTCCGACTACGAGGCCATGGTCGAGGAGGTGCGCGACAACCTGCCCGCGCTCGAGCGCACGATCTTTCTCCGCACCACCGCCTGGGACGAGTTGCTCGCCGAGGCCGGGGCCGTCTCCGACGACGAGCTGCGCGAACGCAGCGACGCGCTTCAGTTCGACGACCCGATCAACATCCAGTACACGAGCGGCACCACCGGCTTCCCCAAGGGCGCGACGCTCAGCCACCACAACATCCTCAACAACGGCTTCTTCATCGGTGAGTTCTGCCGCTACACGGAGGCGGACCGCGTCTGCATCCCGGTGCCCTTCTACCACTGCTTCGGCATGGTGCTCGGCAACCTCGCCTGCACCACGCACGGCGCCTGCATCGTGTTGCCGGAGGCCGCCTTCGAGCCGCGCTCCGTGCTCGAGGCCGTGGAGG
>DASXNY010000078.1:0-5933 GCA_036494715.1 Thermoleophilaceae bacterium
CGGTGACCACGCTCACGCCGCCACTTCCCCGATGTCGCGCGCCGCCTCGAGGATCGCCCGGTAGCCCGTGCAGCGGCAGAGGTTGCCGTCGAGGCCGTGGCGGATCTGCTCCTCGCTCGACAGCTCGCCGGCGTCCGACAGCGACTTGAGCGTGAGCAGGAAGCCGGGCGTGCAGAAGCCGCACTGCACGGCGGCATGGCGCTCGAAGGCGGACGCGTAGCGCTCGAACTCGGGGAGCTCGGCGAACCCCTCGATCGTGAGCACCTCGCGTCCGCCCGCCTCGCATGCGAGATATGTGCAGGCGCTGACCGGCTGCCCGTCGACGAGCACCGTGCAGCTACCGCAGACCTGGACGTCGCACGAGCGCTTGGCGCCCGTGAGCCGGAAGTCGTCGCGCAGCATGTCGAGGAGCAGGGTGCTCGGCTCGACGTCGATCGCGGCGGGCGCGCCGTTCAGGCGGAACTCGATCCTCATTCGCCGCCCTCGGCCGGCATTCCGGCCGCGCCGCCGCTGCGCCGCAGCGCGCGCACCCAGGCGTCCCAGTACTCCTCGGGGAAGCCGTCCTGGTACTTGCGGCTGTGGATCGAGCGCACGAGGTCGTCCGGGATCGGGCGCAGGCGGCCGAGCGTGGCGGCGATCGACTGGAGCTTGACCGCCTTCTCGAGCAGCACGGCGGTGAGCACCGCCCAGTGCGCGTCGCGCTCCGCCACGAGCACGCCGTGGTTGCGCAGCAGCACCACGCTGCCGGCGCCGAGCGACTCGGCCACCTCCTTGCCCTGCTGGGCGTCGATGATCAGGTCGGGCGCGCCCTCGTAGGTGGAGATCCGGTCCGTGAACAGCACCGCGTCGTGGGTGAGCGTCTCGAGCCGAGCGTCGGTGGCGCCGAACGCGGTGGCGTGCACCGGGTGCCCGTGGATCACGGAGTTCACGTCCGGCCGGCGCTTGTAGACCTCGGTGTGCAGCACCGCCTCGAGGTGCATCACCGCCGGCGCGTCGGCCAGGTCCGCCTCGAGCGGGAAGCGGAGGATGTCCTTGGGCGCGACCTCGCTGAGCGCCACGCCCTTGCGCTTGATGTACATCATCCCGTCGGGCGTGCGCACGCTCACATGGCCGAGCGTCAGGTCCTCGTAGCCCTGGGAGGCGAGGATCCGGCAGGCCCAGGCCACCTGCTCCGGCAGCCCGGAGTCGTCGTCGAGCGCCGCGGTGAGGCCGATGCCAGTCGTCGTCGTCGGGTCGGTCATGACGCGCCTAGCGCCTTTCGGTCGGTGGGTAGGCCGGGAACGGGAAGCCGAACACCATCGCCACGTCCTCGTCCGAGGTGTTGACGACCGCGTGCCACACGCCGGCCGGGACGAACAGGCCGTCCCCGGCCTTGAACGGCACGGCGCCGTCGTCGAGCCGCAGCTCGCCGCTGCCGCTCAGCACGTAGGCCACCTCCTCGGTCTCGTGCGCGACCGGCGCGGTCTCGCTGCCGGGCTTGAATACCGAGTAGCCGAGCGAGGCCGAGTTGCCGGACACAGACTGGTCGGTCACGACCATGCGGCTCCAGCTGCCGCCGGGCAGGTCGATCTGCGGCACGTCCTCGAGCGCGACGGCGCGTACCTCGGTCAGAGCGCCCACTGGCCGTCCTTGATGATCCAGCGGCCGTCGTCCACGACCTGGAGGCTCGCCTCGAGCACCACGCCGTCGAGGTGCAGCTTGCTCACGTTCTGGCCGCCCGGGTACGCGCTGTGGTTGTCGCCAAGCGCGCAGTGCACGGTGCCCACGCGGCCCTTCTCCGACGGCGTGCCGAACGGCGCGATGTCGCTCACGCCGAACGCGAACTCGCCGATCACCGTGGCGTTCTCCACGCCCTCGATCACGTCACGCAGGCGCGCGGCGTCGCCGCCGCCCTCGATCTTCACGGCCTTGCCGCCCTCGATCGTCCACGTGATCGGCTCGTTCACCTGGCCGGGCAGGCCGATGCCGAGCATCACGCCGTCCACCACCATCGTGCCCTGGGTCTGGTCCTCGACCGCGGCGTAGGCCACCTCGGCCCAGAGCGGCAGCGGTCCCATCATGATGCCGCGCTCCTTGATCGGCACGAGGGCGAGCGGCGGGCGGCCCTTGATGCTCACGGTGAAGTCGGTGCCCTTCGCCGAGGTCACGCGCACCTTCTCCACGCCCTCGAGCGCCTTCATCGCGTCCTGCGCGCGCTGGCGCGCGGCGTGCAGCATGTCGAGCGTCAGTCCCCAGGCGCCCATGCCCGGCTCGACGGAAGCGATCTTCGCGTTGTTCGCCACCGACTCCTTGACGGCGGAGATGTGGGCGAAGCGGTTGGCCCACTCGAGGTTCGTGATGATGATGATCTCGTCCGAGCTGACCATCGCCTGGTGCAGGTTCTGCGGCGGCGCCATCGGGAAGTGGGTGTCGGCCAGGCCGCGGCGCACCTGCATCTCGTTGTTCATCACGACCGGCCAGGCGCCGCGTTCCATGCACACCTCGGCCACCGCCATGGCCTCGTGCGAGTGCTCGTCGTCGGTGATGATCGTGACGACGTCGTCGGCCTCGACCGTCATGCAGACGTCGACCACGAGCTCGGCGTCCTTTCGGATCTCCGCTGCGTCGGGCATTGCGCCTACCTCACTCTTTCCGGTTCGAACATGGGCAGGATCTCCTTGGCGAAGCGCTCGACCTGCCCAAACTGGTCGATCGCTCCAAAGCGGCAGATGAAGTAGTCCACCCCGCGCGCGTGGAACTCGCGCAGCCACTCGGCGATGGTCTCGGGGGTGCCCACCGGGCCCCAGTTGGAGAGGTCCATTGCCTTCGACAGCTCGGGGTAGTACTTCGAGATGTACTCGTCGAACGCGGCGCGCGCATCGTCCTCGGAGTCGCCGATGTTCATGGTCACCTGGTAGGAGACCGTGTAGTCCGACCAGTCGCTGCCGAGCGCGGCGGCGGCGTCCGTGAGGTAGCCGATCTGCTCGGTCAGCTCCTCCGGGTGCGTCGCGCGGCAGCAGGTCATCCACCCGTCGCCGTACTCGATGATGCGCCGGCAGGCGCGCTCCATGATGCGGCGCATCTTCTCCGTCGGCTGGTCGCCGAGCAGGCGCGGGTTGGAGACGATCCAGATAGGCGGCGGCTGCTGCAGCGGGCTGAGCGGCGCCATCTCGGTGCCGCTGTGGAACGAGATGTTGTCGTAGTCGAAGTAGGTGCCCTTGAAGCTCGTGACGCCGGTGCGCCAGAGGTCGTTCACCACGGCGAGGCCCTCTTCGAAGATGGTCGCGCGGTCTTTGAACGGCAGCCCGATCGCGGCGAACTCACGGCGCACGCCCTCCTCGGGGTTGCCCATGCAGGGCCCGAAGATCGTCCGGCCGCGGGAGAGCACGTCGAGCGTGGCCCACTCGAGCGCGGTGAACAGCGGATTGCGGACGGAGGTGACGAGGCAGGCCGTGCCAAGGCGTACGCGCTCGGTGCGCTGCGAGATCGCCGACAGCAGCGCGAGCGGCTCATAGCGCGGCTTCGAGAAGAGGCTGTCGCCGACCCAGACGGAGTCGAAGCCGTACTCCTCGACCTTCTCCGACAGCTCGAGCAGCGCTTGCAGGTCGTAGTCCGGCGCGATCAGGGGCTCGCGATTGTTCAGATTCACTCCGAACTGCGGGCCCGTCGCTGATGTCCCTTCTGCCATGCGGTCCTTTCAGCTCGCTTTTTCGATCTCGGAGGCGTCCGCCTCGTCGAAGAGGTCCTGCGCCTCGGGCGCGTCGAGCACCCGCTGGGGCACCTCGATGTGCTCGGCCATCAGGTGCGCCGCGCGCTCGGCGTCGCCGGCGTCCACGGCCTCGAGGATCGCCTCGTGGGCCGCAGCCGACTCGCCCAGGCCGCCGCGCAGCTCCGCCGACTTGCGCAGCAGGCGGCCCATCTGCCCGAGCAGCTGCTGGTGCATCTCGAACAGGCGGCGGTTGCCGGACGCGCTCACGAGTTTCTCGTGGAAGCGACGATTGATCTCGAAGAAGGCGTTGGCGTCGTCGGCGCCGGCCAGGCGGCGCATCTCGGCGCTCATGCGGTGCAGCTCGGCCTTGTCCTCGTCGGTCAGGCGCGGCACGGCCACGCGGGTGGCGAGCGACTCGAGCGCCTCGCGCACCTGGTAGGCGTCCATGAACTCCTGCTTGGTGAGCTTGGTGACGATCGCCCCGCGGCGCGGCGCCGCCGTCACGAGACCCTCGGCGGCCAGCCGCCCGAGCGCCTCACGGATCGGCCCGCGGCTAACGCCGAGCGAGCTCGCCAGGGCCACCTCGTTCAGCTCCGTGCCCGGCTCGAGCCGGTTCGACAGGATCTCCTCGCGCAGGTGCTCGAGCACCTGCTCGCGCAGGGTGAGGTTGCGGACGGGGCGCGGCTCGGCGGTCATCGCGCCCCGCGGAAGTAGGGAACGGCCAGGGCCGGGGGCAGGTACGAGCGCCGCCCGAACAGCACCAGCGCGACGATGATCGCGATGAACGGCAGCATGTTCACGAGATCGGTGGAGATGTTGATCCCGGCGAGCTGGAGCGCCGTCGCGATCGACAGCGAGATGCCGAACAGGAATGCGCCGAGGAGCACCCACACCGGCTTGCCGCGAGCGAGCATGCAGATGACGATCGCCATGTAGCCCTGGCCCTGGGTCATGAAGGGCGTGAACACCCCGGCGCCGACGATCGACAGGTACGCCCCGCCGATCCCCGCGAGCGCGCCGGTGCACAGCACGGCGTAGCTCCGGGTGGCGGCCACGCTCACGCCCGCGGCGTCGAGTGCCTCGGGCCGCTCGCCGGCAGCGCGCAGATTGAGCCCGACGTTGGTGTTGCGGAACACCCAGACGAGCACGAACACGAGCGCCACCCCAAGGTAGACGAGCAGCTGCTGCTCGAAGAAGCTCGGGCCGATCACCGGGATCTTGTGGAGCAGCGGGATCTTGACCTCGGCGGTCGCGCCGAGGCGTGGGTAGCTGGTGCCGAACTGGGCGCCCTGGAGCACGCTCGTGATGCCCTCGCCCGCGAGCGTGATCGCGATGCCGATGACGATCTGATCGAGCCCGAGCCAGACGCAGAGCACGACCATGAACGAGCAGGCGATCACACCGCCGACCGCGCCGAGCAGGAACCCAAGCCACGACGAGTGGCCGTAGTAGGCGCCGATGAAGCCGACGTAGGCGCCCACGAGCATCATCCCCTCGAGCCCGAGGTTGAGCACGCCGGCGCGCTCCGAGATCGTCTCGCCGAGCGCGGTGAGCATCAGCGGGACGCCGGCAATGATGCCGCCGGAGATCAGCGTGGTGAGCACCGCTTGATGGAACAAGCTGCTCACGCGGCCTCGGGCTCCTTGTGCTCGGCGGCCTCACGGCGGCGGATGAGCGGCTTGCGCAGTGCGTCGCGCATGCCCTGCGGCAGGTAGCTCTGCCCCAGCTCGCGGCGGCGCCCGACGAACTCGATCAGCGTCATGAAGATCAGGATCAGCGCCACCAGCACGAGCAGGAAGTCGGTGGGCAGGTTCGCGTTTTGGGCCGCGAGGTCGCCGCCCGTGGAGAGCACGGCGAAGAAGGCGATGAATGGGATCACCGCGAGCGGGTTGAGCCGCGCGAGGAACACGAACGGGATCACCGTGTCGCCGTAGGCGGGGTTCCAGTTGGCGCGCGCGTAGCCCCAGACGCCGAGGATGTCGGCGGCCGCGGCAGCGCCGATCAGCGCGCCACTCACCAGGAAGCTCGTGACGATCAGCTTGCGCACCTGCACGCCGACGTGCCGCGCCGCGCGCGGGTTGGCGCCGAACACCTGCACCCGCAGCCCGAACGCCGTGCGCGTGAGGATGTAGTAGGCCACGACCGCCGCGAACAGCGCCACCAGCACGCCCACGTGGATGCGCGTGCTCGGGATCGCCGGCAGCATCTTGTCGAGCGGCAGGACCTTGGTCTGCGGGATGTTCAC
>DASXNY010000079.1:0-22246 GCA_036494715.1 Thermoleophilaceae bacterium
CATCTGGCTCTCGCTCAATCAGTACAGCGTCATCCATCCGGGCCTGTCCCGCTGGGTGGGGCTCGACAACTACCGCGACGCGCTCACGTCGTCGGCCTTCTGGAGCGCGACCAAGACGACGTTCCTGTTCACGGTGATCTCGGTGGCGCTCGAGCTGGTGATCGGGCTGGGAATGGCGTTGCTGATGCACGCCGCCTTCAGGGGCCGCGGGCTGTTGCGGGCGGTCGTGCTGGTGCCCTGGGCCGTGCTCACGGTGGGCACCGCGATGATGTGGAAGACGATCTTCGATGCCGACCTGGGCTTCGCCAATCAGGTGCTGCAGGCGCTCCATCTGCCCGGGGCGCACACGGTCTGGCTCGGGCAGAACGGCTACGCCATGGCGGTGATGATCCTCGCCGACGTGTGGAAGACCGCACCGTTCATGGCACTCCTGATCCTCGCCGGGCTGCAGGTGATCCCGGACGACGTCTACGAGGCGGCGAAGGTGGACGGCGCGACGGCGTGGCAACGCTTCGTGAGCATCACGCTGCCGCTGCTGCGTCCGGCGATCCTGGTGGCGCTGATCTTCCGGACGCTTGACGCGCTGCGCATCTTCGACCTGCCGTTCGTGCTCACGCAGGGCTCCAACGGCACGACGACCTTGTCGCTGTACGCGTATCAGCAGCTGACTCAGAACCGCTTGATCGGGCCGGGATCGTCGCTGGCGGTGCTCACCTTCATCATCGTGATGGTGGTGTCGTTCCTCTACATCCGCCTCGTCGGCGGCAACATTCGCAACCTGGCGGAGGACACATGAGCACCGAGGCAGTCGCCCAACGCGGTACTCGCGCCCGGGCGCGGACTCGCACGCGCGAGAAGGTCGGCCAGAGTCCCAACCGCCGCAACCAGGTGCTGCTCTGGGTCGGCGTGGTCGCGACGCTGCTGTTCTGCCTCTTCCCCTTCTACTGGATGATCAATACGTCGCTGAAGACGGGCACCGAGCTGTCCACCGGGCACCTCTTCCCGCACCACCCGTCGCTCGACAACTACTCGTCGATCTTCAAGAACTCGGACTTCACGACCGCCCTCGGTACGAGCGCGATCGACGCCGGCGCCGCCACCATCATCTCGCTGGTGGTGGGCTCGTTCACCGCCTACGCGCTCGCCCGGCTGCGCTTCCCGCGCAAGTTCCTGATCCTCGCGATCGTGCTGTCGATCTCCACCTTCCCGCCGATCGCGATCGCGGCGCCGCTGTTCAAGCTGTGGACCGACATCGGGCTGTACAACACCTATCTGGGCCTGATCCTCCCGTTCCTCACCTTCGTCCTGCCGCTGACGATCTACATCCTCACCTCGTTCTTCAGGGACATCCCGAAGGACCTCGAGGAGGCGGCACTGGTAGACGGCGCCACGCACTTCCAGGCGTTCCGCAAGATCGTGCTGCCACTGGCCGCGCCCGGCCTCGTCACGGCGGGGCTGCTCGCGTTCATCTTCGCCTGGAATGAGTTCCTGCTGTCGATCACGCTGACCAGCTCGGCGTCACGGCGACCGGTGTCCGCGGCGATAGCGTTCTTCACCGGTAGCCAGCAGTTCCAGATCCCGCTCGGCACGATCGCCGCGGCCACGGTGACCATTACCGTTCCGCTCATCGCCTTGGTGATCATCTTCCAGAAGCGGATCGTGGCCGGCCTCACCGCCGGTGCCGTCAAGGGTTGAGCGTCCGCGACCTCGATCGCGTGCTCTCTCCGGAGGGCTGGCCCTACGCGTCCTCGGAGTCGGTCGACGCGGACGACCCCGGGCGCTTCCATGCGCTCTTCGGCCGCGACTCGCTGATCACCTCGCTGCAGCTGCTGCCGGTCCGCCCGGACGTGGCACGGGCGACGCTGGGCGCCCTGGCCTCGCTCCAGGGCGTGCGCGACGACCTCGAGCTCGACGAGGAGCCCGGCAAGATCGTCCACGAGTTCCGCCCGGACGCCGACCAGCGTTTCGTGGACATGGGCTGGCCCGTGCGCGACGGCGAGCTGCGCTACTACGGGTCAGCCGATGGCAGCGCGTGGTTCCTGGTCCTGGCCGATGCCCTCGGGGATCCCTCGTTCGAGCCGTCCTGGCGCGCGGCCGCCGAGTGGCTGAGGGGCGCCCTCGAGCGCGGCGGCGGGCTCGTCAGGCACGGGCCTCGGCGGGCCTCAGGCGGGCTCGTCCAGCAGGGCTGGCGCGACACGACGGACCCGCTCGCCGCCTACGGCGGCGGGATTCTGGCTGCGGACGGCAGCGTGCCGGAGCCGCCGCTCGCGGACGCGGACACGCAGGCCGTGGCGGTGGCCGCGTTGCGAGCTGCCGCGAGGCTGTCAGGCGATGCGTCCTGGACCGAGCTCGCCGACCGGACCTCTGCCCTTGTTGCTCAGTCGTTCTCTCCGGACACCATGGCGGTCGACGGCGCGGGTGGAGCGGTGGGCGGGGCCGGGTCGCAGCTCGGGTGGCTGCTGTGGGCGGATGCGCTGCCGGCTGACCAGCGGGCCACTTACGCCGCGCGGCTGGCCGCTCCCGACGTGCTCACCGACTTCGGCCTACGCACCCTCTCGTCGGACCACCCGCAGTTCGCCCCGGAGGCCTACCACCGCGGCGCGGTCTGGCCCTTCGACTCCTGGCTCGGCTGGAGCGGCCTGCGCGCCACCGGCTTCGAGGACGAGGCGGAGCGGGTGCGCAGCGGCGTGCTCGAGGCGCTCGAGCGCCTGGGCGGCGCGCCGGAGCTCTACGCCGTCACCGACGACGGACCTGCGCGCATCCCGATCGCCAACCAGATCCAAGCCTGGACGGTTGGCGCCCGCTGGGCGCTCGAGAACGGCTGGGACGGCCGCTAGGCCGCGACGGCGGCGGGTTCCTTCGTCGCGAGTGAGCGCCCGGTTTCCGGGTCGAAGAACTGCAGCTTGTCGGTCTCGAGCCAGAGCTCCGACTCGCGCCCTACGCGCACCTCGGCGTCGGCGCTGAGCCGCGCCACCGCGCGGCCCTCCTCGCCGGCCACATGCGGAAGCTCGCCCGCGCCGGCGTCCTCCGCCAGCTCGCGCAGCTCCTCCGACTCCACTCCACTTCCCACCTTGAAGTGGGCGTACAGCTCCGCCCCCATCGACTCGAGCAGGTCGATCGTGGTTGTGAAGACGATGCCCTTGTGCCGCTCGCTGACCAGCGCCGCGGCCTCCATATGCTCGGGCCTGATACCGACGATCACGTGCCGCCCGTCGGTCAGCTCGTCGCGCAGGTGCTCGGGCACCGGGACGTCCACAATCGGCAGCTTCACGTGCCCGTTCTCCACGTGCGCGGGCATGAAATTCATCGACGGCGAGCCGATGAAGCCCGCGACGAACAGGTTCACCGGCCCGTCGTACAGATGCTGCGGCGGCCCGACCTGCTGGATCACCCCTGCGCGCATCACCGCGACACGATCGCCGAGTGTCATCGCCTCGGTCTGGTCGTGGGTGACGTAGATGGTTGTGGTCTCGAGGCGCTGCTGGAGCCGCGACACCTCCGCACGCATTTGCACGCGCAGTTTGGCGTCGAGGTTGGAGAGCGGTTCGTCCATGAGGAACGCCGCCGGATTGCGCACGATCGCGCGCCCCATCGCGACCCGCTGGCGCTGGCCTCCCGAGAGGTTGGCCGGCTTGCGCTCGAGGTGCTGGGCGAGGTCGAGGATCCCGGCCGCCTCGTCCACGCGCTGGCTGATCTCGGCCTTGTCCACCTTGGCGAGCTTGAGCGCGAAGCCCATGTTCTCGCGCACCGTCATGTGCGGGTACAGCGCGTAATTCTGGAACACCATCGCGATGTCGCGGTCGCGCGGCGGGAGCTCGTTCACGCGCTCCCCGCCGATCAACAAATCGCCCTCGCTGATGTCCTCTAGCCCCGCGATCATCCTGAGCGCCGTCGACTTTCCGCAGCCCGACGGGCCCACGAGGATCATGAACTCCCCGTCCTTGATCTCGAGACTCAGCTTCTTGACGGCCTCATAGCCGTCGCCGTACCGCTTGGTCACATCCTTCAGCTCGATCTCAGCCACACACCACTCCTCTCGCTCATCGAAGTCATACCCATCGAGGGCACTTAGCGAACGAAAAGGGCGGCCCCGAAGAGCCGCCCTCTGGCCTCTGGCCTATGCCTTGCTAGCCGACGCCAGCGCCTCATGCTTCCCTTCACAGAATTCCTCGACCATCTTCGCGTTGAACGCCGGCAGGTCATCCGGCTTGCGGCTCGTGACGAGTCCCTTGTCGACGTGGACCTCCTCGTCGACCCAGTTGCCGCCCGCGTTGCGAATGTCGGTCTTGAGGCTCGGCCATGAGGTAAGGGTCAGGCCGTCGACGACGCCGGCCTCGACGAGCGTCCACGGGCCGTGGCAGATCGCGGCCACCGGCTTGCCCTTCTCGAAGAAGTCGCGCACAAAGCTCACGACGTCCTCGCTGGTGCGCAGGAAGTCCGGGTTGGCCACGCCGCCTGGCAGCACGACGTTGTCGTAGTCGTCTGGGTTCGCGTCGGCGATTGCCTTGTCCACCTTGAAGGTGTCGCCCTTGTCGAGGTGGTTGAAGCCCTGGATCTCGCCACTTTCGAGGGAGATCAGCTCGGGCGTTCCGCCCTCGTCCTCGACTGCCTTCCACGGCGACGTGAGCTCGATCTGCTCGACGCCGTCGGTGGCGATGAACGCGATTCGCTTGCCTTCCAGCTTGCCAGCCATTGCCTTCTCCTGGGTTCGAAGTCTGTTCTTGCTGGATACCGCGGGAGCCCCGGCACAAACGCCCTTTTTGGCGGTTAACCCGCGCGCCCTGGGGGTAACAGGGAGCGCTGCAAGCAAGCACGAGGAGGCGGCATGGCCGAGATCCAGCACTGGTTCAGCGCAGCGCACGAGCAGTTCAAGCCGAGCGAGCTGCTCGAGCAGGCCGCCGAGGCCGAGCGCGCGGGCTTCGAGGCGATCGCCTGTAGCGACCACTTCCAGCCCTGGTGGGAGCCGGGCGAGTCCGGTATGGCATGGGTCTGGCTCGGCTCCGCCGCGCAGGCCACGGAGCGCGTTCCTGTTGGCAGCGCCGTGACGGCGCCCGTGTACCGCTACCACCCGGCGCTGGTGGCGCAGGCCTGGGCGACGCTCGAGGAGATGTACCCCGGGCGCACGTTCCTCGGCATCGGGTCGGGCGAGTCGCTCAACGAGTCGCCGTTGGGGATGGACTGGCCGCCACCGGCCGAGCAGGTGGAGCGCATGGAGGAGGCGCTCGAGATCATCAACCGCCTCTTCGCGGGCGAGCGCCTAGACACGATCGGGCACTTCCCGATGAAGCAGGCATACCTCCACACCAACTCGGGGCGGCGCCCGCCGATCTACGTCTCGGCCTTCGCCGAGCACGCGGCCCAGATCGCGGCCCGCCACGGCGACGGACTCTGGACGCTGGCCGACCCGGAGACCGTGCCTGGGCTCGTCGACACCTACAAGTCAGCCTGCGAGGACGCCGGTCGCGAGCCCGGCAAGATCATCCTCCAGGCCGGCTTCTCCTGGGCCGAGGACGACGACGCGGCGCTCCAGGGCGCGAAGCCCTTCAAGGCGACGGTGCCGCCCGAGTTCTACACCGACGACTGGCACGACCCGCCGGCCATGTTCGAGCACGCGGACGGCAAGTACTCGGACGACGAGTTCCGCGAGCGCTTCATCGTCGGCTCGGATCCCGAGCTGCACGTCGAGCGCATACGCGAGATCGAGAAGCTCGGCGCCGACGTCGTAGTGCTGATGAACAACTCAGGAGCCGATCCTGTCGGCGCGATTCGGACGTACGGAGAACACGTACTGCCGGCGCTGAGAGCCGCTCGAGTCTGAGAACTGAGAACTAAGAACCAAGAACCAAGAACTTCTTCCGGCACTGCTCTGAGCAGAAGAAGTGGGTGTGGCCATTGTGCTGCGCGGTCACGGCCTTCTCCCTGTCGACCTTCATGCCGCATACCGGGTCGGTCGTGCCGCGCCGGCGCGTCAGCCAGAAGAGCGCGGCGAAGATCGCCGTCCCCACGACGTTCAGCGCCAGCTTGTAGTCCACCTGGACGGAGCCGAAGATGTCGCCGCGCGAAGGGCGCGGACCGGTCGGGATCAGGCCGAGCACGCTGAACAGGCCGTCGACGGCGAGCGCGGCGAGGACCATCGTCACGAACATCAGCGCCGTGATCCGCACGGTGAACGCCGTGCCGTAGTACTTGCGGTAGATCGCGAGGATCGGCAGCACGATCAGGTCGGCGAACAGGAACGCCAGCACGCCGCCGAACGAGATGCCGCCCGACCACAGCACCGCTGCCAGCGGCACGTTGCCCACCGAGCAGACGAATGACAGCACGGCGATCACCGGCCCCACCACCACGTTTTCGACCGCGCTGACGAACCCGGGGGCGTTGGTGACGAACAGGCCGTTGAAGAAGTCGTCGCCGAGCTGCGCGATGAAGCCGGCGAGCAGGAAGCCGACGCCGATCTCCTTCCAGAGCATCTGCCAGTCGCCACGGAAGTTGTGAGCCACGTCGGACCATGCGGACACGGACGTGAGCCGCTGGCGCCAGCTCATCCGCTCCCCGGCCGCGTGGTGCTGGTGGCCGCTGTCCGCCGCCTGCGCGTGCTCGCGGGCGCGCTCCTCGGCTCGCGGCGACACGAACACCCGCAGGAGTACCGCCATCAGCACGATCATCACGATGCCGCCGAGGTACTCGGCCACGGTGAACTGCCAGCCGATCAGCACCCACAGCACGAGGCCTAGCTCCCAGACGAGGTTGGTGGAGGCGAACTGGAAGGCGAGCGCGGTGACCGCGGACGCGCCCTTCTGGAACAGCGACTTGGCGATCGCGATCGCCGCGTAGGAGCAGGACGAGGAGGCGGCGCCGAGGCCGCTGGCGAGGGCGACGGGGCGCGGGCCCGAGCCCGACAGCGCCGACTCGATCCGCTCGCGCGGCACCCATGCCTGCACGACCGCGGAGATCGCGAAGCCGAGCACGAGCGCCCACCAGACCTCCCACGCCATCAGGAAGCTGTCCTTCAGCCCATTCCAGATCACATCCACACCGCGAGCGTACCAAATACCCCCTAGGGGTATCTGCTAGACTCGCCGCCCATGCCTCCGACCCGCGGATACACCGCCTCCAAGGACGACCTGCTGCGCCGCCTGGCGCGCGTCGAAGGCCAGGTCCGCGGCGTCACGCGCATGGTCGAGGAGGACCGCTACTGCATCGACGTGATGACGCAGATCACGGCCGCGCAGGCGGCGCTCGACAAGATCGCGCTCGGCCTGCTCGACGGCCATGCCCGCCACTGCCTGCTCGGCGAGGGCGAGGGCCCGTCCGAGCCGGAGGAGCAGGTGAGCGAGCTGATGGGCGCCGTCGGCCGCATGCTGTCGCGCTAGCGCGGCGCGTCCCGCCCGTCATCTAGCTTCCAGCGATCGTTCTCGACGTCGTACTCGTGGCGACGGTGGTGATCGGCGTTGCCGTGCAGGCGAGCGTCGGCTTTGGCTTCGGCTTCTTCGTGGCCCCGGCGGCGCTCGGCGTCTTCCACCCCGCGCAGGCGGTCACGCTGCTGCTCCTGCTCGCGCTGCTGCTCAACGCGCTGATCCTCTACAGCGAGGGCCGCGAGCGCGAGGTCGACGGCCGCGCGACCACGCTCCTGTGCGCCTGGGCCGTGCCCGGGATCGTGGGCGGCGCGCTCGTGGTGCGGCACCTGAACGCGCACGTGATGCAGGTGGCGATCGGGATCGGGATCGTGGTTGCCGCGCTGCTGCAGGCGCGCGCCGACCGCGGCGAGAGCGCGGGCGAGAGCGCTCCGAGCGCGGACGCGACGCTCGCCGGCGGCGGCCTGTGCGCGGGCGTGCTCACGAGTGCGACGAGCCTCAACGGCCCGGCCGTCGCGCTCACCTACACGCGTGCCGGGCTGCGCGGCCACATCTACCGCGACACCGGTGCCGCCGCCTTCATCGTGCTCGCGCTGGCGGGGACGGCGGCGCTGGCCGGGCTCGCGCACACGGGGCGCTCACTCCCCCATTGGCCGCTGCTCGTGGCGCTCTTGCCCGCCGTGGCGGTGGGGCACCGGCTCGGCGCCGCGCTCTTCCGGCGGCTCGACGCCGAGCGCCACCGCCGGCTCGTGCTCGTGGCAGCGATGGTGGCCGGGGCCGTGAGCGTCGTGGCGGGGATCGTTTCCGCCTAGGCGGGGTGCCCCGGCGAGATCCCCTTCGCGTCCTGGTAGCCCAGCTCGTCGAACCCCTCTCCCCGCTCGGCCTCGAGCGGCTCGAGCAGGAAGCCCGCGTGATCGCCGAGGTCGAGCTGGGCGAGCACGCGGCCCACGAAACGGTTCGGCACCTCGTCGAGCAGCGGCACACCCGCCGGCCCCTCGTGCCAGCGGACCTGGTCGAACTTGTCGACGGCGTCGCCCGTCTCGTGCCCGAAGAGCTCGGCCAGCTCCCGCTGGCGCGGCTCCTCGCTGAGCAGGTGGACGGCCAGCGCCGGCGCCTCGCGCGCCACCCCGAAGGTGTGGTTCTTCACCGAGATGCAGGCCAGGAAACGCGCTGGATGGATGCTCGTCTGGGTGCCGAAGCCGACCAGGCAGCCGGAACGCTGGCCGCCGCTCGCCGCGGTGACCACATACATCGGGTAATCGAGCTGTGCGACGAGCTTCGCGAACTCGGACACGCGCGCACAGTACCGGTGATTGGCCTCCCTCAGGCTGGGTACAAAAGAACCTGAGACAGGGTCCGTCCTGACTCGAAGACAGGGGAAAGCGTTTGATGACTATTGAGCTACGTGGTGGCCCCGAAGCCGTGGGTGCCGCGCGACACGCCATAGATGAACTTGCCGATCGGCAGCAGCTGCCGCGGATCGACGACCTGCGGTTGCTCGTCAGCGAGCTTGTGACCAACAGCGTGCTGCACGGCGGCGCGGGTCCCGACGACCGCGTGGAGCTGCACGTCGACCGTCCGGACAGCCGCATCCGCATCGAGGTGTGCAACGACGGCCACGGCTGGACCGAGCAAGTCCGCTCCACCTCACTCAACAGCGACCAGCCCCCAGGAGGCTGGGGTCTCATGTTGGTAGGAGCGATCGCGGATAGCTGGGGGGTCAACGCCGGGGACCGCACGTGTGTTTGGTTTGAGATTGGAAGTAACTAAAGGCAGAAGTGCGGAAGTGCCGAAGTGCCGAAGTGCGGTTTTTTTTCCTGCACTTCTGCACCTCTGCACCTCTGCACTTCCGCGCTTGGCCTCCCTGCGCCGCTAGGCGCAGTTAGGCCAAGCCTCCGGCCCTTGCGTCTCCATCAACTTCGCCGCCATCGCGTCCTGCTCCGATGCTGGTGCGCTGGCTGGGTCGCCTGTGCCGCCGAGCTCGTGCCAGGTCTCCAGGGAGAACTGGTACTTGCCGTGGTAGACGCCGTCCGGCGAGACCGCACTCGGGTTGCCGGACGATTCGCACTGGGCGATCTTCTGAAGCTCGGATGACGGCGCGCTCGTGTCGGACGAGCCTTCCGAACTGCCGGACGAGCCCGACAGCCCTAGGGCGCCGAGCGTCTGGGGGCCGACGATGCCGTCGACTATCAGCCCGTGAGCCCGCTGGAACGCCATCACGGCGGCGCGGGTGCGTGAGCCGTAGACGCCATCGGCCGGAATGCCGAGCGCCTTCTGGACGGAAGCGATCATCGAGCCCTGGCTGCCGCGATGTAGCAACGCACTTCCGCTGCCACCCGCGGCGAGCGCCGCGCCGCCACCTGCGGTCATTACGGCGCTCATGACAATGGCCACGCTTCGACCTCTGATGCGGCGGCGACGCTGACGCGCAGCCGTCAGCCTGCGCTCGCGCGAAGCACGCAGCGAACGCCGCCATGGGGCAGGCGAAGCGAGGTCCGCTTGGGTTGTGGACAACTGACCCTCCTTCTTTCTCTGCGCCTACGAGGTGAGCTGACGGGCTCGCGCGGAAAGAAGATCGCGCTACGCCGTGCACAAACGGCGATTCGCCCCTGGGCCGTGGACGGCATTGGCCCATTGGGTCCCCCGCTCTCGGATGCACTGAACACCGAGACTCGGCTAGGTCGTCCCACACCTAAGCACATTGGGCGGCGGAAGGTCGCGGAGCCCGGCCGCGTCTACAAAAAGTGATGGAAGGGAGCACTGACGCGGAGTAACCTGCGGAGGCGAATGGCCGCGCCAGGCGACAGATCGGGCGAGGTGCCCGGGCGCAGCTCTGTTCCGCTTGCCGAAGAGTGGCGGGCGCTTCGGCGTGCCGCGACGATTGTCGCCCTGCTGACCAGCCCGGCGTTCTTCCTGCTCCTCTGGGAGCGCAACGGCTGGAACCCGTGGCTCGCCGCGCTCTTGTCGCTCGCCGCCGTGATCATGTTCCGCGGCCTCGTGGACGTGATCGTCCGCCGGCTGATCCCCTGGCCGAACCTCTACAACGCGGACCAGCAGCTGCTCGAGGAGGACGTGATCGCGCGGCGGCGCGCGTGGTACTGGCGCAAGAAGTTCCGCCGCCTCACGATCTACGGGACGATCTTCTTCCTGATCGTCGGGATCGTCGCGCTGCTCAACGGCGAGGGCATCGGCGCGGCGATCTCGGACATCGGCAACGGCATCGCGACCGCCGCGCCGATGCTCCTCATCTACGGCATCCAGCTGCCGCTGCTGTTCCTCGCCAACTTCCTGATCTTCTTCGGGCCGCTGCTCGTGTTCGGCCTCAAGCAGATGAAGGGCTACGAGCCGGGCGACGCGGACTGGGGCGTGAAGCTCGCGGACGTCCGCGGCCAGAAGGAGGCCAAGGAGGAGGTCCGGCGCGTGATCGCGCTGTGGCAGTCCGGCGAGGCGTTCGAGAAGGCGGGCGGCAAGCGCGAGCGCGGGCTGCTCTTCCTCGGCGCGCCGGGCACGGGCAAGACGATGCTCTCGAAGGCGATCGCCACCGGCTTCAACTGCCCGTTCGTGACCATGCCGGGCTCGGGCTTCGCGCAGACCTTCATCGGCCTCGACGTCGTGATCGTGATGTTCCTGATCCGGAAGGCGAAGAAGCTCGCCGCCAAATGGGGCGGCCAGTGCATCGTGTTTATCGACGAGATCGACGCGGTGGGCATGCGGCGCAACGCGCTCGGCGGGGGAACACCGTCCTGGGCCGAGCCTGACGACCCGTGGTCGCCCGACTGGATCTCCAACCACCTCTTCTACGGCCGCTTCGGTGCCCGCAACCCCACCGGCGACATGATCCTCGAGACACGCGCATGGCGGGAGCGGCTGTTCGCGTCGCGGCACGAGTCGAGCGCGCGGCCGCTGCCGCAGCCGTACGCCAAGCTCGACTCGATCATGCGCCAGGCCTTCCCGGGCGGCGGCATGTTCGGCGGCTATGGAATGGCGCTCAACCAGCTGCTCGTGCAGATGGATGGCATCGACGAGCCGCCGGCCTTCCGGAAGTTCTTCACGAACCGGCTCAACACGTTCCTCGACGCGCTCTACATCGTGCCGCAGAGGATCGGCGGGATGAAGCTGCGGCTGCCGAAGCCGAAACCGCGCAGCGAGGAGGTCTACTTCATCGGCGCCACCAACGTGCCGATCGACGCCCTCGACCCGGCGCTGATCCGCCCCGGCCGCATGGGCCGCCACATCTGGTTCCGCACGCCGACGAAGGATGACCGCAAGGACATCTTCGACCTGTACCTGAAGAAGGTGGACCACGATCCCGAGCTCGACACCGAAGCTCGCCGCGACGAGCTCTCGCGCATGACCAACGGCTACTCGCCGGCGATGATCGAGCAGGTCTGCTCGATGGCGCTCACCTACGCGCACTCCGACGGGCGTCCGTACTTTGAGCGCTCGGACCTCGTCGAGGCAATGACCACCGTGGAGAGCGGCACCGCGCAGGGCATCGAGTACGTGCCCGAGGAGACCCGCTCGGTGGCCATCCACGAGGCCGGCCACGCCGCGGCCAGCCACCTCTACATGAAGGACTCCCAGTCCACCCGCCTCTCGATCCGCAAGCGCGGGTCCTCGCTCGGCCATCACCAGGCGATCCAGAAGGACGAGCAGTTCGTTCCCTGGCGCCATCAGGAGTTTGCCCAGGTGATCTGGGGCCTCGGCGCGATGGCCGCGGAGCGAGTCTTCTATGCCGAGAACTCGACCGGCGTGGGTGGCGACGTGCAGAGCGTGACCGCCACTGCCGCGTGGATGGTGGGCTACTGCGCCATGGGACCCGAGCCCGTGGACCTGACGGGGCGTGTGCCCGAGGAGTTCAGGGAAGAGCTCGAGGAGAAGATCATGGAGCGCTTCGAGCGGATCGGAAATCAGATCATGCAGCGGGGCCCGATGAGCAACGCGATGCAGAGCGACCCCGTCGGCTCCGTGCTGGGCGATCCCGGGAAGCGCAAGGCCGCGGCCCAGATTCTCGGCCAGGCATTCGTCACCGCCCACAACGTCGTGGCCCACAACCGGGACAAGGTGGAGCAGATCGCCGAGGTGCTGATCGAGCGGCGCGAGCTGCACGGCGACGAGGTCGTGGACCTGCTCGAGCGCGCACGCCTCGAGGCGCCGGAGCTCGACCTCATGGACGAAGCGACATGGCCGACGACCTGACACCGGACCTGCCGAGCGGCACGGACCTCGAGCGCGGCTCGACGCGCGAGCTAGAGGAGCGGCATTCCAAGGAGCTCGAGAAGTACCGGCCGCGGGCCACGCACGGGCACGAGACCAAGTTCCGCATGATCTACGCCGTGCTCGCGGGCGTCGGGCTCGCGGCCGTGGCCGCCGCGGCGATCTTCATGATCGGCGGCAGGCCGCCGAAGCCGCCGCAGTGGTCGTCGTGGAAGCCATCTGGGAGCGGCGACCAGGCACTCGGCCAGATCGCCGACCACATCGCGCCGTCCTACCGCCTGCCCACCGGGGAGCAGCTCGTGGCCGTGGACGGCGGGCCGCTTCAGATCGCCGGTATTCCGGTGAAGGTCCTGCTGCGGCCGACGCCCAAGGAGTCCGCGCCATCGAACGGCAAGGGTGCGCTATACACGCTCTGCGGCCTCGGCAACCACTGCTCGATCAAGGCGGGCCACCCGTCGCACGAGCGCACGCTGCTGATGCAGCGCGAGGCCTACGAGCTGGCGCTCTACACGTTCCGCTACGTGGGCGACGTGAAGCAGGTGGTCGTGCTGCTGCCGCCGCCGCCCGGCAAGACCCCGACCCAGGCGATGTTCTTCCGCAAGGACGACCTCAAGCCCGAGCTGGCGCGCCCGCTGCGCTTCACGCTGCCGGGCAGGCCGCCGTCGATCAGGGCGCTCAAGACGGGCTCCGCGCGCAAGTTCATCAACCGCTCCACCGCGGGCGACGTCTACAACTTCGGCGTCATCCAGGCGCAGGACGCGAGCCTGCTGCTCGAGCTCGCGCACTTCCCGCTGCAGGACGACAGCTCGACGTCGACGTCGCCCTAGCTATCCGGTCGGGCGCGCCGGGCGGGCGGGCACGTCGGTCTCGGCCGGGACGCTCGAGATCAGGTCCGC
Organism: Thermoleophilaceae bacterium; assembly: GCA_036494715.1. Lineage (GTDB taxonomy): Bacteria > Actinomycetota > Thermoleophilia > Solirubrobacterales > Thermoleophilaceae > JAICJR01. The sequence goes on from DASXNY010000079.1 coordinate 13,469, forward strand.
CTCCTCGGGGCCGGGCAGTGTGGGAATGCTGAGCTGGAAGCGCGCGACCAGATACGGCACGAGGTAGCTGTCCGCGATCTTCGTGGGCGGCCACCAGAGCGGCGAGTCGGCGAGCAGCGACTCCCCCGCGCCTGACTGGAGGTAGCCCGGTCCGCCGCCGGTGAGCAGCATGCCGCGGATCAGCGGCCGGAAGGGCTCGGGCGTGACCGGCGCCCCGGCCCGCGCGGCCAGGCATTGCGCCACCGCCTGCGCCTGGCGCGCCGACACGCCCCCTTGCTTGATCGGGAAGGCGGTCACGTCGCCCGCGGCGTAGACGTCCTCGAGGCCCTCGACGCGGCAGTGGTCGTCCACCGGCACGTAGCCGGCGGGATTGGCCGGCAGGCCCTCGATCGGCACGACCTCGAGCGCCGGCAGCGCGACGGCGGCGTCCGCCCCGATCGGCTCGTCGCCGTGCGCGAGCAGCAGCGCGCCGTCCGCGAACTCCACGGGTGCCACATTCAGGCGCAGCTCGATGCCCGCCTGCTCGAGCCGGGCCTTCACTGCTGCGCTGGCCGCCTCGCCGAACAGCTCGAGCGGCATCCGCTCGGGCGTGGCGACGATGATGCGCGCCCCCGGTGCCCTGGTGGCGGTCATCAGCGCCAGCTCGTAGAGCGGCAGCGGCCACGACGTGGCGGGCGGCGGCAGCGCGAAAACGATCGAGCCGAGCTCGCCGTGGGCCGCCCTCTCCACCAGCTCGCGCAACGGCCCGACGGCGTGCTGCCCCGAGAACGTGAGCGCGCCGAGAAGCGCGTCGATCGGGCGCGCCCCGGTTGCGACGGCGAGGGCGTCGTAGGGCAGGCGCTCGTCGCTGTCGGTGATCGCCTCGTGCGCCTGCGCGTCGACCGCCGCCAGCCGGCCACTGCGCCGGGTCGCTCCCTGGTCGGCCAGGATCTCGGCGAGCGGGAAGCGGTGCACCGAGCCGACGCCGAACGGCTCGGCCACGAGCAGCGGCCGGTAGACGAGGTGGTTGCCCGCGGTGAGCAGCTCGACCTCCACGCGCTCGGCCGCCAGCTTCCGCAGTGCCACGAGCAGCTCCACCGCCGCGATGCCGCCACCCGCGACTAGCACGCGCGCGGGTTGCGAGCGGAACGGGGCCTCGCCCGGCATGCGCGTAGCGTAATGGGGAACTCCGTCGATTACCGCCGCGCGCGGCGGGTAGGGAGAACGACATGGAAAAACGGAAGCTTGGAAATCAGGGACTGACCACCTCCGCGCTCGGCCTCGGCTGCATGGGCATGTCCGAGTTCTACGGCGAGGGTGACGACAGCGAGTCGATCAAGGTCATCCAGCGCGCTCTCGAGCGCGGCGTGAACCTCCTCGACACCGCCGACGCGTACGGGCCGTTCACCAACGAGGAGCTGGTGGGACGCGCGATCGCCGGCCGCCGCGACCAGGTGGTGCTCGCCACCAAGTTCGGCAACGTGCGCGGCCCGAACCGCGAGCGCCTCGGTGTGCGTGGCGACCCCGAGTATGTGCATCAGGCGTGCGACGCCTCGCTCAAGCGGCTCGGCGTCGACCACATCGACCTCTACTACCAGCACCGCGTCGACCGCAATACGCCGATCGAGGAGACCGTGGGCGCGATGAAGGAGCTCGTCGAGGCCGGCAAGGTGCGCTACCTCGGGCTGTCCGAGGCGGCACCCGCCACGATCCGCCGGGCCCACGAGGTGCATCCGATCACGGCGCTGCAAACCGAATATTCGCTGTGGGCGCGCGATCCCGAGGATGAGATCCTGCCGACGGTGCGCGAGCTCGGCATCGGCTTCGTGGCCTACAGCCCGCTCGGCCGCGGCTTTCTGTCGGGTGAGATCAAGTCGGTGGAGGACCTCGCCGACGACGACTTCCGCAGGACCGACCCGCGCTTCCAGGGCGACAACTTCCAGCGCAACCTCGACCTCGTCGAGCGCGTGAAGGAGATCGCCGCCGAGAAGGGCTGCAAGCCTTCGCAGCTCGCGCTCGCGTGGCTGCTCGCCCAGGGCGACGACATCGTCCCGATCCCGGGCACAAAGCGGCTCAAATACCTCGACGAGAACATCGACGCCGCGGACATCGAGATCAGCGACGAGGAGCTCGCCCGCATCGACGAGCTGGCCCCGGTGGGCGCTGCGCGTGGCGACCGCTATGCCGACATGACCCCGATCAACGTCTGAGGAACCGCGCCGGCGGCGCGCCGGCCCGGCGGGCTTCCTAACGTTGGTGGCCGTGCGACTCGTCACGGCCACCTCGCTGGTCAAGACGTACGGAGCGGGCCGCGCCGCGCGGCGCGTGCTGGACGGCGCCGACCTTCACGTCGACGGCGGTGAGCTCGTGGCGCTCGTCGGGCCGTCCGGGTCCGGCAAGTCCACGCTGCTGCACCTGATCGGCGGGCTCGACCGGGCGGACGCGGGCCAGATCGAGCTCGCCGGGCGGCGGCTCGAGCGGGAGAGCGAGCGCGGGCTGACCGAGCTGCGGCGCGACCACGTCGGCTTCGTCTTCCAGTTCTTCCATCTGATCCCCGAGCTGACCGGCGAGGAGAACGTCCTGCTGCCCACGCGGCTGCGCTCGAACGGGGGCCGCGCGCCGGAGCGCGCCCGGGCGCTGATCGCGGAGCTCGGGCTTCGCGACGCCGCCGCGCGCAGGCCGGCGGAGCTGTCGGGCGGCGAGCAGCAGCGGCTCTCGATCGCGCGGGCGCTGGTCAACGACCCGCAGCTCCTGCTCGCCGACGAGCCCACCGGCAACCTCGACGAGGAGTCGGGGCACGCGGTGCTGTCGCTCCTGCGGCGGCTGGCGTCCGGCGAGCGCGGCGTGGTGATCGTGACCCACGACGCGGAGGCGGCTCAGATCGCCGACCGCGTGCTCAGGCTCGAGCACGGGCGGATCGTGGGATGAGGCTCCCGGGCGGACCGCTCGCGTCGCTGCGGCGGCTGCGCGCCCGCCCCGGCCGGAGCTTCGTCGCGGCGCTCGGCATCGCCGCGGCGGCCGCGATGCTCGGCAGCGCGGTCACGGTCGGGTACGGCTTGCACACCGGCTTCGACCGCGCCGCGCGCGCGGCGGACCTCCCGGACGTGATCGCGCACTTCGACGACCAGCGGCTCCCGCGCGTGGACGAGCGCCTGCGCGCGCTGCCCAACCTGCGTGCACGCGCGTACCGCCAGGAGTTCACGGGCGTCCCGATGGGCGCGAACGGCCACCGCTCGGACAGCGGCGCCGTGGAGGTGCTCGACTCCGGCCCGCACGGTTACGCGATCGTGGCCGGTCGCGACGTGCGCGGACCGAACGAGACCGTTGTCGAGCGCGGCGTGGCGCGCGAGTGGCACATCCGCGTCGGGCAGCGCATGGACGTCGGACGCGGGCAGCTGCGCGTGGTGGGCATCGGCGTGTCCCCGGACAACGTCGCCTTCCCGCTGGCCAAGGCGCCGCGCATCTACGTGGAGGCGCGCGGACTCGGGGCGGGCTTCGCGTCGCGGCCGCGCGCCAACGTCGCGCTGGTCTGGCTGAATGACCCCGGCCAGCTCGAGCCAACGCTCACGCAGGCCCGGGCGGCGAGCTTCCGGCTGAGCGGTCTGCGCTTCCTCACGCGCAGCGGAGTGCGCACGACCATCGACCAGGCGGCAGGGATCGTGATCGCCCTGCTCGTGGCGTTCTCGCTGATCGCGCTCGCGTCGGCCGGGGTGATGCTCGCCGCCTCGGCGTCCGCCGACGTGCAGCGCAGGCTTCAGGCGATCGGCGTGGTGCGGGCGCTCGGCTTCACGCCGCGCTCCGTGGCCGCGCAGTACGCGCTCGACGCCGCGGTCCTCGCGCTGCCCGCGGGCGCCGCCGGCGTATTGGTCGGGACGCTCGTGTCCTATGGGCCGTCCGCCCGGCTGCTCGAGAGCCTCAACGAGCTGGCGCCCGGCGGCGCGCTGGCGGGTCCACTCGCGCTCGCCGTCCTCGCCGTCGTGCTGCTCGTGGCCGCCTCCTCGGTGCTGCCGGCCTGGCGCGCGGCGCGGCGGCCCGTCGTGGACGTACTGCGCAGCGCCGACCTGCCGCGGCGGACGTCCGGCTCGCGGCTGCCCGCCGGCTTCCTGGGCCTCGGAATGCGGCTGGCGGCTGCGCGCCGCGGGCGCATGCTCGCCACCGTCTGCGTGCTCGGGCTGTCGGCAGGTGTGGTGCTCTCGATGCTGAGCATCGCGTCGCTGCTCAGCCGCCTGCAGCACGATCCGGGCATCGTGGGCAAGCGCTACCAGCTCACGGTCGACCTGCCCGCGTCGCGCGCCCGGGAGGTCGCGCGGCTGCCGGGCGTGGCGGCGGCCGCGCCGCGCTACGTGGTGTTCGCGGCGGACTCATTCGAGCTCGGCGAAAGCCTCAAGGTCGTCGCCTACCCGGGCGACCACACGCCCTTCGAGGACCCGCCGCTGGCGGCCGGGCGGCGGCTGCGCTCCGACGGCGAGGCCGAGGTGGGCACCGGGATCGCCGACGGGCTCGGCGTCCAGCCCGGTGCCGAGCTCGCCATCGAGCTGCCGACCGGGCGCGAGGTGCGCTTCCGGGTGGTCGGGCTCGTGCGCGCGTTCGACGACGACGGCCGCGTGATCTACACACGCCCGCGCCGGCTCCTGGCCGCGGACCCGTCGCTCGGCGGCCCGATCGCTGTCAGGCTGGCCGCGGGCGCGGATCGCGCCTCGGTGGTGCGCTCGCTCGAGCGAATCGGGGCGAACCCGCAGCCGGTCGCGGCCGCGACGACGCGCAACACCGGCTTCCTCGGCGTGCTCGCCGCGCTGCTGCGCGTGGTGGCGATCGTCGACGGCGTCGTGTGCCTCTACATCCTGGTGCAGGCGCTCGCACTGACGGCGCGCGAGCGGCGCTCCACGATCGCGGTGCTGCGCGCGTCGGGCGCGGGCGCGCGCGAGGTGCGGCTCGTGTTGCTGGGCGCCTCGCTCGTTGCGGTGCTCGGGGCGGCGCCCACCGCGGTGGCCCTCGAGCTGCTCGTGTTCGGCCCTGCCGCGAGCCGCCTGGCCGCCGGCTACGTGTCGCTGCCGCTCGGCGCCGGGCTCGGCGAGATCGCGATCGTGGTCGGCGGCCTGCTCGTGCTCGGCGCGGCGGCCGCGGCGCTGGCCGCCCGGCAGCTGCGGCGCGAGCCCGTGGTGAGCGGGCTGAGGGGCGACTGACGTGGTGCGCCGCCTCGCGGTCGCCGCGCTCGTGCTGGTGGCAATCGTCCTCGCCGGCTGCGGCTCCTCGGGCGTGGCGGGCGGCGGCTCGACCCTGCGCGCCACCTGGGACGACCCGGACCACAGCGGCGTGCTCGAGCGCGGCCCAGGCGAGCCGCTGCTCGACCGGACGGCGCTCGCACCGCGCTCGAAGCCGGTGAAGCAGCTCGCGCTGTTTGCCCAGTTCACCGACGCTCACGTGCGCGACGAGGAGTCGCCGGCGCGAGTGCCGTTCCTTGACCGCTACGGCGGCGCCTTCAGCTCGACCTTCCGCCCGCAGGAGGCGCTGTCGCCGCAGGTGCTGGCCGCCACGGTGCGTTCGCTCGACGCGCTCCACCCCCAGGCCGTGATCGAGACCGGCGACCTGATCGACAACGACCAGCAAAACGAGCTCGACCAGGCGCTGGCGGTGCTGCACGGCGGGACGGTGAACCCGAACAGTGGCGCCGCCGGCTACAGCGGCGTGCAGAGCGCGAGCGATCCCGACCCGCTCTTCTACCGGCCCGACGTCGACGCTCCGCGGCACCCCGGCCTGCTCGCGGCCGCCGAACGCCGCTTCCGCTCCCCCGGGCTCGACGCGCCCTGGTACCCGGTCGTGGGCAACCACGACCTGCTCGTACAGGGCGAGGTGGCGCCCACGCCCGCGCTGAACGCGGTCGCCACCGGCTCGCGACGGGTGCTGTCGCTGCCGGCGTCGATCCGGCCGTCGAGCAGCGACGAGCGCTCCGCGCCGCAGGAGGTCGCGTCGCTGCTCGCGGGCGGGCTGCCGGGACGGACGGCCATCACCCCGCCCGATCCCCGACGCCGGCTGATCGAGCCGGCCGAGCTGCTCCGGCGGCTGCGCGCCTCGAGCCGGGTCGGCGGTTCCGGGCCCCTGCTCGACTACAGCTTCGACATCGGGCCGAGCGTGCGCGCGATCGTGCTCGACACGGTGAGCCGCACCCAGGGCTCGGGCGGCGTCTTCACGCCCGCACAAGCGGGGTGGCTGCGCGCGCAGCTCGCCGCCGCCGGCAAGCGCTACGTGGTGGTCTTCTCGCACCAGGCGCTCACGTCGTTCCCCGACGGCGCGCCGGCGCTGGCGCTGCTCGACCGCGACCCGCACGTGATCGCGGCCGTCGCGGGCAACAGCCACAAGAACCGCATCGAGCCGCGCCACTCGCCGGCGGGCGGCTACTGGCTGATCACGACCTCGTCGCTCGCCGACTACCCGCAGCAGGCGCGCGCGTTCCGCCTCGTGCGCACCGCCGACGGCCGCGTCGCCCTCGAGACCTGGATGATCGACCACGACGACGGCGACATGGCCGGCGTCGCACGCGAGCTCTCCTACCTCGACGTGCAGGGCGGCCGGCCGAACGGCTTCGCTGGCACGCCGCTCGACCGCAACGCCCGGCTCTACCGCTAGTCCGCCTCTTCGAGCGCGCTCGCGATCGCGCGCAGGTCGGCAACGAAGTCGCGGTAGCCGCGCTCGCGCGCCTCGTCGTCCGGGGCGCGCAAAATCGACGACGGATGCACCGTGGCGGTGGCGAGCGGCGCGAGCTCCGAGTCCACGAACTCGCCCCGCTGGCGCGTGACCCTGAAGCCCGAGCCGAGCAGCGCCTTGGCCGCCACGGCCCCGAGGCAGACGAGGATCCGCGGCCTGACCTGTCCGAGCTCGGCCTCGAGCCACGGGCGGCACGCCGCCACCTCGGCGGCGTCGGGACGCTGGTGGATGCGGCGCTTGCCGCGCCTCGTGTACTTGAAGTGCTTCACGACATTCGTCACGTAGACCTCGCGCCGGTCGATCCCCGCCTCCTCGAGCGCGCGGTCGAACAGCCTTCCCGCGGGTCCGACGAACGGCCGCCCCTCGACGTCCTCGCGGTCGCCCGGCTGCTCACCGACGAACATCAACCGCGACTTCTTCAACCCCTCGCCCAACACCGCCTGCGTCGCCCCCTCCCACAGATCGCAGCCACGGCAGCCATCAGCGGCCGCCCTCAGGCGGGCGAGCGTGGGCTTTTCGGGGATGAAGTCGCCGGCGCCTGGGTAGGGCATGGTCGGAGGCTAGAGGTCATAGGTCATAGCTCCGCACTCCGCGCTCCGGACTAGTTGTGTCCTCAACTATTTGCTACTATTCGTTGCGGAGTCAACTTTCGCCAGTAGGAGGCGTCAATGAATTTGGGACTGCTCGTGCTGCGGGTGGTCGTCGGCCTGTTGTTCTTCGGCCACGGCGCCCAGAAGCTGTTCGGCTGGTTTGGGGGGCACGGCATCGCCGGCACCGGCCAGTTCTTCGAGTCCATGGGGTTCCCCCAGGGCAAGCGTCAGGCGTTCCTGGCCGGCCTGTTTGAGGCCGCCGGCGGCTTGCTGATCGCACTCGGCCTCGTGACCCCGTTCGCCGCGGCCGCGCTGATCGCGGTCATGACGGTGGCCGTGCTCAAGGTGCATGCCGCCAAGGGCGTCTGGGTCACCAACGGCGGCTTTGAGTACAACGCGGTGCTCGTCGCCATCGTGTTCGCCCTCGCGGGCGTCGGCCCCGGCGCCTGGTCGCTCGACCACGCGCTGAGCCTGAACCTGCAGGGCACCGGCTGGGCACTTGCCGCGCTCGGCGCCGGCATCCTGGGCGGTCTGCTGCCCCTCGCGGAGGCGCGTATCGCGGCCTCCCGCCGCGACGACGCCCACCCCACAACCGCGTAACCACGGCGCCCTGGACGCGGCGCCCCGCGCGCCGCGTCCAGAAGGCGTTCCGCGCTTTCAAGCACGGGCCCGCGGCGGTCGATTATTGGCGGTATGGCCCTGGTTTTCGACTATGTGTTGCGCTGGTTCGACATGGTGTCCGCGGAGATCCGCGCGACCCTCGAGCCCGTGCGCGACTGACCCACCCGCCGCAACGCGCGCCCCGCCCCGCCGGGCCCGGATGAGAGGATGCAGGCAGTGGCTCGCTCCTCCGACAACGCGCGTCCGCCGGACGTCGCCGACCTGCTCGAACTACGCTCGGGCGATGCGATGGCGCTCAACCAGCGCCACCTCAATCCGCAGCTCGGCCGCATCCTGCGCACGCTCGGCTTCGACCGCGAATGGGTTGGCGGGCGCGGCCCGTACCTGATCGACCGCGAGGGTCACGAGTACCTCGACCTGCTGTCGGGCTACGGCGTCTTCTCGCTGGGACGCGCCCACCCCTACGTCAAGGAACAGCTCGCGCGCGTACTCGCGGCCGACACGGCCAATCTGCCGCAGCTCGGCGTCTCGACGCTGCCGGGCGTGCTCGCCGAGACGCTGATCGCCCGTGCGCCCGCCTCGCTCGACGGCGTGGTGTTGACGAGCTCGGGCAGCGAGTCGGTCGAGACCGCGCTCAAGCTCGCGCGCGCCGCCACCGGCAGGCCGCGCATCCTCTACTGCGAGCACGGCTTTCACGGCCTCACGCTCGGCTCGCTGTCGGTGAACGGCAACGAAGAGTTCCGCGACCGCTTCGAGCCGCTGCTCCCCGGCTGCGACCCCGTGCCCTACGGCGACCTCGACGCGCTCGGCGCCGAGCTCGACCGCGGCGAGGTGGCGGCCTTCCTAGTCGAGCCGGTGCAGGGCAAGGGCGTGAACCTGCCGCCCG